>CAJWNY010000038.1 GCA_913043815.1 uncultured Gammaproteobacteria bacterium
TTTTCCCAAAACAGCACAAAACAAACCCGCTAGTTGAAGAAACGGGCAAGGTAAATATTTACTTGCTGAAAAAGCCGCCTGGACCCAAGTTTATCAATGCTACAGCTAATACCGCGCACCGGGGGAAAAATCCTCACAGATCGAACAGACCGAGGAATTTACTTTTTTAGGTAAGCAAATAATAGGGTTTAATAAGTGGGGGATATATGTGTGGTTTAACGGAGCAGAAGTCTTTAGCAAAGCTAAATTAGACAACCTTTCTTACGCATTAACCGAGAAAGATTGAATCTGAACCTTAGGTAAAAGTCAAAGCTGTAACTTGTCGCCATTGTAATTAATAAATTGTCCACTTTGCTTCATAGTCAATTCATCAAACCTTTCAAACAATTTTGCTGCGCTCTCGTCTGGTGAGATATCTCCATTGGGACCGCCCATGTCGGTTCTCACCCAACCTGGGTGATAAGTAGCTACGGCGATATTTTCACGGGCTAGTTCACGACTGAGTGTCACTGCTATATTATTTGCACCTGCTTTTGATGCTCTATACGCGTACGCGTTGGCGGCAGTATGGGCTTGACTGCCCATAAGCGATGAAATTACTGCGACTTTAGCTAAGCCACTGCTCTTTCTTAAATGAGGCAAGAAGGCGCGCGTGGTAAAAAATGGGCTAGCGGTATTAGTAAGGAGTACTTTTTCAAATACGGCCATAGTATTTTCTTCGCCGTGCATACCGCCGTAACCGTTTCCAATGCCTGCGTTACAAACGAGCAGATCTAAAGGCTCACTCAAGCTACTTGACGCCCTTTCCAATGATTGCTCGTCAACCACATCCAGTTCAATAATTGAGCAGTGTTCAAAATAGTTTTTTTGCAGAACCGACAGCTGGGCCGCTGAAGCTGGGCTTCTGCACCCGGCTATTACTTTATTGCCTCGCGTTAAAGCTAGAGTTGTTATTGCTAGTCCTATACCTCGGTTTGCACCAGTAATGAGTATTGTAGCCATGGTGTTTTTCCTCTTTGTGCATATGAAGTAGGACTAGGCAGACTTAATGATGTCTGCCATTTTCTCTGCAACCATTATGGTGGGCGCGTTTAAGTTACCGTTGGTGATATGCGGAAATATAGATGCATCTACGACTCGCAGGTTGTCTATTTGGTGCACTCTACCCGTTGGATCTACTACTGACATATCGTCTACACCCATCTTGCAGGTACCACATGGGTGATATGCGCTCTCAGCATTAGCTCGTACAAAGGCATCTAACTCATTGTCGGTCTGCGCTTGGGCACCCGGGTTGAACTCCGGACCGCGAATAGCGTCAAAAGCTGGCTGAGAAAATATCTCGCGGGCACCGCGAATGGCTGCTCGAAACACTGCCCAGTCTGACGGATGACTCATGTAGTTAAACTTAATAGCTGGATAATCAAACGGATTGCCACTATTTAGCCTAACACTGCCACGGCTAGGTGACAGCATTGGACCTACATGGGCTTGACAACCGTGGCCTGAAGCCTGAGAACTACCGTCGTAGGACATTGCAGCTGGCAAAAAGTGAAATTGTATATCTGGCTGCTCTGCCGCTGGGGAGCTGCGCATATAACCGCCAACTTCAAAGTGGTTGGTGGCTCCCAACCCACGTTGCGTCAGCAGCCATTCCAAACCAATCTTAGCTCTACCTAAAAGACTGAGATCTTTATATAGAGACAAAGGTTTCGTGATGCCTTGTTGAACATAAACTTCAAGGTGATCCATCAAATTTTGCCCCACCCCGGGCACATCAGCATTTACGCTTATACCTATCTGTCTCAAGTGATCTTTGGGGCCAATACCCGATAGCATGAGTAACTGCGGTGAGTTGATAGCCCCAGCGCATACCAACACTTCTTTGTTGGCAAATGCTTGGTTAGTCTTTGCCCTAGCTGCAAAGCTTACGCCTTCTGCTTTACCTTCGTTGATTAGGATTTTGTGCACCATGGCTTTTTTAATTATCTTAAGATTGCGGCGTTTCCCAGTCAGATAAGATCGCGCGGTAGAGGATCTAATACCGTCAGCAACCGTCATGGGCATAACACCAAAACCTTCTTGGTGCTGACCATTGAAATCATCATTCAACGGGTGCCCTGCTTCTTCTGCAGCAGCTAAAAAGTAGTTGTACAGCGGGTTCTTTAACGCACCGGATGTAGTCCCTACAGGCCCTTCATGCCCCTTAAACTCGTCTTCAGTCGTACGTTTGTCGGCCCGCTGCGCTTTCTTGAAATAAGGTAAAACTTCCGAGTAACCCCAGCCCTTCGCGCCCATCTTTTCCCAACGCTGATAATCATTGGCGTTGCCACGAACATAAACCATGCCGTTAATAGAGGAGGAACCGCCCATCACTCGCCCTCTTGGACAATCTAATCTTCGCCCGTCCATATTAGGTTCTGGCTCTGCCACGTAGCCCCAATTGAGAGTTTTACTTTGCATAGGCAAGTAAAAAGCAGAGGGCATTTGTACGATTAAATTTTTATCTGAACCACCTGCTTCTATGAGTATCACCGTACAGCTGGGGTCTTCGGTTAGCCTGCTGGCTAAAACACATCCCGCAGAACCTGCTCCTACAATTACATAGTCAGCTATCAATTCGTTTTTGTTATTTTCCATTAGGATTCTTAGACGTTGATTGTGGGATCCAGCGCGAGACCGAAATTTGAATGCCGACTGCGGCTCTTTAGGCGTCTAACGCCTGTCTATAGGGGCTCATATCAATATCAAATGCTCCGTAGCGCCCCTCTACAGCTGCGACGGTCTCAAAAGACCAATAACTATGCCCTGGCTTGGGGAAGCCAAGCAGTGCGCGTTGCTCGACTGATGCTTGAGCTATCCAACGCTCCATCGTCTGATGCTTCCCGTACATAGACCAGCACCAACCGGGATGCAGCACGTTAAGCCATTCACTATCGGCTTTTTTGAAAGTCAAATTTTGCACAATGCGACACGTTCCATCGTTAACCGGACGGCCTCGGTGCCAAGTGTCATGGCGATAAAACAATACGGAACCACGACGATAACGCGCAACGCGCTCGCGCGGATAAAGGTTTGCCGCTCGAAAATCGGCAATATTAGGGTAGTATTCGGCCAAATAGCTTTCGGCTTCTACACGGCTATTGATGTACGGGCGATCCTGCACGCCAGGCATATTAAAAATAGGCCAAGTATAAGCTGGATCGTTTGGCCCCTCCCGCGGCACCAACGCTGTGGCGCCACCACATTCCTCGCTGTCACTTAGATAAATTATGATTTCCACAGCTTCAGGGTTATCCCATTGGGGCGGATGCAACAGGGTGTGATTAGGATAGTCGCAGTGCATGCGTTGTTCCGTCCAGTCCTCACGCTTTGTTATTGAACCATCGCCATACTTTGGCCATAAATCTGACTGAGAAAGACGCAAATCTGCTAGAGACTCGCCGAGCAACGCACTCACTGCGATTAACAGCTCAGGCGCCATCGTTAACTCATTGACAGCGGAGGAGCTCGAAGGGAACACAAAATTTTGTCCGCTACCAAAGGTGTTGAAGTGCTTGGCTCCGGAAGTTTGGGGTTTGGGAAAAAAAGCTAATGCGTCGGATTCCGCACGTTCAATTAAAGAGGTGGGAATGAGGCCATCTACAAAAGCATAACCTTGCTGTCGCCAACTGACTAATTGATCAGCTCCTAGGCGATTGTCTGACAGTTGCAAGGGCTCAAGCCAAAGTTTGTTGGTGTCTAACATGATTTTCCCTCTACTCTTTTCTAAACCCTCTATTACCCCCACGCAGCAAACGCCAAAAAGCACAAGCTTTCTCTCTCCTGCCTAGCGTGTGCTGTATAAGGTCAGCCTGTACATCGTGGTGATACTTATTTAGCTTGCAACCTTTATTCTGGAAGGTTTTGCAGCTCGAATACATTGTGCAACGCACGAACAGCGAGCTCTACGTAACGCTCAGCGATCACCACTGATATCTTAATCTCCGAAGTTGAGATCATCTGAATATTGATATTTTCCGAGGCCAAGCAGTCAAACATTTTGGTTGCGACGCCTGCGTGCGAACGCATACCTACGCCAACAATTGAAACTTTGGCAATTGCATTGTCACCACTGATTTCACGGGCATTAATATCTTTAGAAATCCCTTTAAGAATTTTCTGCGCTGCATCATAGTCCTGTCGTTTTACGGTAAAGGTGAAATCTGTAAGGCCATCTGCACCAGTATTTTGTAAAATCATATCCACTTCGATATTCGCAGCGCCTACTGGGCCCAAAATTTTTGAGGCAATTCCCGGCAAATCTGGCACGCCCGCAACGGTAATTTTTGCTTCATCGGTTGCATGAGCAATACCTGAGACAAGGGGCTGTTCCATATCATCTTTCTCCGTTGTAATTAGTGTGCCGGGGCCGTCCTGAAACGTAGACATAACACGTAAGGGCACACGATAGCGCCCAGCAAATTCTACAGACCTTGGATGCAGTACTTTTGATCCCAAACTTGCCAACTCGAGCATTTCTTCAAAAGTAATGTGAGTCAGTCGTCTTGCTGACTCCACAATTCGAGGGTCAGTAGTATAGACACCGTCTACATCTGTACAAATCTCACATTCATCGGCTTTTAACGCAGCGGCCAGTGCCACAGCAGAGGTGTCTGAACCACCGCGTCCTAATGTTGTTATCTCACCGAGCGCATTTACGCCCTGAAAGCCAGCAACAATGGGCACGCAGCCCATATCTAACTCAGCCCGCAAGGCATCGGTATCAATCTCTTGAATTCTTGCCTTGCCGTGGACGTTATCAGTCTTTATTGAAATTTGATCGGCTAAGAATGATTTGGCCTGTACGCCAATAGACAAAAGTCCAAGGCTAAGCAAGGAGGTTGTGACCTGCTCACCAGAAGCTGTAAGTACATCCATTTCGCGCGCACTACCGTAATCACCGCTAATGTCACGACCCATTGAAACCAGGCGATTGGTTTCACCTGACATGGCCGATACAACCACCACAACTTGGTGACCTTGATCAACGTAACTCTTCACTCGCTGTGCGACGCCACGAATGCGGTCTACGCCTCCAACACTGGTACCTCCATATTTTTGAACTATCAATGCCATTAGTTAGCTAACCTATCGCGCACCCAAATATGTGCATCAGCAAGGGCTTGCATAACGCCATCTGGATTTGTACCGCCACCTGCACGAGCTAAATCTGGCCGTCCGCCACCTTTGGCACCCACCTGCGCTGCTATCGCAGAGAGTAATTCAGGGGCCTTAATTTTTTCTGTTATTGATTTGCTAACAGATACCACCATACCCACTTTGCCACTAGCAACCTGAGCCAACACTATGACGCTGTCTTCCGACAACTGGGAACGCAGGGTATCCAGTGTTTGCATCATGGCTTTGTTATCGCCCTCTACATGAGCAGCAATGAAGTCGACGCCATTAACACGCTCTACCTGACCGCCTAAGTCCGAGCTTTTGCTGGCAGCGATCTTCTGCCCCAACTGCTCTACTTCGCGGCTAAGGGCTTTGTTTTCAGCGAGGATCTGGATAATACGACTGTTAATCTCAGACACGCCAACTTTCAAGGTATGACCGATTGATGCGATGAGGTTATCGTTTTCACTCACCACTGCGAGCGCTCCCTCACCACTAACCGCTTCGATACGACGAATACCTGCTGCAATGCCGCTTTCTAACTGAATCTTGAACAGGCCAATATCGCCCGTGCGGCTCACATGAGTGCCACCACAAAGTTCCACTGAGTAACTCCCGCCCATTGAGAGAACTCTAACTTCGTCACCATATTTTTCGCCAAACAGAGCCATTGCACCGCGCTCAACCGCATCGTCAAAAGAGAGCAGTTCGGTGGTCACAGGGCTGTTCAATAAAATTTGCTCGTTAACCAAGTCCTCAATTTCATGCAATTGTTCGGCGGTTACTGGACCCGTGTGTGAGAAGTCAAAACGTAACTTCTCATTATTTACTAGCGAGCCTTTTTGCTGCACGTGATCGCCAAGAACGCTGCGAAGGGCTGCGTGCATTAAGTGGGTGGCAGAATGATTCGCCTGGGTCTTGCGGCGCGAAACTGAGTTAACTGAAGCAGATATTGCGTTGCCCACACTGAAACTCGACGCGCTGTCTGCACTCATGATGCCAATGTGTAAGCGCTGATCACCGCTTACCTGAGTGTCTTTTACGACAAATATATTGTTATCAATAACAAGCTGTCCATAGTCACCTGCTTGGCCACCTGACTCTGCATAAAAGGGCGTCCTATCTAAGACAACCACACCCTCTTCCCCCGCTGATAGGGCTTCCTTAGCGTCGCCATTTATATCAAATACCGCTAAAACACTGGCATTGCTGTTTAGCTCTTCATAGCCAAGAAAATCTACACTCTGCTTAACGCTGATCTTTTGTCCTAGGCTGGTGGAGAAACTGGTAGATGCTCGGCCACGTGCACGCTGCGCCTCCATTGCATCATCAAAACCTTTTTGATCAACTTGCAAGCCGAGCTCCCGCGCCACATCTGCGGTAAGGTCAACTGGAAAGCCATACGTGTCATATAGTTTAAAAGCCACGTCACCGGGCAACGTGTCACCATTAACTTGGTCTAATTCGCCCTTTAGCAGCTCCATGCCTTGACTAAGTGTCTCACTGAAGCGCTCCTCTTCTTGAGCAATCGCAGTTGTCACTGCTTGCTCATGCTGCGCTAGAATCGGATAAGCCTCACCCATCTCAGCGACCAACACTTTGACTAATTTGTGGAAGAACGGCTCACGAATATTGAGTTTGTAACCGTGTCTCAATGCGCGACGGATAATTCGTCTGAGCACATAAGCACGATCTTCATTACCCGGAGTAATGCCGTCAGCAATTAGGAACACACTGCTGCGAATGTGGTCTGCAATTACCCTTAGAGACGCAGTACCCAACACCTGCTCTTCTTTGGTGATGCCAGCAAAGTTGCCGGCTTCCATCATCACCTTGCGAAAAAGATCGATCTCATAGTTGCTATGCACACCTTGAAGAATAGCAGCCATGCGCTCAAGGCCCATGCCCGTATCCACGCCAGCCTGTGGTAGCGAGATCATCTCCCCATCCGCAAGCCTATCAAATTGGGGAAACACTAAATTTTGGAATTCTATAAAGCGATCGCCATCCTCGTCTGCAGAACCCGGGGGACCACCAGCAATTGAAGGGCCATGATCGTAAAAAAGCTCGGTGCAGGGACCGCACGGACCAGTGTCACCCATTGTCCAAAAGTTTTCTTCCAGATCAATAATACGGTCCGGTTTGATGCCCACTTTGTCACGCCAAATCTTGCGCGAGTCATCATCGCTCGGGTGCACAGTAATAAGAATTTTATCGGCAGAGAGTCCAACTACATCTGTCGCAAACTCCCAAGCCCAAGTAATAGTTTCTTCCTTGAAGTAATCGCCAAAACTAAAGTTACCCATCATTTCAAAAAGCGTATGATGCCGTGCGGTGTAGCCGACGTTTTCTAGGTCGTTATGCTTACCACCGGCTCTTACACAACGTTGGGCGCTAGTCGCTCTAGAGTATCCAGGATCAATCTTGCCAAGTAATGGGTCTTTAAACTGATTCATCCCGGCATTAGTGAACAACAATGTTGGATCGTTGTGAGGCACCAGGGAGCTAGATGGAACAATTTTGTGCCCTTTCGACTCGTAAAAAGAAAGAAAAGCAGCACGTAAGTCAGCAGTATTCATTGGTTTGAAAATCAATCAAATGTTAGAGAGGGAAAGTATAAAGGAAGTGCATAGGCTTTGACATTATATGCGAAGGTCTCTGTGCAACGACTTAAAGCCTATTTAAGTAGGTAGAGTTATTGAGAGGCGGCTATAGTAATCTGAAATATATTGGGTGACTACGTTTAAGCCGTTGCCGCAATTACGCTGATCAAACTAGTTTGGCGCTATAACCCTCATTGCCTTAGAAATAAGGTCACCAGGAAAGCCACGGCGTGATAAGAAACTTGCTACCTTCATCCAGTCGCTTTGTTTGCGTTCTTTAAAAAGTTGCTCTCTTGTCTTTCTATAAATCACTTTTTTGGCAGTTTTTTTGGATATTTTGCCCAGCGTTTGCATGGGCTTAGTTCTTAGTCGACTGCTCGACAGGTGCTTAGACTGTGAAACATTGTTGAGCTTTCGTAATTTTGGAAAGCCCGCTGCGACCGCTTCGTCTTCCGCACCTTCATACTCGTCATACTGACCAACCCCCGACGAGCCTTCACTTTCCTCATCGTCAAATAGATGCTCATCTTCCCCGTTCAAATCATGCTCATCAACGCCTTTTTGCCGCAAGAATTCCTCTTCAAAGGCTTCTGACTGCATAAAGTATTTTTCGAGCAACAGTGGGGAAGCTTTTTTGCGCCCGGCTTTAATTGCTCGCTCCAACCAAGCGGGATCATTTTTGTCAATGAACTCTCCTATAATGTGATTAGCAATACCCTTTATCGAAAGTTCTTGAAAGATGTATATAGGGCCATAACCACGCCCAATTCGACTGTTGCAAAGTGATTCTGCAAAGCGGCTATCGCTGAGAAGGTTTTGCTCTAAAAGCTGAGAAACAACTTGTTCGACTAATTGAGGTGGATGTTTTTGACTGAGTTTCTTGGTGAGCTCAATAACACCGTATTCTCTGCGGGTGAGCAGACGAATACCTGCGTTATAAACGCGTCCCTTATCTTGCTCGGTTAGCATAGGTAGGTCACTCCACCCAAGGGAAGCGACCTAATTGGCACAAATATTATTGGCTTAAATTCTACGAACCGAGGCTTTAACGAATGAAATCTGAGCATCGAAGTAGGTTTCTGTCCGGGGGTAAAGAAAGTGGATTGGTGTGGGTTCAACATTGAAAAAGCCCGATAACACTTGTACTGCTAATCGTTTAGGTGGAAGTATTACTCGTCCAAACGAGCATCTTCGTTTTCCAACTACCTGTCTGTTCTGCAATCTACCTACCCGTCTCGCTGGATGACTACTCAAGCAACGCTAGCGCCTGAGCGCCCTAAGAATCGAAGGGATCGACGCGAGCGCTATCGCCTCCGTCTTCTCCCCCAACCTAATAAGCCTTAATTTACAAAGTCCTAACCTAAAAAGTCTTAATCAGCTTCGTCTCGGCTCAAACTCTCCTGATTTGCATCAGGAATAACCACTTCGGCGCCACCAGCGTCAGTCCCTTGCTTTGGCATCAACTGATCACGAATTAGGCCTTCTATTTCCGCCTTCATCTCGGGATGGTCGTCTAAAAAATCCGAAGCATTTTTGCGCCCTTGACCAATTCGCTCACCATTGTAGGCGTACCAAGCGCCAGATTTCTCAACAAGGTTCTGCTGCACGCCAAGTTCAATGATTTCACCGGTACGATGGATACCTTGGCCGTACAAGATTTGAAATTCTGTTTGTCTAAACGGCGGCGCCACTTTATTTTTAACTACTTTAACGCGGGTTTCGTTCCCGATTATTTCATCACCATTCTTAACTGCACCGATACGTCTTATGTCTAAACGAACCGAAGAGTAGAACTTAAGCGCGTTACCACCAGTAGTCGTTTCAGGCGAACCGAACATTACGCCAATTTTCATACGAATCTGGTTAATGAAGATCACTAGCGTATTAGATTGCTTAATGTTTCCAGTCATTTTACGCAATGCTTGGCTCATGAGACGCGCTTGTAAACCAACGTGAGTATCACCCATATCCCCTTCAATTTCTGCCCTAGGCGTTAGCGCTGCAACAGAATCAATAATGACAACATCTACCGCAGCTGACCTTACTAACATATCGCAGATTTCTAGTGCTTGTTCTCCAGTGTCTGGCTGAGAGACCAAGAGTTCGTCTGTATCTACGCCCAGTGCCTGAGCATACATTGGATCTAACGCGTGCTCGGCGTCAATAAATGCGCAAGTGCCACCCGCTTTTTGTGCCTCAGCAATAACTTGCAGAGTTAACGTAGTCTTACCCGAAGATTCTGGGCCATAAATTTCTACTACACGCCCTTGGGGCAACCCGCCTATGCCTAGCGCTACATCTAAGCCCAGCGAACCAGTAGAAATGGCTGGAATAGCAACTAGTTCTTTATCGCCCAAACGCATCATTGAGCCTTTACCAAACTGGCGCTCAATTTGTGCAAGTGCCGCGCCTAACGCCCGTTCTTTATCTGGGTTATCTTCTTTTCTGTTCGCTTCTTTGGTTTTAACTTCTTTAGACTTCTGAATCATGATGCGCTCCTGTTGTCTATTTGAACCAACTCACATAGTTGGTTATTCATTGACTATTAATTTTCACTATTATTCTTTTCATTAGTTCTAACTAATGATTGAGTCTGTTAGTTCTGACTGCTAATTCTTAATACAATGCTCACTACTAATTCTATTATTAGTCGCTTTACCGACTCCGCAGCAGGTTTTTGTGAGTTTTCCGTGCAGCTTCAGAAGTACTGTATATCCATTCAGTAGTCCGTGCAACCCTGTCAAAAAAAAATCTGCAGATTTCAGATAGTTCCCACCCCTTGCGCCACCGATCTCTGCAAAATCTTGATCACTGCCTCAATACTGAGGCTGCTTAACATCGCCTGCATCGGTATAGTTAGACCTTCGAGTTTCTTCACTTTTAGAGGTTTAACGTCATAATGCCTGTGCCCCCATCTGAGCCTAATGCTGTAACAAAACTCGAATCTCACACACCTATGATGCAACAGTACCTAGGCATCAAAGCAGATCATACAGATGCTCTTTTATTTTATCGTATGGGCGACTTCTACGAACTATTTTTTGACGATGCTAAAACGGCCGCTGAACTGTTAGACATCACTTTAACCTCACGAGGCCAGAGCGATGGTAAGCCTATCCCAATGTGTGGCGTGCCCTTTCATGCAGCAGATGGCTATTTGGCACGGCTAGTAAAACTGGGGCGCTCTGTGGCTATTTGTGAACAGGTCGGCGACCCTGCTACCAGCAAGGGTCCGGTGGAACGGCAGGTGCAACGCATTCTTACCCCGGGAACGTTAACTGATGAAGCGCTGCTTGAATCTAGAGCCGACAGCTCAACCCTCGCGGTAAACCCAACAAAGGACGGCATTGGATTAGCTCTTTTAAATTTGTCTGGGTGCCTTTTAGAGCTACAAAAAATCAGTTCTAAGTCGCAACTTATCGATCTCATCTGGCAGCTTCGCCCAAAAGAGGTGCTGCTACCCCAAGATGCAGTATTAGATTGGCAGGAGTACGTTGGCCACGACCTTAAGGCCACTGGTGTGGATAGTGGCTACTTTGATCACGGCCAAGCGATAGCCGAGCTGCAAAGACACTTCAACGATGATGTCATTTCAATTACGGGCTTGGCGACCACAGATCCTAGCCTTGGCGCTGCAAACGCCGCACTGCGCTACGCTAAAAATACTCAGTGCCAAGATTTGTCGTTTTTACAGCGCATTTATTTTGTCGAAGGCGGACAAACTATCGGTCTAGACGCGCAATCTCGCCGCAACTTGGAAATCGACGTCCGCAGTAACGGCGCTTTGGACCACACGTTATTGAGCCTCATGGACACTACGGTAACTGCAATGGGTGGCCGCCTTCTGCAAAAGTGGCTGCACGAACCAAGCAGAAATTTAGATGTGGTAATGGCGCGTCAGGGTTGGATTGCAGACAGCCTCGCCGGTCACAAAGAAATTGCTGTTAGAGACGTGTTGAAGCCTATAGGCGATTTAGAGCGCATTCTCACCCGCATAAATCTTGGCTCTGCTTCACCACGAGATCTGTCTAGACTTCGCGACGCCTTGCAACGCTTCCCTGAAATCAGACAAGTGCTTGGGCATATTGCAGGCGATCTAAACGCCTCTATGCATAATGCGCTGGGCGACTTTTCGGAATTAACAGAATTATTGCAACGCGCCATAATAGATGAACCGCCAGTGACCATGCGTGAGGGTGGCGTTTTTGCAGAAGGCTATAACGAAGAGCTAGATCAACTGCGCAAGCTCACCACACACTCGGCAAACTGGCTAGCAGAACTTGAGCAAACAGAACGTCAACGCACCGGCATAAGCACGTTAAAGGTGGGCTACAACCGTGTGCACGGCTACTACATAGAAACCTCAAAAGCAGCCAAAGGCGATATCCCTGAAGAATATATAAGAAGACAAACGCTAAAGAGCGCAGAACGCTATATAACGCCAGCACTCAAAGAATTCGAGGAAGATGCACTACGCAGTCAGTCTAAATCTTTACAATTAGAGCGGCGGTTATTTGGCGACTTACTGAACGATCTTATCAAGCTCTCAACCCCTTTGCGTGAGGCTGCCGAGGCTATTGCCCAGGCAGATGTATTGTCGAGCCTGGCCGAGCGAGCCTATGCGCTCAACTTCGCAAAACCCAGTTTTACTCAACAAACCGGCGTAAATATTAGTCAAGGTTGGCACCCAGTAGTTAAAGCGGCGTCAAAAGACGCATTTATTGCCAACGACGTTGACCTTGATGAACAGAGCACAATGCTCATCGTCACCGGGCCAAACATGGGCGGCAAATCAACCTACATGAGGCAAACGGCGATCATTTGTTTGTTGGCTTATGTAGGCAGCTACATCCCAGCTCAAAGCGCCACAATTGGCCCCATAGACCGCATTTTCACCCGCATAGGTGCGGCAGATGATCTAACTAGTGGGCGATCAACTTTTATGGTTGAAATGACCGAGACCGCACATATCTTGCACAATGCAACGGCAAATAGCCTAGTTCTGTTAGATGAGATCGGCCGAGGCACAAGCACGTACGATGGCCTAGCACTGGCATGGGCCTGCGCTGCTCATCTGGCTGATAAGGCGCGCTCAATGACGCTCTTTGCAACCCACTACTTTGAGCTAACCGGCTTGCCCGGAGTTTACGCAGGCGTTGGCAATGTACATTTAAGCGCACGCGAGCACGCAGGCGACATCGTATTTCTCTACCAAGTTAAGCAAGGCCCGGCGAGCCAGAGTTACGGTATTCAAGTAGCCAAACTAGCTGGCGTGCCTGCGTCAGTGTTAGCTATTGCTAGAAAACGCTTGGCGAGTTTAGAGCAAGCCAATAACAACCCTCATCAAACAGACCTATTCAGCGCGTCTAGCCGGCTCTTAGGCGAACCCTTTGACTCCGGCTATGAAGAAGAAACCTTAAATGAAGTTTCTTCACAAGAGATGGCTACTCTTGAGCAACTCAAGGGTGCAGACATAGATGAGTTGACACCACGCCAAGCCCTGAGCCTTTTGTACGAGCTAAAAAACGGTCTATCAAACATTTAAAAAAGCGAGGTTTCGCTTAGAAAGGCGCCAAAATAGAAGCAAAAATAAGTTCATAGTTAGTACATTGCCAAAAAAATTGAGCAGAACAATCCCTACGCACGCAGACAACGCTAGACAGCTAAGTTGCATCAGCTAAACTACTCGGCTTTGAAATTATAGAGCCAGTTTTATGACATTTATCGTTGGAGAAAATTGCATCAAGTGCAAACACACCGATTGTGTAGAAGTTTGCCCTGTAGATTGCTTTTATGAAGGTCCTAACATGCTGGTCATTCACCCAGACGAATGTATCGATTGTGCGCTATGTGAGCCAGAATGCCCGGTAGACGCTATTTTCTCGGAAGACGAAATCCCTGAAGATCAACTCAACTTCTTGGAACTAAACACTGAATTGGCGGAAATTTGGCCAAATATCGTTGAGATGAAACCTGCACCGGAAGATGCTGAAGAGTGGAACAACAAGCCCGGTAAACTGGCGTTACTAGAGCGATAATCGTCCCTTGCTCAGCGGATCACCGAACCGGGGTTAATTGGATTACCGTTACGGCGTAATTCAAAGTGCAACTTTTGCCCTACTCCCGGCCTTGGCAATATTTCTGCTAACCGCACCCCAGCCCCAACGAGCTGCTGCTCTTTCACTAACACCCGCCCATTAAAACTATAAGCGCTGAGTAAATTGCCCGAGTGCTTAACAATCACCAAACGCTCAAACCCGGCAATACCATTACCTGCATAAACAACTTCACCCAAGCCAGCTGACGTGACATTAGTGCGACGAGTTATGCCGTAATCCAAGCCATTACTGCCTTTGCCGAACTTGCCAATGGTTTTTTGTTTTACCGGCCACGTCCATTTCGAGCTCAAAGCTTTGGTTGGTTTAGTCTTACTCGCAACTAGCGCAGAAACTTTAGGTGGAGTTGGCTTTTGCACAGCCACGCTAAGCGCTTTGCTCTGTTGTGGCTTTAAGGGCGCTGCGCGGGCAATCGATTTACCGTCCTTATTACTCTTCGTAGTTTTCGCCGCAACTGGCGTTACAGGCTTCTTTTTAGTCTCCGACATAATGGGCTTGCCGCGCAGGCGTAACTTTTGTCCTGGGAAAATCACATAAGGTTTGCGAACGCCGTTAATGCTGGCGAGAGATCTATAATCCAAACCCAACCGCCAAGCGATGGAATAAAGCGTATCTCCCTTACGCACAACGTACTGCCCAGAAGAGGTTAATGTGGCGCCACTCGAGCGGTCACTGACAGTAGGCGTACCAAGGGAGACACAGCCAACCTGGGCTCCTACAACAAGTACTACAATAATTAGTCGTTGGAGTATTTGGTCATTAGCCATAACGCCAATACCCCCAGCAGCCCCGCGAGGGCTGCATATTCTGTATACGCACTGAGACCGGCAACAGACGTGTATGTAGCCGGGCTAACCAAGGCAAAAAAAACGTTCTCCGCACTGGCGTCTTGCCACGGCCAAAGTTTGAGCAGTGCACTGCTCATAAAACCAATCAAAAAAGCCAGAAGCTGATCTGCGTAGCGGTCTAAAATCCAAGCAAGTGAGCGCGCAAATAAAAGAATGCCGAGCCCACAGCCACAGGCCAATGAAGCCAATACTTGTACATCGCGGTCTGTGACCGCGAGAATAATATCGTCATAAAGACCCAGTAGTAGCAACACAAAACTGCCGGAAATACCGGGCAATATCCAAGCGCAAATTGCCAGCGCTCCAGCGATCAAAATCATTGGTAGAGAACCAGAAAAATCCGTGACAGGTAACGCCACAAAACCTAGACCCAGCATAACTCCGGGGAGCGCGTAAAATAACAATGCTCTTGTACTGCGCTGACGTGCCATATGAATTATCGATGCGCTAATCACGCCAAAGAAAAAGGCCCAGATCACCGGCGGAAAATGAGCAAGAGAATAGCGGATAATCTGAGCAAAAGTGACAACACCAATGCCCATACCCAGCCCTAAGCTGAGCAAGAAGGACAGGTTATGGTGAAGCCAAAATTTCTTGGGACGCCCAACCATCGCTATAGATTCAAAACCAAAAGATGCCAAAGTTCTAACTAATTGGAGGTAAATACCGGTCATAAAAGCGATAGTGCCACCAGATACCCCTGGCACCAACTCCGCAATGCCCATTGCTAAGCCGCGCAACACTAAGCCTATGAAACTTCCAGAACCACCACCGCTTTGTTGCATACCGCAGGTCCTATTTATGGGTAACGCCGCCTAACAACGGCACAAAGTTAACGCGGTCGTGAACATTTTCAACAAAACCTTCTTCAGTGCGATCAATCACACGCAAGTCTTGTTCATTACCGTTGCCCACAGGCACGATCAAACGTCCGCCTATGGCGAGTTGCTCAAGAAGCAGTTCTGGCAATACAGGCGGCGCAGCAGTAACTAGAATACCGTCGAATGGCCCATGCTCTGGCCAACCCGCGTATCCGTCACCATGACGCATCTGAATGTTTCTAAAAGACAACGCTGACAGACGTTCGCGGGCTTTAGGCATTAATGCCTTAATTCTTTCAATGCTTAGCACTCGCTCACAAAGACGCGCCAAGAGCGCGGTTTGATAACCAGAACCAGTGCCTACTTCCAATACCTTTGCACGCGGCACTTCGGTGACTAACTGAGTCATAAGCGCAACAATAAAGGGCTGAGAAATAGTCTGGCTATGGCCTATCGGCAAAGCTGTGTCCTCGTAAGCGCGGTGAGCTAATGCTTCGTCAATAAATATATGTCGCGGCAGAGAGCCAATTTGCCCTAAAACTTTTTCGTCAGAAATACCCTGTTCGCGCAGACGCGCTACCAAGCGGTCCCGCGTGCGCTGGGAGGTCATTCCTATGCCTTGCAAATCGAAATTACTCAACGACTATTATCCTCAATATCGAAATGCTGAGCCAACAATACAGTGGCGTATGCCCCAGGAGGTAATGCAAAGTGAAGCACCAGTACCCCGTCCTCTGATTTAGCGCAGCTGAAGTCCTCGGGCTGAACACTCAAAGGCCGCATACTTCTATCTACCCCAGCGAACTCTAGGGCTTCGCAAACCCATGCATCGGCTTCTAACGCCCGCGTCTCTAAATCTAACGCATCACCGGTCAATACAGTTCGCCCACGCCCCCAAAGAGACCCTGATGGCAGGTTATATTCATTACAATCACCATCTATAAAATTATGGCTGTTTCCCGCCGATTCTCTGGCCTGAGCTATTTTATTAAACAGCAAACTACGCAGCACTGAAAAATGCCAGCCACGGGCTTTGCGCGAAATTTTTCTGCGACGACGGTCTTGCAGCCAAGCAAGTGCCGACTCAATATTATTTGTGCCAAATCGTTGGGGTCCAAAATAGTTGGTAAACGGTTGCCCAAGGCAGGCCAGCGATTCGCCGTCCATCGCAATATCTGAGTTTATGGCTCTCAAGGTTATCTCAAAGCGATTCAGCGCATGCTCACCCCTACGCAGTTTTTTGTTATGGCGTACAGCCTGCAGAACCCGAGCATAACTTCCTTCGTTTTCTGCTAAATCTGAAGCGTTGGAGGGGTGAGGTGAATCGACGAGGCTTAACTCAGCCGGATCTATATCCAATGGCGAATGAATGCTGAACCACTGCTGAGTTACTGCAAACTTATCCTTCATGCCAGAATAGCCAACATTCATTTCGTTTACATCATATTGCTGTGCCAGCCATACCGCGACTTGAGCCGTGTTCATGCCCCTTTTTTCAACGTACAAATAAGCGTGCTCGCCCTCACCACTCCATGGCTGCCCCATGATTTCTGTCACCCGCCAATCCTCGGGGAAGGTCTTAATGCTGGCGCTATGAGTTTTTATCAAAGGCTGCACCGGAGAAACTATATCGACAGGCCCCTCAGTTTGCGACATCGGGTACGAGGTAGAAAATTTCCCCTTCCTTGACCAAACCTAATTCGCTTCTCGCTCTAGACTCGAAGGCCGCTGGATTAGCTCTAAGCGCTAGTACCTCAGCTGTCATCTTTAGGTTTCTTTGTTGTAATTGTTCGAATCGTTGCTGCTGCTCTTGTAACTGCTGGGATAGAACTTTTTTCGCAAAATAACCACTTTGACCAAAAAATATTTGGTACTGCAATGCAAACAGTGTGATGACCAAAATTGGGATTAATATCTTCATTTTCGTACCGCCAGCTTTGAGAACCCACTATACACCGATATATTGTTGACTAAGTTTGATAAACCAAGCCAAGAGTAAATATCCTTCACTCAGTTTCACCAACAAACGCTAAAGTTCAAGCCTATTTCGCGCGTATGGCACTGCGCCCTGGATAGGTAGCATCGCCACCCAAGTCCGCTTCAATACGCAGCAGTTGGTTATATTTAGCTACTCTGTCAGAGCGGCACAAAGACCCTGTTTTGATTTGCCCCGCGCCAGTCCCTACGGCCAGGTCTGCAATAGTTGTGTCTTCTGTTTCGCCAGAGCGATGAGATATTACACTGGTGTAGCCCGCAGCTTTGGCCATTGCAATGGCATCTAAAGTTTCCGTTAAGGTACCAATTTGGTTGAACTTTATGAGAATTGAATTGGCAATGTGCTCATCAATACCTCTTTGCAAAATAGCCGTGTTGGTAACAAATAGATCATCCCCCACAAGCTGGACCTTATCGCCTAAACGTTGGGTCAACTGCGCCCAGCCAGACCAGTCACTTTCATCCATGCCGTCTTCAACCGAGACAATGGGATGCCTTTCACAAAGGTCAGCCAAGTATTCAACAAACCCAGTCGGGTCATAGGCCTGGCCTTCACCTTTGAGATCATATTTGCCGTCAATAAAAAATTCTGACGCTGCACAGTCTAGAGCTAAGGTCACATCTACGCCTAACTTATAGCCCGCCCGATCTACCGCCTGTGCAATTACATCTAGGGCTTGGGCATTAGATTCCAAATTCGGAGCAAAGCCGCCCTCATCGCCCACAGATGTAGATAACCCCATCGCCTGCAATACCGCTTTTAGGTGGTGAAAAATTTCTACGCCGCACCGCAGAGCATCGCGGAAGTTAGTCATAGACACTGGTTGAATCATAAATTCTTGGATATCCACATTATTATCAGCGTGCTCACCACCGTTGAGGATATTCATCATGGGCACAGGCATCTGCATTTTGACGCCGCCGCAAAGCTGGTTTATGTGCCGGTAAAGGGGTTGTCCGGTATTCGCGGCAGCCGCCTTACAGGCTGAAAGCGAGACCGCAAGCATGCCATTTGCGCCCAATCGCGCCTTGTTATCAGTGCCGTCTAGTTGTAGCAAAAGATTATCTATCAGCTGTTGGTCAGAACAGTCTCTACCCACCAAGGCGTCCCGTATTTCGCCGTCAATGTGACCTACTGCCTGCTGTACGCCTTTGCCCAGATAACGAGACTGATCGCCATCGCGCAACTCCAGAGCTTCACGGCTACCGGTTGAGGCACCAGAGGGCGCCGCTGCTAAGCCTTGGTAGCCATCTTCTGTAATCACTAGTGCTTCAACGGTCGGGTTGCCTCTGGAATCTAAAATTTCCCGTGCGTGGATATCTACGATCTTCGTCATGCCCTGCTAATCCTCTAAATTACTAAGATGTCTATATTACTGCCGCTAAATACGGGACTAAGACTTCGTTACTTGATCTTCCAATCTTGGTTGGCCTTTTACCACTGCATCGATGGCCATTAGTTGCACCAAAAGATCGCCGACCATATCTAAGGGCCAAGAATTCGGCCCATCTGACATGGCCTCCGAGGGGTTTGGGTGGCACTCCATAAACAACCCTGAAATGCCTGCCGCTACGGCAGCTCTGGCTAACACCGGCACCATTTCTCTCTGGCCGCCAGAAACAGACCCCTGGCCGCCGGGCATTTGCACTGAGTGGGTTGCATCATAAACAACTGGACAGCCTGTTTGCCGCATCAACGCTAGAGAGCGCATGTCAGACACTAGATTGTTATAACCAAAGCTAGCGCCACGCTCGCAAACCATGATTTGCTTGTTCCCTGTAGATTTCGCTTTATTGGCCACCTGCACCATATCCAACGGCGCCAAAAACTGACCTTTTTTTATGTTCACCGGTTTGCCCAGGGCACAGACGTTAAGAATAAAATTGGTCTGGCGACATAAAAACGCTGGAGTTTGCATGACATCTACAACACTGGCGACCTCATCTAGGGGAGTGTCTTCATGCACGTCGGTAAGCACGGGCATGAAGAGTTCGGTTTTAACCCGCTCAAGAATGCGCAAACCTTCTTCAATGCCTGGACCACGGTAGCTGTCCATGGAAGAACGGTTGGCCTTGTCGAAAGAGCTCTTAAAGATCAAAGAAACGCCCACCCTCTCACCAAGCTCCTTAAGTGCTGTGGCCGTTTCCATAATGAGCGTTTCCGACTCAATCACACAGGGTCCAGCGATTACAAACAAAGGGTTATCCCCGCCCACTTCAAAATTTTCTAGTTGCATAAATCTTAAATCCAAAATGAATGTAGTAACCATTTGAGCAGGCAGAAATTGCTCTTATAAATCTAGGCTATTTTAATGTACCTTCAGAAAAAGCCAGTCCTGCCGAAATAAACCCAGAAAACAGTGGGTGACCGGTTCTTGGCGAGGAAGTAAACTCGGGGTGGAATTGACAAGCCAAGAACCATGGGTGGTCTGCCAGCTCTAACATCTCTACTAATTCGCCATCTGCTGAGCGACCGCCCACAATCATGCCGCTCTCTATCAGCCGATCGACATAATGATTGTTAACCTCATAACGATGCCTATGACGTTCACGCACCTCACCCTGGCCATATACTTCAGCGGCCAAAGTACCTTCTTTAAGCATACAAACTTGCTCACCTAGGCGCATTGTGCCGCCCATATCACTGGCAGAATCGCGCAATTCTACTTGCCCACCTCGGTCTGTCCATTCGGTGATTAGAGCAATGACGGGGTCTGGCGTATCTTGCTTAACCTCTGTGGTGTGGGCATTGACCATGCCTGCACAGTTTCGCGCGATATCGATCACCGCTGCATGTAACCCGTAACATATGCCCAAATAAGGCACGCTGTTTTCTCGGGCGTAACCAGCGGCCAAAATTTTGCCTTCAAAGCCTCTACCACCGAATCCCCCCGGGACTAAAATTGCCCCCACATCCTGAAGCAGGCCAGTGCCCTCCGCTTCGAGGCGTTCGGCATCAATAAAATTAATATCGACTTCAGTGAGGGTTTGAATGCCTGCGTGCTTAATCGCCTCGATAAGAGACTTATACGCATCCAGTAGTTCAAGGTATTTGCCGACAAAGGCGATGCGTACTCTATGCTTTGGATTCAGTTGAGCATCTACTACGTCCTGCCAGTCGCTTAAATCAGCCGGCGGACAATCTAGTTCTAGCTGCTCAGTTACATACGTGTCTAAACCTTGGTTATGCAACTCCAGCGGGCCACGGTAAATGGTGTCGACGTCGACCATAGAAATTACCGCGCGCTCTTCCACGCTTGTGAACAGTGCAATCTTGTCACGTTGAGATTTTGGAATATTCATTTCAGACCTACAGACCAGTATGTCAGGCTGCAGGCCAATGGAGCGCATTTCTTTAACGGAGTGCTGGGTGGGCTTAGTCTTGATTTCGCCGGCTTTTCTCAAGTAAGGTACGTAAGTGAGGTGAATAAACAGCGCGCGGTTGCGTCCTACTTCCATACGCAGTTGACGAATGGCTTCAAGAAATGGCTGAGATTCGATATCGCCGACCGTGCCGCCCACTTCGACAATCAAAATATCTACGCCCTCTGCGGCAAGCCGAGTGCGACGCTTGATTTCATCGGTAATATGGGGAATAACCTGAACAGTGCCGCCTAGGTAGTCGCCACGGCGTTCTTTGCGAATCACCTCAGCGTAAACACTCCCTGTGGTAAAGTTGTTATTGCGCGTCATGCGAACTTTAGAGAAGCGTTCGTAGTTACCAAGGTCAAGGTCTGTTTCAGCGCCATCCTGCGTCACAAACACCTCGCCATGCTGCACAGGACTCATAGTACCTGGGTCGACATTGATATAAGGGTCCATTTTTAGGACATTAATGTTGAGGCTACGCGCCTCCAACTGAGCAGCAAGTGAGGATGTCAAAATGCCTTTCCCTAGAGAAGACACTACACCTCCGGTAACAAAAATATAACGCGTCATTGGACTCCATCTAATCTGCCTTATTACATGATTTGCAACCGGAAATCGATTCACATGAACCTAGGCAAGATGGAAGGAAAAGTTAACAGAGCGCCGAGTTAACCTCAATCAGATTGACAATTTATTGCGACTATTTTCAGCTAATGCGCGCATTTTGAACAAACTCGCCACAAAAGCGCTCAGTTACGCAAAATGCCTCGACACCAGACCCTAGGATGTCCGTCTAACTGCGTATCAGCAATTTTTAATCGACTCGCGATGCCAGGCACCGCTACAAGCTCATCCTTGCACATAATTAAGGGGTATTCATCTCTGCGCCAAGGTGGAATATTGCCCTGTTGAAATAGTGTTTTAAGCGAGGCCGAACCAAAACTTCGGCTAAGTGAAACATCATTCAGTTCACCCCGACAAACAATTTCAACAGGGCCTGAGTAAATAAACGCGTCCTCCTCATCTGAGTTGCACTGGACCAACTCTAAACACCCAAAGCAACCAGACACGCTCTCACCCAAAGCCAATAGCGCACCGTCAAACGCTAACACTTGAGTCCGCTTTGAGTAATACAGGCCTCCTCGCCAACTACGTAAAAATCCGCTTTCATCAAGTTTCAACTCGGACTGCTCTGCGCTTTGTGCCTGCCTCAACCATTCTGATAACGCCCGATCACTCACTGCAAAATGCCCCCGGACAGAAAGGTAAGTGCGCAGCCAAAGTAGCTGACTTGCCGTATCATCAGGCAGCTTATTGAACGGGACCTCATCAGCGAGATCCTTTATCAAATGCCGTAGCAGTGCCTGCTGTGCACTGGTTTGGCCTGTCACCCTAAGTAACGCTTGGGTTATACCTGGCCAACGCTTTTGCAACATTGGCACAATTTGATGACGCAAAAAATTGCGATCAAATCTAATATCGCCATTAGAGGGGTCTTCGATCCAAGTTAAATTGCTGGCTTGGGCGTATGCCACTAAATCACTTCTTGAAAGGTTTAAGAGTGGGCGTAAAAACTGACCAAGGCCCAAGCCACCTTGATGACGCATTGAAATTAGACCGCGGCCCTGAAACAGGCGCAAGAATGCAGTTTCTAGTTGATCGTCCGCATGCTGCCCCAGCAAGAGCAAATCCCCTGCTCGCATATTATTGGCGAAAAATTCATAGCGGGCCTCGCGAGATGCACCTTCTAAATTGCCACGGACCGCCAGCACTAAATCGGCACAAACAAAGTCAACACCAAGTCGCGCGCATTGAATCTCACAATGCTTTACCCAGTTTGAGGACTCAGTTGAGATTTGATGATTGCCATGCAATGCGATGACAAGCGCGCTAGAAGGTAGAATTGCCACCAATGCATGGAGAAGCACTGTCGAGTCTACCCCACCGCTTAAGGCCACCAGATAGCGTTGGGGAATTGGTTGCGCCGCCAATGCATCTACAAGTTGGGCTTCAAGAAAAACGTTGGCCGTCATACTTGGGAACAATTTGAATTAGCCAAAATTCCGCCCTTGGGGGTAATTGAGACTGACTTTCTCGTCGCCAAAATTTTCTTCTAAATCAAACAATAATTGCTGGCTGACTTTAACGTGCCATTCTGGTCCTAGGCTAATTTTGCCCTGTGCTTCTTCGGCCTTGTACAAAATTGCTACGGGACACGTTGCTCCTGGCACCTGGTAAGGCTGCAATATTTCTTTCAATTTTTGGTTGAAGTTAACCGGCAATTGGGAGGCCGTGAAGTCTAAGGCTAACCCGCGACTAAATTTTTGGCGAGCTTCATCCATGGTTAGCACTTGGCTGGCACGCAAAGTGATACCACCATTACGCTCATCGCTTTGAATTTCACCCTCGATAACCAACAACTCGTCTTTCGATACTTTGTGCACATAATTTTGGAAAGCATCCGAAAACAGTGATACTTCAAGTCGTGCGCTTCTGTCATCTAGCACCAAAAAAGCCATAGACGAACCGCGCTTATTTTTCATGACTCGATTACTGATGACCATTCCCGCTACCCACTGAGTATTTTTGCTGGCCCTTAAATCTTTAATTTTGCTGCGACAAAAATGTCCTAACTCTTTTTCATAACTCTCAATGGGATGCCCAGTTAGGTATAAGCCTAAGGTATCTTTCTCTCCACCCAAACGTTCTAAAGTAGTCAGGGGCTTGGCCATACTTTGCACCTCAAAGTCTTGGACAGCAGGCTGACTTTCAATACCACCAAAAAGATCCGTAATACCCACCGCCCGGTCTCGCGCCACCTGCTCCGCCCCTCGTACCGCTTGGGGTAATGTTGCAAGCAGTCTAGCCCTCGTTTGGTTTAACGTCTCGTCAGCAAGAGCAAACTCATCCATTGCACCAGAACTAATCAGCGCCAGAAGCACACGTTTGTTCGCTTTTTTGCTGTCTACCCGGCGACAAAAATCTGCCAGATCCAAGTATGGACCTCGGACACGAGCCTCAACAATGGCGGACACCGGCCCTTCTCCGACTCCGCGCACGGCGCCTAATCCATAAATCACAGCCTCGCCTTTTACAGAAAAACGAAATTGACTGATGTTTACATCCGGCGGCAGCAGAGACATTTTCATACGCCTGACTTCATCAACCAAAATCACAACACGGTCAATAGTCTGCATGTCTGCAGATAAATTAGCAGCCATAAAATGGGCGGGGTAACGAGACTTCAGCCAAGCCGTTTGGAAACTGACAATGGCATAGGTAGCAGAGTGCGATTTGTTGAACGCATACCCAGCAAACTTTTCCATTAGGTCGAAAATTTCATTTGCTAGGCCTGCAGAAACATCATTTTCTGCAGTGCCAGCCAGAAACTGTTCACGCACCTTGGCCATTTCTGAAGCTTTCTTTTTACCCATTGCGCGCCGCAAAAGGTCAGCTTGTCCAAGGGAAAAGCCCGCCAACACTTGGGCAATTTGCATCACCTGCTCTTGGTAGAGAACAACACCATAAGTAGATTCAAGTACAGGTTCCAAGCTAGGGTGCGGGAAGCTGACTGCCTCGGTACCGTGCTTACGATTAATGTAGTCGTCCACTGCACCAGACTCCAATGGCCCGGGACGAAACAAAGCCACTAAAGCAATAATGTCATCGATGTTCTCGGGCAACAGGCGACGAATCAAATCCTTCATACCCCGAGACTCCAACTGGAATATGCCGGTGGTTTCGCCCCTTCGGAGCTGCTCAAAAGTGCCTCGCTCGTCTAGCGGGATGTTTTCAATTTCAACGGGTTCCTCGCCTAACGTTTGACGATATTTGTTAATGGATTTCACCGCCCAATCAATAATCGTTAGCGTCTTCAAACCCAGGAAGTCGAATTTAACCAACCCTGCCCGCTCTACATCATCTTTGTCGAACTGGGAGACCAAGCCCGTGCCTGAATCTTCAGTGTATAGGGGTACAAAATCAGTCAAAGCAGAGGGCGCAATAACTACACCGCCCGCATGGCGTCCAACGTTGCGAACAATACCTTCCAGTTTGAAAGCCATATCCATAATTTCGCTGGCTTCTTCACTGCTCTCAACAAACTCCTTCATTTCAGCACTTTCTGCCATGGCCTTGGTCAAAGTCATGCCGACCTCAAAAGGGATAAGTTTTGATAACTTATCGGCCAAGCCATAGGGCTTTCCTTGCACTCGAGCTACATCTCGAACTACCGCTTTTGCGGCCATCGTGCCAAAGGTAATAATTTGACTAACCGACTCAACACCATACATGTCACTGACATGCTGAATGACCCTATCCCGTCCCTCCATGCAAAAATCTACATCGAAATCTGGCATTGAGACACGCTCGGGGTTGAGAAACCGCTCGAACAGCAAGTCGTATTCAAGTGGATCTAGGTCTGTAATATCCAGCACATAGGCCACCAAAGAACCTGCACCTGAGCCACGCCCGGGACCTACCGGAATGCCATTACTCTTTGCCCAGGCAATAAATTCCATAACGATCAAGAAATAGCCAGCGAAACCCATTTGGTTGATAACACCAAGTTCAAAAGCTAAGCGGTCGCTATAATCTTGCTCAGTAAAACCATTTAACGGTCCGGTCTTAGCCAAGCGGCGATCCAAACCTTCTTGGGAGACTTGTTGAATATAGTCTTCAGGGCCGAGGCCATTAGGTATGGGGTAATCTGGCAAATAGTAGGTCCCTAAAGGCACTTCCACGTTGCAGCGTTTAGCGATCTCTACGGTGTTTTGTAGCGCAGAAGGAATATCAGCAAAGAGAGTCGCCATCTCTGCATCGCTACGCAGATATTGCTGCCGACTGTGCTGGCGCTTTCTGCGTGGGTCGTCTAATGCACGACCTTGGTGAATACAAACTCTAGTTTCATGGGCTTCAAAATCTTCGGCGGCGGTAAAGCAAACATCATTGGACGCAACAACACCTATATCTAATTTGGATGCTATGGCTAAGGTACGCCTTAACATTTCCTCTTCTTTTTCGCGCCCGGTACGAGTAATTTCAAGAAAGTAATCCTCACTAAACTCTTGCTGCCATTTAAGTGCTCGATTAAGTACCGGCCCTTGATCGTCGATGGCAAGCTCGGCCCAGAGGTGCCCACCTACGCCTCCGGCAAGAATAATAAGCCCTTCTTTGCGCGCAAAGATATCCTCTTCAGCAATAATTCCGCGCTGTTGAGCGGAGGTATAACCAGCAGAAATCAGCGCAATAAGGTTGCTATAACCGGCAATATTTCTAGCCAGGGCAACGATGCGGCCGCTCATACCGGTTTCACTGCAACTGACAACAAATTCCGCACCAAGAATTGGTTTAACCCCTTGGCTCAAACAGGCTTCATAAAATTTAACTAGGGCAAAAAGGTTATTGCAGTCAGTCAGCGCCAACGCAGGCGTGCCTCTTTCCGCAGTAGTGCCAACAACATCTTTGACCTTTAGCAAGCCTTCTGACAGAGAGAACTCGCTGTGAACGTGCAGGTGAACAAACTTAGCCGCCTCCTCAGTCATGAGCAAGTCACCCGCTCTAAAGCCCTGCGCACCGGCGCAAAGCTTCTTCTATGCTCTGGGCATGGCCCAAGTTCACTCAGTGCGCTCATATGTTTCTTCGTTGGATACCCTTTATGATGCTCAAACCCATATCCCGGGTAAGTTAGCGCAAGCCGCACAAGCTCCGCGTCCCGTTCCACCTTGGCTAAAATCGAAGCTGCGCTAATTTGACCGACAATACGATCGCCTTTGATAATGGCTTCAGCAGCCATAGGAAAGTCAGGCACTTTATTGCCGTCTACCAAAACTTTGTTTGGCACAATGCTCAAACCCGCTACAGCTCGGCACATGGCCAAATGACTGGCTTGCAATACGTTGAACTCATCCACCTCAGCAACACTTGCACGGCCAATGCACCAACTCAAAGCATGCAGTCGAATGAGAATGGACAATTCGCGCCTAGACTTTTCTGTTGTTGCCTTAGAGTCGCGCAGCCCTTGTATAGGCAAATCAGGGTCTAAAATTACCGCACAGGCCACGACCGGACCGGCTAAAGGCCCAAGCCCAACCTCATCGACCCCGGCAATAATGCCGCGCTCATGACCATAAATTTTGCTCATCTGCCCTTTGACCACAGAAATTCTAATCCTAAATAATCGAACTGACCTTACACGTAAAGTAACCGACACATTAGCCCATATTCAAAGCGAATTAACCAAATAGCGAACGCAGGGCGTCGCCTATTTGTGTCGTCTTGCAACTGTATTAGAGTTTACCCTTCTCTTGTAGCAGATCTACTATTCCTTGGGCCGCAGTATTGCTCGCACCCAATCCCAGCTCCCCTTCCTCTAGAATTTTGCGCATCTTCGCAAAGGGCTGAAAATATTCATCATCGTTGAGGGAGTTTTCCAGCTCGCCCAACAAGGCCCAGGCCAAATCTTGTGGTTGAGCTTGATCCTGCAGTAATTCAGGCACCAGTTCTTTATTCGACAGGATATTCGGCATGGCCACATAGGTTGTTCTAACCAAAAGCCGCGCAATCCAATATGACCAGTACCCCAAACGATAGCTAACAACCATAGGCCTCTTTAGCAACATGGCCTCCAAAGTGCTTGTCCCGGACTTGACTAACGCGGCATCACAAGCGAGAAGAGCCAGCCTAGCTTGGCCTTGGTGGATGTGAATATCTAGCTGCGGGGCGCTCTGCATGCCCCTTCGAACTTGCGCTTCTCTAGCAGCATTGATGCATGGGATAACCACTTTCACTGACTTATTTTGCTCGGCAAAATGAGACTGAATAATTTCTGCCGCTTTCAGAAAGGGTTCAAGCATTAGTTCGATTTCGCTGCCCCTACTGCCCGGCAACATAGCTAAAACGACATCAGCCTCTGCAACACCTAGCTGCGTCCGCGCCCGCTGCCGTTTTTCCTCCTGAGTGTCGAATTCAGTAATTTCGTGCGCCAAGGGGTGGCCAACAAAAATCGCCCGCACCGGCAAGTCGGCATAAAATTTGGGTTCGAATGGAAAAAGACAAAAAATCACATCAGCAGAGCGCGCAACTCGCTTGGTGCGACCACTACGCCAAGCATAAACCGAGGGACTTACATAATGTGCCGTAGGTGTTCCCTTCGCTTTGAGCCGACCTTCAAGCAAAAAATTGAACACATTAAAGTCGATGCCAATAAAGACATCGACGCATTCTTGCTCAAAGGTGCTCGCCAGTCGGCGATAAAGTTTCCACAACTGCGGCAAGCGTAATATAGGTTCTTTAAAGCCGTTCACCGAGAGTTCGTCAATGGACGCGAGTGGTTCTAAGCCTTGGGCAAGCATCGCTGGACCGCCGACACCGAGAAAGCGCACCTTACCTGACATTGCGGGCTGAGACTTAAGCGCTGCCATCAAA
>CAJWNY010000039.1 GCA_913043815.1 uncultured Gammaproteobacteria bacterium
GATGATGGCAGTATCTTTCATCCGCGCAAATTCATCGGAGCTAAAACTATGGTGGGTTTCTTCATTGTGTGGCGCGTGCACAGACAGATAATCAGAGCGAGAGAGTAGTTCATCGAAGCTTACGGGTTCTACACCTTCTTCAGAAATCACAAGTTCGCTGACATAAGGGTCGTACGCAATAACGTGCATCCCGAATGCCTTAGCACGCCTAGCGGTGCATCTAGCAACATTACCGTAGGCGAATAGTCCTAAGGTTTGACCCATCATTCGCGGGGTATGGTTTAACAAAGGACGTCCGGACCACCACTCATCACTGGCGCTCATACGATCCATAGTCTTCATTCGCCTTGCACTAGCTAGGAGCATCATCATTGCATGGTCAGCAACTTCCTCAATAAACACATCGGGCACATTGGTCACCACAATACCTGCGGCCGTAGCGGCCTCTATGTCTACCATGTCAACACCAACGCTTCCTACTCCGATCACCACGCATTTCTCAAGTTGATTGATAAGGTCTGCATCTATACGAAAACCCCAAGATGTAATAATCGCGTCCATGCCACGAACACCATGGGCAAACGCTTTAGGAGTATCCGCTGAGACTTCAATGATGTCTGCTAGAGGTGCCAGTGCTTCCAACTCTAAGGAGTAGCGAATTGCCACCGCTTCGGGGTTTGCTTGACGAGGTAATTGGATACCAATTTGCTTTTTAATAAAATTCTCCCAAGTTATCAAAGATTAGCCCAGTAGACTGTTTTAGAATCAAGGTCGACTGTAGCGGAACAGCACGTTTTTTGCTGAATTTAGGTTAATAATCTACCAACGTGAATTGGCGGTGTTAAGTTGCTTCTAAACTGCTAGTCGCCGAAAAATGCTGGTACCCTAGGCATCATATTGAACCGATATTGAAAAAATATTAGATTTATTACGAATCTATTACGGCCTATTTTATGGTTCTATCTGAGGCGAGGGATTTGACTTGAGTGAATGGCTAAATTTAGCAATGTACCTTTTTTTTAGTGTGGCTATCGGCGCTGCAGGCAGCGCGTGGTTGCTGCATAAAAAACACCGACAACTATTGCTGACAGAGATTGATGCCGCAGAAAAACTGGCTAAAGCCCAAGGCCTACAAGAGGGTCAGACTCTTAAAGCGCAACAACTTAGTGAAACCGAACAAAGTTTAGCCGCCGCTAATGCCCGGCTTGAAGTGCAAACCCAACAACTAGAACAACAGCAGCAATTCCTCCACTCAGCCCGATCAGATTTGAGTCAGAGCCAAAGCGACTTTGCCGCCTTAAGTGCACGCATGGAGGAAATCAAAGTCGGTTTTCAGGAAAAAGAAAAACTCTTTAACGAAACCAGCGCCAAACTGAAGCAAGAATTCGAGGTGCTTGCGAACAGGGTTTTTGACGCTCAAGGCACAAGGCAGCAGCAGTCATTGCAGCTAATGCTCAATCCGTTTCGCGAACAAATAGGCGATTTTAAGAAAAAAGTAGAAGAGGTATATCAAAGCGACACCAAGGAGCGTGCATCGCTACTTAACGAGGTACAAAACTTGCAGAAAGCAAGCGAGCGCATAAATGCAGAAGCCGAAAATTTGACTAAGGCGTTGAAGGGTGACAATAAGCTGCAAGGTAACTGGGGCGAATTGGTACTAGAGCGAGTCTTGGAAGAATCTGGGCTGCGCAAGGACTACGAATATTTTGTCCAAACCAGCAGTCGCAATGCCGAGGGACAGTTAAAACGTCCAGATGTTGTGATTAGACTGCCAGATGGAAAGGACGTTGTTATAGATTCAAAAGTAAATTTGGTCGCTTATGAGCAGGCTGTGGCCAGCGAAGACGATGACGAGCGTGAACAGTACTTGCGACAACATTTGGTTGCCCTGCGTAGTCAAATCAAAGGTCTATCTGAGCAGGATTATGATCAACTGCCAGACATTCGATCGCTCGATTTTGTGTTGCTGTTTATTCCCATTGAATCTGCGTTCACTCTCGCAATGGAAGCGGACCGTCGCTTGTTCACGGAGGCATTCAACAAACGTATTATGTTAGTAAGTCCAACAACTTTAATGATGGCCTTAAGGATCATCAACAACCTTTGGCGGGTTGAAAAACAAAATAGAAATGCGCAAGAAATAGCCAGTAAGGCAGGCGCACTTTACGACAAATTAAACGGTGTAGTGGAAGAGGTTGACAAGCTAGGTAAGCAGTTGAGCACACTGCAAGGCACCTATGACAATGTATATTCTCGCCTAGCTTCTGGCCGAGGCAATTTGGTGCGCCAAGCAGAGCAGTTCCGCGAATTGGGTGCTCGAGTGAAAAAAACCATAGCCCCGCAACTGCTCCAGGAAGCAGATGATGAGGACCCAGCAAGCCTCGGAAATACCAATTGAAAGCGCCGACTAGAAATCTTAATCAGGTAAGCGGGGTTTTCTAATCGAGTGATTGCAACTCAGCAAGGATAAATGCGGGCGTCTCACAAATAGCATAGGGGTGAATTTGATTTTCTTGCAACGGCATACGCAGAGTTCTTATGCCCTCAACCTGTTCTCGCAAAAGTTGCTCCACACTGGCTTTGTGCATAACGCTGTCTATGTCCTGCCATATCGGATTAACTGCAATTAATTCACCAAATTCGCAGCGACTCTCCCAGCGATTGCTAGTCATACTCAAAACGTCAATCTTGCTGATCATGCTCCAATGCGAATAAGCCGCCGGCTGCCTACCGTCTGCGCTAGCAAATATAATAGGCGTCTGGCTTTGCGCAGCTTGGGCCTGCGCGAGTAGTTGTGCGGCAACAACCCAAGGGTGGGTATCACGATAAAATCTCTGCCCTGAACTTTCTAACATAGATTCAATTGCCGGTTGGGTCACCAAAACGACAACACAATGCGGGTTAGCGGACATTGGACTATTTTCCATCTTGAATTCCAACAATACTCGGTTAATCAATGGGCCTTTCATGTTGCAAAAGCGATCGACTCAACAAAAGCTTGCAAAAAAATCATATGTGCTCAACAAACTTGCGACGCTTTTATGTGTGACCGGGATGCTGTACTAATCCTTACCATTGCCAAAATCTGCTGGGCTGGTCATTGATCTTCTACGCTGTTACGTGCCTTAATTCAACTCGTGGCTGATTCTATTCTAACGCTCAGAAGCCCTGCACCCGCAGACTATTATCAAAATATTTTTTGTAGTGTCTTTGAGTTCGTTTTAGCGCGTTTTAATGGCATTGTTGACGACTCAATTATTACCGCGTTGCAGTCTTATCTGGACGCATCAAGTGATGCTCAGCGCTTATTTGCCCGCCTGCTAACACGCAAGGGGCCATCTTTTCTTACGGCCTCCCTGGAATACACCGAAGTTTCTCAACTGGGCGGGGCAATCGGAGAACTTAATGACCTAAAATTACTCAAAATATCTTCGCCTGTGCCCGCCGACCAACTACTAGGGCTGTTAACCAAGGCACAAATTCTAGACTATTTTGCCGTGCCTAAGATGGTCGCTAAATTCACCAAAGGGCGCATTATCGAATATGTGCTTGGTGAGGGCAGTGATTTGCAAATTTTTCAGCGATGCTCCAAATATACTCACTGGATAACGCTCACTGCCCCAGATCATTGGTGGATGATCAGTACTTTGTACTTCGGCAATTCTGGCCAAGATTGGTCGACTTTTGTGCGCAGAGACTTAGGCCAGCTGGCTTATGAAAATGTTGCATTGCAATCCCAACAATTTACAACTCGACAAGCCCTCCAAGAGCATCAAGAGGAAAGGTTTTTTAGCAGCTTAATTTATCGTTTGAATGAAATGCCCTCTATTGCCGAAGCGCTTCTTGAAAGGTTAACCAGTCCAACAGTCGCCAATCAAGAGTCTCGGTTACTCCAGCGCCTAAGACAGCGTAACTTGCTGCGATTGGGCAAGTGGGCAGAGAAAAAAGAATTGTTAGGCTTTGCATTAGCAGCTTATTTACACACAGACATACCGCCGGCAAGAGAGCGACGAGTGAGGATTTTAACTAAGCAAAAGAAATTTCAAGGAGCTGCAACTTTGCTTAAGGAAATGAAAAGCGCTCCGATTTCGGCACCTGAAAGACTATTTGTAGAACGCTTTGGCGTACGTGGTGGCGGTTATCAACCACCCACAACGATAATCGAAATTCAAAGCACACCAGAATCGGTAGAGGACTTTGTGCTACTGGAGTTGATCAAAGAGGGTGGCTGGGGCGTACACAGTGAAAACCTCATGTTAAAAACTCTTACTGGCCTAGTATATTGGTCCATTTGTTTTGCTCCAATCAATGGCGCGTTTACCAATCCTTTTCAATCCGGGCCGCATGACTTATTTGAAACTGATTTTTTTCTTCAACGCTCAGAAGCCATAGAAGCGCTTGAGGCTTCGTTATTATCAGACACTGACTTTATTGCACACGTCAGAAAAATAGCAAATGAAAAACAAGGCGTCGCTAACCGCCTTGTCAGCTGGGGATTACTTAAATCGGTTCCTATTGACGACTGGTTATCGGCAATACCTTTAGCCCAGTTGCGCCAGCTGAGCCAATTTCTGATTCGTAATCTCACTGAATACAGACGCGGCTTTCCTGATCTCTTTATCTGCTACGAATCAGGCAAGGTAGAATACGTTGAGGTAAAGGGCCCCACTGATCAATTACAACCACAACAACGAGCATGGTTTGAAGAATTCAATCGAATGGACGTACCAGCACGGATAATAAAACTACAGTTGCGCCAGTGAATACGTTATCTGTGCGCTCACTTGCAGAGTTTGTCTTTCGAAGTGGCGATTTATATCCACCATTTCAGGGCCCCAGAGTAGACGCTGTTGAAGGTATTCGGACCCAGCAAAAGTTACAGCAACTGAGATCAAAAGAGGAGCCAGAGTACTCGGCCGAAATTTCAGTCAAATATCCAATAACGCTGCAGAATGAAATCTACGAATTACGCGGTCGAATGGATGGGCTGATTCGAAGTGCTTCCGGCACGTGGGTGATTGAAGAGTACAAAAGTACCCGTGCTGAGAAAAAAGCCCTAGACAGTGTGGATCATGGTCAATGCCTTCTTTACGCTGGCTTATGGGCTTTGCGCGAAAATCTTTGTGACGACATAGAGCTGCGCATTATCTATGTAAATCCAGATACGCTTATTGAACACAGTTATGAATTTTCTATCAGCGCCGGCCAAGCTGTTACTCAACTTATACTGAGCTTGTGTTGCTATGAGAGGCGCATGCAACAAGATCTTGAACGACACCAGTTTCGTGATAAATGGGCCGGCTCACTGGTTTTTCCATACGGAGATTTCCGTCCTTCGCAGCGTGCTATTGCCCGCAGAGTTTTTCAGGCTCAGCGCAACAACGAGAATTTACTTCTAGAGGCATGCACAGGTAGCGGTAAGACCATGGCAGTCTTATACCCTGCATTACGCGGACAACAAGTCGGCAACAAACTGTTTTTTCTAACCAGCAAAAGCCGTGGAGCTGATGCACTGCTCAACGCAGCTAAAGACCTTACGCAAGCGAATAGGCAAGGCGCCAATAATCTTATTGTGGTTCAACTCACTGCTAAAGAAAAAATTTGCTTCGTTGCAGGCATGCCCTGCAATGCTGAGCTTTGCGAATATGCTGCAGGTTACTACGACAAATTACGCCCAGCTCTTGAGCTGTTGATTCAGCAGGGCGGTGTTGTTGATCAAACCCGAATAGAAGCGGTTGCAAAAAAATACAAAGTCTGCCCATTCGAGTTGAGTCTAGATCTTGCTACATGGTCTGATCTTATTATTGGTGATTATAACTACATATTTGACCCTGTAGTGAGGCTGCAACGTTTTATCGACCAGCCTAATATTCATCTGCTAATAGATGAAGCCCATCACTTGAGCCCACGAGTTCAGTCGATGTTGGAGGTGCAGCTTACCTCTTTAGAAATTAGAACTGCAAAATCCACTAAGAATAATTTAGTGTCCAAGCGAGTTGTGTCGTTAGAAAGAGCGATTAAAAAAATCGCCAAGGGCTTAAAAGAGGGTGAGCACAATGTCTTGCAAACGGACTCTTTGGATAGGGCGGTATTTAGATTTCTCGAAAACTATATATATGCGGAACAGATAGAGGATCGTGATGCCAATTTAGAGACGTTGTATTTTGCTTGCCTAAGGTGGGCTAAAGGCGCTACTTGGTTTGAGAAAACCCGTTTTCGTTACATTGTAGAAGTAAAAAACCAAAATATTGAAGTTCGTCAGGTGTGCTTAGACCCTGGGCACTATGCAAAACAAGTGATGGCTGAGTACGCCAGTACGATTAGATTTTCCGGGACGGTTTCGCCACTGAAAATTTATCAGCAGTTGCATGGACAGATTAGTAAAGAGGCAGACTTTTCTGAAAGAGCAAAAACGCCCTTCAGCTCTGCGCAGGTGCACGTAATGATCATCAAAGACATTCCTACCTATATTCAACAACGAACCCAAAGTCTGCCAAAAATTGACGAACTACTAGACACGTTGAGTTTTAGTAAGCCCGGTCGTTATCTATTGGCCATGCCGTCTTATGCGTATTTAGAACAATTTAGAAACGAGCGTGGAACTAAAGGGTACGGTGCCGAATCCAAGAACAGAATATTGTACCAAGAACGTGGTCAAGATAGCGAAGCACAACAGGCGCTCATGGAATCCTTTGGCTTGGAGGAAAATGTTATCTTGGGTGTAGTTTTGGGCGGTGGTCTAAGCGAATCTGTAGATTTTGGCGCCGCTAAACTTAGTGGGGTGGTCATAGTAGGTCTAGGCCTGCCGCCACCAAGCTTAGAACGGAATCTTATGGCTGAGTTTTTCGCAGGCAGCGAGAGCGCTGAGCTAGGTCAGACCATGGCCTACAACCAGCCTGCTATGGCTCGAGTCATTCAGGCAGCGGGACGTTTGATTCGATCGCCGAAAGATCGAGGCGTAATTTGCTTAGTTGATCCAAGATTTGAGCGTTTTGAATTCCGAAATTTTTTCCCAGCCTACTGGCAACCGCGCTCAATGCGCCTGAGTGAGGTAAAAGCTTCTGTTAATTCATACTGGTTGCATGACATGTGGCCACGTGAAGACTAAGCTAATGCCATGACTAGACGAACTAAAATTATTTGTACCATCGGCCCTGCCACTGCTAGCTTCGATATGCTTAAAAAGCTTTATGATGCCGGCATGAACGTTGTGCGGATTAATATGTCGCACGCAGATCACAAAAGTGCTTTGCAGGTGATTAATTGGATTAAAACGCTCAACCGACAAATTGCTCACCCCATTCCAATTCTTTTAGATACCCAAGGGCCAGAAATTAGGACCGGGGTTTTAGAAAATCCTATGGAGCTGAACACCGGTGATGTAGTTACTCTGTCTGTCCGAGATGGAGAGATGATTGAACAGCGATCAATCCATGTGAACTACACCGAACTAGTAGATGTTGTGGACGTGGGGCGTATCATTACTGTGGACAACGGGTTGATGAATTTTAAAGTGCTTCAGAAAATGGACCGACAACTGACTTGTGAGGTGATTGATGGCGGCACATTGGGTAGCAGAAAACACGTCAACCTTCCTGGTGTTCGCGTCAACTTGCCAGCCATTACCGCAAAGGACCGATTAGACATCGCGTTTGGTATTGCAAATGAGGTGGACTATATAGCTTTGTCATTTGTTCGTAGCCCGGACGATGTTATTGAGTTACGAGAATTGTTATCAAAAAAACAACAAAGTATCAAAATCATTGCAAAAATCGAAGACCAAGAAGGCGTAAACAATATTCATGAGATCGTCGCACTGTCCGATGGGGTAATGGTTGCGCGAGGCGACTTGGGTATAGAGACAGATATAGCTGATTTACCGAATGTGCAACGCAGAATTGTTCATGCCTGCGCAAAGGGTGGTAAGCGCTGTATCGTCGCCACCCACTTGTTAGAGTCCATGATTGAAAACCCAATTCCAACTCGTGCTGAGGTTACCGATGTAGCTAATGCAGTTTATGAGGGTGTTGATGCAGTCATGCTCTCTGGTGAGACTGGCGTGGGCCAACACCCCGTTAGATGCGTAGAACAACTCGCTAATATAGCGGGCAAATCTGAGCGCTATCCCGGCTTAGGTTATGAAAAATCTCTTGAGGTCAGCGAAGACAAACAACATGTGGCGATACACGCGGTAGCTTTAGCTGAAGCATTAGATGCCAAAGGTATTGTCGTCATAACTCGTCGCGGGTTAACCGCAGATTACGTCACCAGTGCTAGGCCAATGCATGTTCCGATTTATGCATTTACTAATAATAGCCAATCTAGACGCAGGCTCGCACTGAATAGGGCGGTTTATGCACATCGCATGGCATTTAGCAGCAATCCAGAAAAAACTTTGCAACGAGCCTTCGATGTATTACGGGCAAAGGAAGGCTTCTCTGCGAATGATAAAGTGGTAGTCATCTCCGATGTACTAGCCGATCAGCCAACAGAAGCGATACAGATTAGATCTATTTTAGAAAATCCAGTTCAGGCAAATTTAGAGAGCTAAACGCCCGGAGCCGATTTATTGAAAAAATATGCGGCTCTAGCCGCTAGTTAGTCCTCTGTCATAATTGGACCACCCGCAAGTATTCGCCGGAATCTGTCTCTGCCGACATCTTTATTAGGCGACTAATTGCGCTTGTCTAGGCATCTACTACGAAACAGTAAGACGAACTTGCTTCCTCTGCACAGGGCGTTGCCTAAAGTAAAAATGGTCCCAGCAGCATGCGCAACGAGACCAGCATCAGCATTGCTCCAAACACTTTTTTCAATCTGATGGCAGGAACTTTTTGAGCAAATTTAACCCCCAGCGGGGCCATGATCACTGCGCCAATCACTATAGATAGAAATGCTACGCCATCGATATAGCCAAACAAATTGGGGATATCATTAGTCGGTGCCAAAATAAAATAGCTCATCGCTCCAACCCCCGCGATAGGCACACCCAGGGTGCTCGCCGTGGCGGTTGCATTGTGCGCCGGGATATTGAAAAAAATAAGTGCGGGCACGATGGCATTGCCGCCAGCAATACCTGCTAAACCGGCTATGAGGCCAGCAATTGCGCCAATAAAGGAACTGCCTAGATATCCGGGTAAAGTCCGATTTGGCTCTGGCTTCCAATTTGTCAGCATAATGATGGAGATCAATCCGATAAAGATGCCGAAAAACCAACGCAAGATTCCGGGCGGTAGATTTGGTGCAATGTACCCAGCGGAAAAACTACCAACTAGAAGAAAGGGCAGAAGCTTGCAGACAATGTTCCAATTAACTCTCTGTGCTTTGATCTGGGTTAAGGCCGCGGAAGCAGAAGTGAAAACAATACAAGACAGAGACGTCGCGATCGCGACCAGCATCGCTACTTCAGGGGAGTATTCGCCGGTGAAGGTATACAAAAAATACAGTATTGGCACGATGACTACACCGCCGCCAATACCGAGCAGGCCGCCCAGAAAGCCACTGAACAAACCTAAGGCTAAGCACAAGGAGATGAAGAAATAAGTTTCCAATTACAGTAATGTGAGCAGCGAGCGATAAAGCCCATTGATGATAAGTCTACCGGAGTTTGCTGACGTGCATAACGAAACCTTAAACTTAAAGATGTTTAGGAATCTAATTTTCCTTCTCACAGTCTTACTACCACTCTCGGTAGTTGCTGCCACACAGACCATTACCTTGGAAAACGGCGATCGATATGAAGGTGAGATAAATGACAGTGTTCTTAACGGTCAAGGTTTGTATATCTGGGCCAATGGTGACCGTTATGAGGGAGAGTTCTTAAATGATCTACCCCACGGCAGCGGTGTTTATCAATGGGTTGATGGTCGCGCCTACGAGGGCGAGTTTTTACTCGGTAAACGACATGGTTTTGGCATATTGACGTGGGCTAACGGAGACAAATATCTAGGCACCTTTTATGCCAATCGCATACAAGGCGTGGGGGAGTTTAGCTGGGCCAACAAAGATACATATAATGGCGGTTTTCTGGCCGACCTGCGCTCGGGAAAGGGCACGATGCTCTGGCATACCGGTCAAAGTTATGAGGGCGGCTTTTCGGAAGGCATGCTAAACGGTCAGGGTCGTTTGGTTTATTCCGACGGTCGGCAATACGTTGGCGAATTCTCTAAGGGACAGCGTACAGGCAAAGGTACGTTATATTGGCCTAATGGTAATAGATATGTCGGTATGTTTTTGGCGGACATGCGCAGTGGGTTGGGCGTCATCCATTGGCGAGATGGTACAATCTACCGAGGCGAATTTTTTGCAAACAGTCAGAGCGGCTGGGGTATCAAAGAGCAGCCGGGAGCGCAGCCAGAGATTCAACAATGGCAGTCAGGCACGCTCAAACTAGAACGCACGTTAATAAACAACGCAACCTGTTCGTTAAGTTATATGGGCAGACAGTGGATGTTTGAATCAAGGCAATGCGTTAACGGATTGGCTCATGGAGAAGGATTAGCAGTGAGTTTAGATGGCCGTTTGCTCATCCCTGAAGCTAAACTTATTCTTGGTCGGTTAGTGGGTGGCAATTTTATTGAAATTCCTGAAGTAGATACGTCTACTGATATCAACCAAGCGAGCAGTAGTTGAGCCGATGTTGGATATGAACGGCCAAATTTTAAACGGGTATCGATTATCTGAGTTCTCTCGGGGAAAACATCTAGACCAGCATCCCAACGTCTATAGCGCCACCCGCATTATTGATTTAGAAAAGGCCGTCGTGAAAGTCTCGCCGAGTGCGCTGCCTGAGTCCTCTATTTTGATGAAAACTAAGGGTTTGGTCTTTCCGCTGCTCTATGCTTCAGGCCAAGACCGAGGTTCTTTTTTTGTAATTATGCAGGACTTTGACGGCGGCAACTTACCAGATCGAATTGCAAGTGGCATAAAACTGAAATCTGTTATTTCGGCGATACGCCAAATTGCTTTAGGTTTGGATGAACTGCACGGCCTCGGTTATGTGCACGGGGACATAAAGCCCGAGCACATTGTCTTTGCCCACGATGGCAGTCCCGGTCTTATCGACTACGGGTCCACTAGCACCATTGGCGAAATCTCCGCAAAGGCTCACTCTGGAGGATATAAAACGCAACTTTCTCCTGGATATGCAAGCCCGGAGCAAATCACTGGTCGCAGTCTTGATGGGCGCGCAGATTTTTATGGTCTTGGCATTGTGTTCTATCAAGTTTTAACTGGCAGCCTACCTTACACGGACCCTGACATTTCGGCTATTTTACAAAAACATGTGCAAGAACCCATACCGCGACTACCAAATCACTTAGTCTCGCTTCAATCCATCATCGACCTGCTTTTGGCTAAGCGCCCTGAGCAGCGTTTTCCGAGTGGCAAAATGCTCAGTGACGCCCTAGGATCTATAGCCATAGACACGGCAATACCAAACTTTACGATTAAAACTCGGGCGATCAGAACTCAGGAAATTTCCGTTCTCAGCGCCGAACTAAGAACCGTAGCACTAGATCCTTTACACCAGAAAAAAAGAGACCGTCGTAAACGTAAACGAAGGATTACTTTGCAAACCTTTGCAATTTTAGCCATTACCAGCGGTTTGTTGAGCGTTGTTTTTGCATTACGCGACCAAGTCACTAAGTCCCTTACCAATGTGGGCAGCTCCCTTGGTGTCATTGAAAACCCACAATTGGTCTTTGCCAGAACTGAAGCTGAATCTCTGCGCCAAGATCCAAATCAAGGCTTAGCAGCTATTGCCGCCGCCTATCAACGAATATTCTTAATAGAACCCAATGATGTTGAGGCCCAAATCGCTTTAGAAGAAGTGGTTAAAGTTTGGCGCGACAGCATTAACACGGCGCTCGCTGGAAACGATCTCGAGACTGCAGATGTGCGTTTGCAAGAGGCCATTAGTGTACTTGGTGAGGATCCGGAACTGATTGTTTTATCGCTTAGGCTGCAAAACCGCTACCGCGCAGAGAGAATACTCAAAAGTACCCAAGCATTGCTGACCAGTCATGGCTTGTCGGATCTCCCAAGCGCTGCCTCTGCCATTCAAGCCTATCAAGAGATATTACGCATAGCGCCGCGACATACTGGTGCAGAGCAGGGGCTGACTGAATTGTCTGCCCACTATATTGTGTTAGCCAAATCAGCCGCGGAAAGCGGCGAAGTTAACAATGCGATTAGTTTGCTGGAGCGAGCTTCCGCAGCCAATAATACGCTACGCGCATTGGATGACGTAAGAAAGCTCATTTCACAAACAGCCACCGCGCAAGCAGCTATCAACGAGCTTTTAGTCCAAGCAAGACGACTTCGGGCAGATAGTTTATTTATTTCTCCACCAGGCGCCAACGCCGCTGAATTGTATCAAAGGGTCTTAGCCACAGACCCCAATAATATGGTTGCGTTGCAAGGTTTGAATGAGGTTGCAGCTCAGATCCTGAATAATGTGCGCGGACAACTGGCACAAGACAATCTTGATAAAGCTGAAGACTTGCTGGGCCAGGCTTCTGCCGCAGGCCTACCAGTACAACCTCTCAACGAATTGCGAGCGCGCATTGAGAACGAAAGAAGTCGCAAGGCTAAAGTTATTGTATTGCTGGAGACGTCCCAAGAATTAATCGCTAGTGGTTACCTCACGGCTCCCATAAATGAAAACGCTACAGCGTTGTTACGTGAAGCGCTGCAGCTAGACCCTACCAATGAAAAAGCTGCAGAACTACTCAATCAGTGTGCACAACAACTGGCCGATGTGGCGCAAGAGGCATATCAGTACGACCTGCAAGCAAAAGCCAAAGAATACATGGACTTAGCGTTGACCATAAATCCAAATGTTTCCAAATGGGTTGAGCTTAGAGAAATGTGGGGCGATAGGTAGATTGCCGCCCTCAAGGCCGAAAACCTATTCGCAAATGATACACAAATGCTCACATCGGTAAAAGTCAGCCAAATGCGAGTGACACTTCATTATACTTTTGGATAGGTCGCGTTATTGCTTTTGATCTGCTCGGCTCTTATATTGCTGGTCTAATTTTTCTGTGTTGGAGAGAGCAATGGCCGTTGAGATTCCTTATCGTCGTAAGTTAGATTTTGAATATGGCAAGGCTGAGGTGTTAGCGCCAGGGATAAGAAGAGTGATTGCGAACAACCCTAGTCCATTTACTTTTCACGGTACCGGCACCTATATTCTGGGGACAGGCAGCGTTGCCGTAGTCGACCCAGGTCCTGATGATGAGGAACATATAGACGCTATCCTTGCCTGCCTTCCTGACGAAACGGTTTCTCATATATTGGTTACGCACACACATATGGACCACTCACCCGGCTGTCGTCTGTTGCAAGCTAAAACTGGCGCACCGACTTATGCCTATGGTCCTCACGGCGCTGGTAAAATTGAACAGGGGGTACAGGTCGAAGAAGGGGGAGATATGGATTTTTATCCGGATCATTTGGTCACTCATTCCGAGATTATTGAAGGTGACGATTGGTCGGTTGAGTGCGTTTATACGCCTGGACATACTTCCAATCATTTGTGCTTTCAGTTGAGAGAACAAAAAGCATTATTTACCGGGGACCATGTGATGGGTTGGTCAACAAGTATCATTTCCCCTCCAGACGGCGACATGGCAGATTATATGTTGAGCCTGGAATTATTACTCGAGCGAGACGATGAAATTTATTGGCCTACTCATGGGCCGTGTATAGATGAGCCCAAAGCCCACGTTGAAGCATACATTGCGCACCGTTTAGAAAGAGAACAGCAGATTGTTGCTTGTATAAAAAGTGGCACCTTCAAAATTAGGGAAATGGTTCCTCTAATGTACAAAGATACTCCGGAATTCATGTATCCAGCTGCCGCGCGCAGCGTTCTAGCAGCCATGGAGAATTTGGTTAAAAAGGGAGCAGTTAAAGGCTCAGATGGCGTTAGCATGGACAGCGACTATAGCTTATCTTCGGCTTAGACGAGGCGTTAGGTCTGGACCATTTAGCTGGGCACTACCCAGTAGATACTGCGCGCTCCGTCCTAAACATCTCGTCTTCCCCCCGTTCCCGAGAGCCGGCTAAGGGCAGTTGAACTAAAAATGCGACCCCGGTATCGTCTTGAAGGTTTAGGGCGTTGACGGCGCCCCCATGGTGCTCCGCGATGATTCTCACTACGTAAAGCCCCAATCCGAAGTGCAGGCGATTTTCCTGGCCTCTATGACTCACCATTGAATCAAATACCGATTTACGCACTTCCTTACTCAACGTAGGCCCACGGTTAGCCACCGAGATCTGTAGCGTGTCGCGAAAACAATCTAACTGGACTCGAATAGGCGTGTCACGTCGATGAAAATCTACGGCGTTATCTATTACTTTATCCATCAGTTGTTCAATGCGAAAATCCGAGACGAGCGCATTGGCTGGCTTGTTGGATCCTCTGTAAGCGAAATTTATACCGGGATGACTCAGCGAACAATTTGCTACGTAGCTAGAAAGTAGAATGTCCAAGTCAATTATTTCTAACTCTTCGGCTTCTAGCGACTCCTCAAGATTGGCCGCGTCTGCCAGATTTTGTACAATAGAACCAATGCGATTAACGCCGCGTTGCGCACTTGCTAAATACTTACTTTGATCAATGTCAGGGTGCTCTTCAGCAAGATTTTGCAATGACGTACTTAGAGTATTCAAAGGATTATTGATTTCATGCCGCAATGTGCGCGGCATGCTTTCAAGGAAAGTATTGTGCTGATTCAGCTTCTCCAACATATTAGAAACACTTCTAGCTAGATCGCCAATTTCATCGCCCGCTCGTATTTCACTAAACAATTGTGATTTCTTTAATCGGCCTCGCGCATCAATCGCAGAACTGGCTTCTCTACGCAGATTACGTATACGCCAAGCCAACCTGCCCGCGAATGCTATTAGTGCTATAAAAATAGCGAACAAACTCAGTACCGACAGAAGCAAAACCTGCTCTAAAGCAGAGCGTTGAAATCGCAAAATATCATCGATGTTTTGTTCAACAATGACCGTTCCGATAACTTCGTCTGAAGAAATAATGGGGTGGGCGGCTAATATCAGTTCTTGAGTTTCAGACACTTTGTTGCGCAGCGCAATGGGTTCTCCACCTAAGCTAATTGTAATTGCCTTATCTGCTGGATTATCAACCACACCATCGATAGCGCTAGCCCGTCCACCTAAAGACTGATCTAACGTCTCTCCAGTGACTAACTGATGGAACCAAGGTCGAATATCATCGAACCAGACTGTAATCAACGTTAACCAACTTTGCTCGGCGTCACTTACGGATTCAGGGCGAACGCTTCCAGCTTCTGCCCGCACACGTTGTTGGTTATCAATAACTAATATGCGCGCCCCCGCGTAGCCAAGACCTTGAACGATCTTCCGCACTTCTGGAGTACGCAGCACTACTAAGTTGAAGTTTTGTTTCTCTGTCGGGGGCAGAGTTTGCGTACTGGCGACCACCTCTCGATCGACAACATCATCTACGTCAATAAAGGTCATACCAAAAAATGTTCTAGAACCAAGCAAATCTAGGGGCACGCGAAATTCGGCAAAAAATCCATCCGCATCAGGGGAAGGCTTTAGTACACCTTGTATGCGGTTGTCAGCATTGCCGGTAGCTGAATATCGCCATTGCTCGTCCATAGGGAAACCGGTGATAACGTTGGATTCTTGAAACACTAGGGTAACTCTGCCGTCAGCGCCGTCGGTGCGAATGAAATTCAAACGAATGTGGTCAGCGTTATCTAAGCGCAAATATTCAGAGTCGCGGTAGACAATAGATTGGTCTTGAACACGCATATGTACATACAAATACTCATCACGTTCGCCAAGTAACAATGAAAAATCTGCGTCACTGTTGCCAAGAGCAGAACCAAACTGAAGATAAGATTTTTGAGCATCTTCGCCCCAGTCCTCGGCATCACCGTCTAACCTAATTGTGCTTTGCAGTGGTAGCGCATAAAGCGGTTCAAAATCCTCAACGTTGATAGGTAGATCATTAAACAAATCTTCACGACCGTTGAATAAGGTGGAAATTCCCTCAGCAGTTAACAACTGCGCTTGAGACTGGCCTTGTATTAACAGCCGCTCCATCTCTACTAACTGCAAATAACTGAACCAAGGGATCACCAATAACGTCAGGCCCATCATCGCTAGTTTTGTACCTAACCGAGGCCCACGAATTTTTAATTTAAACGCCATCTATACCGCTAGCAACTTTACTGATCTAACCAACGGTAGCCAAATCCATACTCACTCTTAATGCACGAAAATTTGCTGTCAATTTTTTCGAATTTTTTGCGTATGTTTCGCATGTGGGTATTAATGGTGTTGTTGGTTACTAAACTTTGCATGGTGGCATTCATTAGTGTCTCGTAGCTCACAGCGTGCCCGGGCATACGTACTAGTTTGGCCAACATACGAAACTCCGTACCAGACAGGTCTATGCGCTCGTCGCGCCATGCAACCAATAAAGCATCTTGATCTAGCGCGAGAAAACCAATATTTTTTTCTGAGGAGCTTTCTTTACGGTCTTGGTCGCTACGGACTTCGTTTATACGTAGCAACGATGAAATTCGCTCGGCCAGATAGTCCAAGGAAATAGGTTTGGGTAAGTAATCCCAGGCACCCAGACGAAGGCCAGAAATCTTGTCTATTTCGTTGATACGTTCAGTGAGAAAAATGACCGGCAAGTTTGGTGCTCTTGTGAGTAGTTCTCTGCAAAGTTGAAAACCTGCATCCACTTCTTCACCTAAAATAATGTCTAAAATTGCCAGGTCGGGTAGTGCCTCATCAAACCCGCCAAGCGCTTCTTCACGGCTGCCGAATGCGCGCACGGCGTATCCCTTTTTAGAAATTGCGTCCATATAGTTTGATCGCTGATCAGGATCATCCTCAACGATGACGATATTTTTTGCCAAAATAGACACCTCTCAATTCAAAATCTTAAGGCATTCTAGCTGGTTTAGGGCCAATGACGACAAGTTTCGCTAAAAGTGCTAAGCACTGCTTAGCGTACCCGCGCCTTCGCTGAGTAAGCTTTCCATACGGGATGCGTGGTACGGTCGTCGTCCCATTTTTCTTCATAATATTCACTGATCTTTCATGAATTTGTTGCATTTACCTTAAATATCTTCGCGTTTAATAGGGTTCTTATAAAAGAGTATTCGAAAAATGGATAAGTCCTCAGCTACATCACAACAAGCCGACAGCGCAAATTTAGCCTTTGTACCCTTTACGGAAGAGGTACTTCTCAAGTTGAGCGAAGCTCAACTTATGCCAAAATCAACCTGCCCTTCATTAGTACCCTTTGATATAAAATATGGCACCATCGAAATACTGGTCAAAAACCAATGGGTGACCGTGGTCGCAGCTTAATTAGCAGTGACTAAAATAGTCTCGGCCTATAAGGCTGCAAGGAAATTTTTTAGGGTCTTGTCTCACATCTCCCCAAAAGCGCGCACCATTTAGCCATCGCTTATTATATAAATAAAAAGATAGCAACGCTGGATTAACAAGCCTTTCACATCGACTTTTGTTACTTTGCGCACTCACTCAGCATGCGTTAAAACTCAGTCGCGCATTTGTTAGGGCCAAGGTGTGTTAATAGATTACCTTCTAAATAATTGGTTAGAGTTCATCGGCGTGGTCAGCGGGCTAATATGCGTGTGGCTTTTAATTAAAGAAAATGTGCTCACTTTTCCCGTTGGCCTAATTTATGCCCTCATCACAATGGTAGTAGTGGCTAGAGCCAATCTTTTCGCAGATGTCTTACTTAATCTTTATTATGTCTTGATCAATGGTTACGGCTGGTACTACTGGCTTTATGGCGGTAACCAGCGAGGCCAACAGGGCATTCTTAAACCCATTCGAACTACAAAACGAACGAACCTTAAGTTGTTGGTAATTACAATTCTAGGCAGCGTAATTATGGGTTGGGCCTTAGCAGAATTTTCTGCTGCAGACTTAGCATATGCAGACAGCTTCACAACCGTCGCTAGTTTTATTGCAATGTGGATGACCGCAAGAAAACACCTATACAGTTGGGTTGCATGGTTTATAATCGACGTGGTGCAAATTGCTTTATACTTGCTTAAGGGCCTAGATAGCCAGCCAGGACTTTTTCTCTACGCTGTTTTGTATACGATCTATCTAGTCATGGCGGTCATGGGTTTTAGGTCCTGGCAAAAAAGCATAGATGTAGCGTCGTGATTATTGCTTTAACCGGCCCCGAGTCGTGTGGAAAAACTCAACTGGCAGAACAATTAAGCGTGCAATTGGGCCTACCTGTCATTTACGAAAATGCACGCACTTATCTGTATAAAGGCCAGCCTAAACCGCATTACCAACCTTCCGATTTAGTGGCGCTTCTGAAACTTCAAATTGCTTGTGAAGAGGGCGTTTATAGTTGCGTTTTAGACACGGATTTGCTGACACTGATTATTTGGTGGCGCGAGAAGTACGGTCCAATACCAGATATTTTTCAGACAGCTTTTAAATCTCAAACTCCTCGTCATTATTTACTCTGTGAACCCGATATTGCTTGGCAGCCAGATGTTCTTAGAGAGAACCCGCACGATAGGAAAAGGTTGTTCGAGGTGTACCAGCGCGAATTAAAATTAAGAAACCTACCTTATGACGTGGTGCGCGGCGATGGTCGGAACAGGTTTGACTGTGCTGTGGTCGCGTTAAAGAAAGTTCCGGCAAAAGCACAGTGATTTAAAACTCAGCGAGTTTCGCTCGAGAATAGTTATATTGCGCAACAATCTCTTCGCGCATGTTGCCCGCTCGCATTTGAAAGTTAGCCCAAGCACACTCCCTGTACCAAAAAGTTTTTTCTACTTTAAGCAGTCTCCTTGGGGCTGCGTGGCCAATTAGCTGAACGCTTAGTTCTATAAGTTCTGAAGCAGGAAGTCCGAGCCCTTGATGTAGCGCCACTAAATCAAAAAGCGGATCATTCAGCCCAACAAATTCCCAGTCAATGGTACGCCATCCATCTATAGTGACAATAATGTTCCAAGGATTTAAATCATTGTGGCAGGTTTGATACATTTGAATAGATTCCAGAGCAGGCGAGTCATCGGAGTCAATTCCATATAGCGCCGCAAGCTCAAACATATTATATTCGCGAGTAACATTAGGTAACCGTTGGTGTAAATCCTTGACGTAGTCTAAAAGATCCTGCGCGTCAAAATCGTCAAAATATACCTCAGCTAAAATCTGGCCATTCAACAATGGCGTAATCATCGCGCCAGAATTGACGTCAAAGACAATCGGCTTCACACCAACCCTGTCTGGCAGCCCTTTGTACCATTGTAACTCCAAACCGCGATGTATAAATGGCTGTTGTACCTTAGGTAGTCGAAACACAAAATTGCCGCTGCCCTCATCGGCAATTCTACAAAAACTATAGTTCTCATTACTAAAGCCTCCAGAAAGATACTCAAAGTTCTTGAGTTCAGAACTTTTCCATGATGGCATCAGCGAAAAAATATGGGCCTTTAGATCAGTAACAAGTTGAGGGGGTAAGTTTACGTCCAATTGCATGTCTAAAATGACTTTAAGCACTGATAGGCTTGCCGCATTACAGGGCCAATCTGCTGATGGATTACTAAATCAGCGATGTTGTCTAGGCCAGTTGGGTCACGGTTGACTATTACCAATTTCGCACCCAATTGCTTTGCGTACTCTGGGAAACCTGCTGCAGGATATACCGTCAATGACGACCCTAAAACAATCATTAAATCGCAGGCTTCAACCAAGCTGGTGGCTCGCCGCATAGGAACCTCTGGCATAGATTGGCCGAAGGAAATAGTCGCCGTTTTGATGATACCCCCGCAATCAGAGCAGGCCGCAACATTGTGATTTTGCTCAAATTGAACCCTTAACTCACTCAATTCGTAACGCTGCTCACAACTTAAGCAGGATGCATAAGTTGCATTACCATGTAGTTCAACTATTTTTTCTTCCCTTAGACCTGAATTTTGATGCAGGTTGTCTACGTTCTGCGTTATGACGCCTGAACATTTATCCAGCGCAGCCAACGCGACGATGACGTTATGACCGTCATTAGGCTGCGCTGCAAGAATCACCTGATCGCCACTAAACTTGCGTTTCCAAGACTCAAACCGCATATCTTCTGACGACATAAAATCTTGAAATTGAATGGGCTTTATTTTGCTCCAAAGGCCTGTACCAGGACTACGAAAATCCGGAATGCCAGATTCTGTGCTGATCCCTGCACCAGTAAAAAATACTATCTGAGCCGAACCGGCAATTAGCCGAGCAAAGGATTCGATTTCTTTGCTTGGTGGTTGCTTTTGATTTTGCCTGTCGATTTCGCCGCTCCCAATTTGCATTACGCTGCCACTTCTTTATAAAATTTTGCTCCTAAAAACTTTCTAACATTGTCAGACCGCTTCCTAATCAGGATACTAGCGAAACGATTAGCCTTTTGACCAGAGCCGACGCAAAGCGCGTTTTGCAGCATATCCAAAGCGGAATCTTTATCAAATGTATAAACGCGCCACTCTGGCTGCAGCCATTCTTATATTTTGCGGATTTATCCTAAGTTTAGGCGCCGCATCTGTAGCAAAGATTAGAGGCTATGACCTATCCAACGCCTGGGCTTTTGCCTGGCAAGTGGTTGCGCCAAAAGTCGTCTTCACGCAAGTCACCTCCAATGTTATTGCCAGCCAAGTGTATTGGATGGGCGACATCCAAGACCAGGAACTTAATGAGTCTAGTGGTTTGGCAAGCAGTAACTTGTCAGATGACGTCCTCTGGTCTTTCAACGATAGCGGCGACTCAGCGCGCATTTTTGCTTTAAGTACAGCCGGGGTTGCGTTGGGTCAATGGCAAATCAATATTCCAGATCCCACCGACTGGGAAGCCATGGACAGCTTCACTATAGATGACCAAGCCTACCTTTTAATCGCCGACGTTGGCGATAACCTTCAATGGCGTCCTTTTGTTTCAGTGGTAATTGTAGCGGAACCGGAAGTCGATAGTGATACTGGAAAAATTTTAGAGCCTATTTGGCAGAAAAAATTCCGTTATCCAAATGGCCCTAGAGATTGCGAGGCTGTAGCAGTTGATACCAACCGAGGCGAAATATTATTTTTAAGCAAACGCAATTTGCCGAACGAGCTGTATAAAATACCCTTGGAGAAAATTAAAACAGTGGACGACACGATGTTAATCGCTGAGAAAGTCACTGATATCCATTCAATTCCTCGGCTCAGTAGGGGTGAAGAGGATCGGTTTGGCAATGCGACGCCCTATATGGGTATGCCTACCGGCATGAGTATTAGGGCCAACTATTTATTGGTGACGACCCTGCAAGACGCCTATTTGTTGAATCGAAACGACTTGTCTCAGCCAGCGTCCACTATACGCCTGCCCTATATTGGGCAGCGAGAAGCGATTACGTTCACCCGACACGCTGACAACAGCGCTTATGTTTCACGGGAGAGAGCAAATAGCGATGAAGTCGCTGACATCTTTAGAGTAGATTTCCTGCTGCCGTAAACGCCTCGGGCGGGGCGGTGAGTCTATGCACGATGTCCTGAGCCACCTGCCGAGGACTTGCTGCACTGGTATCCACTTCAAGGTCGTAATTTAGACCGTGCTCATGCACTTGCTTGTAATGAGATATAGCGGTGCCAGGAAATCGACCAGGCCTCAGAGCTTCGCGGGCGAGCACAACAGCCAACGAGCATTTCACGCCTATAAACCATGTCTTTTCGGGGTTCAAAATACTCACATAGTCGTCTAAATATTCACGTTTGAAGAGCAAATCGTCGACAATAACGTTACAACCCATTTCCGCAAAGCCTGCAATAGATCGCCGCATTGCTTTTAATACCTGTTCGCCATGGTCACCAAACTGTATTTGCGTAACCCATTTACCGTCTTGCAGAGCGGGTACAACGTTTAATCCAGAAGCACCCGGGTCTCCAAGAGGAGAGTTCAGACCGCGTACACGGCTAGGCATGCCATCGCGGAACTGATCAAGAGCCATATGTTGATAGGGCGCTTGAAGTAATTGCTGCAACTTTATAGCAAGCGTCGTTTTACCGGCGCTGGAGCATCCGTTCAGCAATATAATTTGACCCATCAAAAACTCTCAGTCTTGTCCATCTGCCAACTTCACTTAGCCTTTTACCTGAAAAAGGCTAAGTGAAGTTGGCCGTAAATCGTTAATGTTACTAAAGAGCGGCAGTGGTTTCTCGTTTTTTCATACTCAATCTTTATACTAGCGACCGATAGACTCGCATCTACTGAGCGCGCTAAAGCTGCGGTCGGAGCTCGCGATTTACTGGAAAAATCTAAGAGAGAGCGCTAATTTCATAATGTAAAGCCAGTTGCCTGTGTATACTTTCTTCACATCTCCTCAGGAATGGACAAATTGCTTCGGGATTGTGAATACCCTGACCTAATGCCCCTTATTAACGGCTTGCCTGATCTGCCCGGCACGGCTTTAGTTTTAGCGCCAATCTGGGATTGTCGCGAAAAACTATTTGGCGATGAACGTGCCGCCCTAGAATCAATGGCCGAAAGACGCCAGCAGGAATTTTCTAGCGGTCGTTATTGCGCTCACCGCTGTCAAGAATTGCTAAGCCTCAACCTAGAACCGATTCTCAGAAAAGAACGTTCACCTGTATGGCCATCAACTGCCTACACAGGCAGCATCAGCCATTGCGACATTGTTGCCGTGGCAGCTATTACCACGGGGAAAATCGGTATTGGTATTGATATCGAACGTACAAATCGGGTTAAAGAAAGACTCTTCGCAACGCTGTTTACACAGAACGAGCGGACTGACCTGGCAGACTTGCCGAGCACAGCGCCAGCTATAGCATTTTCAGCAAAAGAATCTGGCTACAAAGCCATATTTCCAACAGGTGGGCAGTATATTGGCTTTCACGAGGCCGCTGTTAAGCTAGATTGGCCTAAGCAGACATTTACTATTGAATATTTTGGCACCCACGAGCCAAATCGTGCGCTACATTCGGGTGAGGGATATTGGCAGGTTGAAGAGAATTACGTATTAACAATTTTTGTGATTAATTAAAATGCAGGCAATTTTGGGCGTTATCTTCCTTCTTGGCAGCTGCTGGGTCTTCAGCGAAAACCGCAGTGCAGTGTCCTGGCGATTTGTCGCCACGGGATTGTTTATGCAATTTTTGTTGGTATTGATTTTATTGCGTGTGCCATGGATAACGGAAGTTCTGCTAGCGCTGAATTATTTTGTAAGCGCCATTGAACAAGCCACTCTCGCTGGAACGGAATTTCTTTTTGGTTATTTGGGCGGTGCGGCGTTTCCAGTTGACCTTAATGACAACACAGCACCCTATCTTTTTGCGTTCCGAGTACTGCCTCAAGTCATTGTTTTTTCTGTAGTCGTTGCGCTACTTTGGCACTGGAGAATATTACCCAGCATTGTTCGTATCCTGAGTAAGGGCCTGCAAAAATCTCTTAAAGTCAGCGGCAGCGTGGCAACGGCAGGGGCTGCCAGCTTGTTTTTGGGAATGGTTGAAACGCCACTGGTAATTCGAGCCTACCTAAGCGGACTCTCTCGATCAGAATTTTTCACTGTTATGACCTTGGGCATGTCTACTGTCGCCGGCAGCGTAATGGTACTCTTTGCGTCCATTCTCGATAGCATTTTGCCCGGAATCATTGGTCATATATTGGGCGCTTCTATGGTCAATATAATCGGTGCCATTTATATTTCTCGGCTCCTAATCCCTGAGACACAAAAAACCGCAAGCGGCTCTAGCTCAATAGACTTAACCTACTCCTCTTCCATGGACGCACTCACTCAGGGCACAAAAGATGGCCTGTCATTAGCTGTAAATGTAGGCGCTATGCTGCTGGTTTTGGTGAGCTTTGTTGCACTGTTTAATATCCTGCTGGGTAATTTTGTGATGGACGGGGAAAGACTTTCTATTGAGCAACTTCTTGGCTGGTGTTTTGCTCCAGTTGCTTGGCTTATTGGCATTCCTTGGCGCGAAGCCGTGCCAGCAGGGGGACTACTAGGTACAAAACTGGTGCTGAATGAACTGGTAGCTTTTATCCAGCTGGCCCGAAATGCCGAGCTATTTTCACCCTCAAGCCGCCTTATTTTACTATACGCGTTATGTGGCTTTGCAAACATTGGTAGCCTGGGTATATTGCTCGGCGGCCTAGCTGTGTTGGTGCCAGAACGCAAAGAGGAATATCTTAAAATTGCGCCGCGGTCAGTTCTCAGTGGCACAGTGGTGACTTTACTTACCGGCGCGATAGTTGCGCTTGTAAGCCGTATTTAAAGCGACTAGTTGTCACGGAAGCGACTAATGCAATCGCAGAGTTTTGCTTCCGCTTGGTCGTCAATATCGCGGTGAAAAACCCACCTTGGTCTACCTACCTCAATGCCACTGTTAGCGAGCCAACGTGCAAGTTTTTCATAGTTTTTTAATGGCAGGCTCAAATGAATCATGTTGGTCGCCAGACGCACTGCACCTAGATCGAATTTGCTTTCCAAGACTTTTGCTACGCGCTCGGCTCGTTGGTGATCAGCAGCAAGGTCGCCTACGTGGTGGGTCAATGCGTGCAGACCGCCGGCAGCGATAATACCACCTTGGCGCATACCGCCACCCAACACCTTGCGCCACCGGCGCGCACTCTTGATCAAAGCTGCACTGCCCACCAATAACGAACCTACAGGCGCGCCTAGGCCTTTAGATAAACAAATAGAAACTGAATCGAAGTATTCAGAAACGACTGCAGGACTGACATTTTGTGCCACCGCAGCATTAAATAGTCTTGCGCCATCCAAGTGCAGAGCCAAACCAAATTCGTCACAGATCTGGCGCACTTGACGAGGGTATTGCTGGGGCAGCGGGACGCCTGCGTGGGTATTTTCAAGGCAGACCACTTTGCTACATGCAAAATGAATATCATCTGGCTTAATTGCACCGCGGATATCCTCTAGATTTAAGCATCCTTGTTGATCCATTGGAATACTGTGAGGTTGAATGCTCCCCAACACCGCCGCTCCGCCACCTTCATAGCGAAATGTGTGCGCGTTAGAACCCACTATATATTCATCGCCCCTCTGACAATGGGCGAGCAGACCAAGCAAATTAGACTGGGTACCTGAGGAAGCAAAAATAGCGGCTTCTTTTCCTAAGAGGTCGGCTGAATAGGCCTCAAGAGCATTAATGCTGGGGTCTTCTGCATAAACATCATCGCCTACGGAGGCATCACGCATAACGTCGCGCATCGCTAAAGAGGGCTGGGTTACAGTATCGCTGCGCAGGTCTATTGCATTCATAAGATCACGTCGTTTCTAATTTTGGGAATAACTCAAAGGCAAAAAAAAGACCGGTAAACCGGCCTTTCTAGCGTAAGCGAAGCACCAAGGCTTCGGTTCAAAATTAACGTTCTCTCAGCTACTGTGCGGCTAAAGAGACGTTATAAACGCCGGCTTGTCGAGCTGAGTCCATGATGTGAATCATCACATCAGTGGTTGAATCAGGATGGGGTTGAATAATCACTGGCGCTTCAGGATTTTCAGCATGAAGACGTTCAATATTTGCCCGAACCGCTCGACGATCAATATCTCTCCTAGCAATTTGAATTCTGTCTCGCTTAGTAATCTTAACTACGATGCTCTTTTTGTCTGGATCAACTGTCTTTGGCTTATCCTCGTCCGGCTGGTTTACATCCAAACCAACCTCCTTGACAAAAGTCGCCGTTACGATAAAGAAGATCAACATGATAAATACCACGTCTAGCATAGGCGTCAAATTGATCGCTTCTGTTCCTTCGTCGTCTCTTCCTCTACCAAAAGGTCTACGCATATTGCCCCTCTAAAATTCTAGCTAGCGTTGAAAGTCGCCATGATATGTCATGCGACGCGCCGATTCCATAGCGGTATGCAGCAAATTAACAAACTGGCGATCAAGATTAAAAAAGTAATCGGTCTCTCTACCAGATAACTAAGTTCACCTGAGCTAAGCAAGAGTGCTCTGCGCAAGTTCTCTTCAAATAACCCGCTCATAATAAACCCTAAAAGCATGGGCGCTAACGGAAAGCCGTAGGCTCTAAGAAGGCCTGCAATCAGTGCAAACCCAAGCATTAGGCCCAAATCAAACACGCTGAATGTGGTGAGAAATACACCAATCAGAGAGAAACCTATCACCAACGGCAGCAAAACCTTACTGGGCAAGTTGATAAGCCTGGCAAGGTATGGAATCAACGGTAAGTTCAGCAGCAACAGCATTAAATTGCCCACGTACATTGATATAATCACACCCCAAAAAATTTCCGGTTGCTCAACAATCAACGTTGGCCCTGGCTGCAAACCGTAAGCAAGCATTACCCCGAGCAAAACCGCCGAAGTTCCAGAACCGGGAATACCTAGGCTCAATAAGGGCACGAATGACCCGGTGGATGCCGCATTATTAGCAGCTTCAGGAGCGGTCAAACCGGCCTCTAGACTGCCGTCACCGATCTGCTTTTCTAAATCGTAGGCAAAAAAACTGGCAAGGGTTGCACCCGCACCAGGCATAACTCCAACAATGAAACCCAGCAGAGCGCTTCTTCCAGCAACCGGAGCCAGTTTACGCACTTCGGATTTAGCCAACTTCAAATCACGCAGAGATACTTTTTGCTCAGCTTGAGGTGATTTAGCAATAAATAGTCTGAATGCTTCAGCCAGCGCAAAAGTAGACATAACGAGCAGGACAAAATGAATGCCATCAGCTAAATCAATTTGATTAAACGTAAATCGCTGAACGCCGCCTAATTGATCTGTGCCAACAGTACCCAGCATTAAGCCTAGCAAGAGAGTCACCGCACTGGGTATGCGCTGGCCCCGTTGCGCAAAGACAACAATGCTCGTCATGGCAAATAGTATCAGGGCAGCATATTCTGGACTTTGGATCTGCAACGCCAGTAGTGCCAGTGTTGAGGCAAAGAAAAGCAACATAATGGCGCCAAAAGTGCCACCGAAAAAAGACGCATAGGCCGCTATTGCCAGAGCTTTGCCCGCTTTCCCAGACCGGGCCAAAGGGTAGCCTGCAAAACTTGTTGCCACCGTACTGGCAACGCCCGGTGCGTTGATCAAAATTGCCGATGTAGAACCGCCAAACACCGCGCCATAGTAAACGCCGGCCATCATAATCAGGCCTCCAGCGGGGTCAAGAGAGTAGGATATGGGAATCATCAACGCGATTGCGCTAATAGGGCCTAGCCCGGGAATCATGCCAATGAGCGTGCCGGCAATGCAACCGAATACTACCCAACTCAAGTTACTTAAAGTTAGAGCCGTAGAGATGCCTGTCATTACGCCTTCAAGCATCATTAAAGAGGAATAACCATTTCAAGTAACTGCTCCACTAAAGCCCAACCGACAAACGGCACGCTCAAAGAAATAATTAGAAGAATGGGTATTCGCCGCTCCCCCATAATCAGCATATTGAGCATTAGTAACCCGCCTAATCCCCGCCACAAGCCGGTATAGGGCAAAAAAATGACAAACGTGATAATCACCAAGCAAACTAATGCCAGTGGCAATAATCGCCGCGAGACGGCAACAATGTTGGGCTTTTGCCAAACAAGACTGAATACGCACAGCATTAATGCTGTGCCGTATAAATAGGGCAGGGTGCGCGAATTGATTGCATCTATTTCACTCCACGGGTCTAGTGCAATCTGGGAGGTCAGCAAAACATAGCCAGCACCAATAGCGAACAACAAAGCAAGAATACTGCGATAAATCACGGCGACTCCTAGCGCACTAAGCCTAACTGCGTGAGCACTTCTTTGAGCATGGTTTCCTGCTTCGCAAGGTACTTAGAAAAGTCATCACCGGGTAGAAACAACGGTTGCCAACCGTAGCGAGAGAGCTGCTGTCGCCACTGCGCACTGTCTACTGTGTTAGACAATTGCGTGATCCATTTAGACCGTTGGGCAGGCAGGGTAGAAGAGGGTGCGAATAATCCACGCCAATTGTAAAAAACTACATTCACTTGCTGTGCTTTAAAGGTAGGCACGTTTGGGAAAGTTGGATTTGCTTGCTCCGCCGTCATACCGAGCAATCTAATGCTGCCAGCCTTTTGCTGCGCAAGTGTCTCGCCTAAACCACTGACCAAA
>CAJWNY010000040.1 GCA_913043815.1 uncultured Gammaproteobacteria bacterium
TACATTGGACAGCATTAGCAAGCCGTCGCGAGCCTGTATCGTGCCGCTATAAGCCTTAACTGGGTCATTTTCTGGCGGCATTAAGTCTAGATGGGCTGAGAGGTGCTTTACATGTGCTGGATTTTCATCGCTATAGGCACCGGCAATAATTTCTGTATCCGAAACACTGAAATTTGTTTCAAACTTTTGCTGCCAGACCCCAGAAGAAAGAATAACTAGGCCGGTTAACGTACAGATAATCAGAGTATCAATAAATGGCTCAAGAATAGACACCATTCCTTCAGCAACTGGTTCTTTGGTTCTGGCTGAAGCGTGAGCGATAGGCGCAGATCCTTGGCCTGCCTCGTTGGAATAAAGCCCACGATTCACACCACGGTTAAAGGCATAAGCGAAAGACGCACCCAAAAATCCGCCCGCAGCAGCAGAGCCACTAAACGCATTAGCAAAAACAGAGCCTAAGGAAGGCAATATATTTTCGTAGTTAGACAAAATGACAGCCAAAGCGCCCAAAGCGTACAAGATGCCCATGGTAGGCACTAATGTCGCAGCAACCTTAGCAATACGCTTAATACCGCCAACAATGACTAGACCCAGCAATATTGCAAAGACAGCGCCAGTGACATAAGTAGGAATAGCAAAAGAAGTTTCAATGCCGACAGCCATATTATTAGCTTGGGGCATATTACCGGAGCCGAAGGAGCTCACTACGGTAGCAATGGCAAAGAATACCGCCAGCCACTTCATGTTCAGACCATGCTCCATATAATGCATAGGACCGCCAACCATAAAACCCTTATCGTCTTTACGTCGATATTTATGACTGACTGAAACTTCCACGAACTTGGTGGTCATGCCCACAAAGGCGGTGGCCCACATCCAGAATAAAGCTGCTGGCCCGCCTAAGAATATGGCAAATGCCACGCCGCCAATATTTCCGGTACCCACTGTCCCCGACAGCGCAGTTGCTAACGCTTGGAAATGGCTGGTATCACCCGGATCTTCATCCTTGGCATATTTACCCAACAAAACGCCCCACGCATGCTTGAAAAATCGAATTTGTGGAAAACCCAAATAGAAAGAAAAGATAACGCCAGCACCGAGCAAGGCAATGGGGAAATAGGCTGCGCTGCCTAAAATGCCATCCAAAAAATTAAAAAACTGGCTAATCTGATCCATGTTTAATCCTTGAGGGGGTTAATCCAAAGTATACCTGTTCAATCGCCCGTTGCTCTGACGCCGACGGAGACACGGTGGCGCCGGCTAACTTCAGCGGCTATTTATCAAAAAGCGCGCTATGCATAACGTTAAAGAGCTTATTTTGCTCCATAACGCCGCGTACCTGAGTAGCGCTCTTGCCCGCGGCAAATGCAGCCACATCCTCACCCGCGTGAGTTTCTATGATAAGAGGCACGGTACCTAGCTGCTGGTAGTCGGGATCCGTCGTGTCTATATCGGTAAGATCTGGCTGCTGTTTCTTGTAACCGGGGCCGTTGGCATAGCTCAGCGTTGTGTAAGGCTTGCCGGTGGCATCAGGTAAAACTTTACCCGGTTCGGTTTCCACCACGCCTAAAATGGGGTTACCTCTGCGCGGATAGCCGCTAATAGTCATGGTATGACTATGGTCTGCGGTAACAATAATCAGAGTTTCTTCTAGGTCTACGTTATCTATTGTCCATTGCACCGCGTCTGATAACGCCACTGTATCTTGCAACGCCCTATAAGCATTAGAGATATGGTGCGCATGATCGATGCGGCCTGCTTCAACCAGCAAAAAATAGCCGGTGCCTTTGGCTTCTAACTGACTTACTGCGAACTCTGTCATCGCAGCAATAGAGGGCTCAGTGCCCGGGTCTTTCGCTCTATCAGCATCAAACTGCATGTGCGAGGGTTCAAATAGGCCCATAACCTGCCCTGGTATTTTACCTTGCTTGCTCACAAGTGCTGCAAACCCTTCACCATTCCATATGTATTGTCTTGACGCGTCCTCAGATAACCATTCCTCAATTAAGTTCCGCCCATCATCGCGCTTGCCTGACTTTTTAGGATATTCAGGATCATTTTCGCTAGTAGGTAAAAATTGTCCTCGACCGCCACCCAAAATAACATCTAGGCCATCACCATTGGGCATTTGAATCATCTGCCGAGCAATATCAACACAGCCCAATGCCTCCGCCTCATCTGGCGTAGAGGCACTGTCTTCCCAATCTCTATTTGGCGTATGAGCAAAAGCCCCGGCTGGAGTCGCATGGGTAATGCGCGCAGTAGATACCACGCCTGTAGCCATACCCGCATCCTCTGCCAGTTCTGCAATGGTGGGCAGCGTATTAACTAGTGCTGCGGCGCAATCATCGCGAGCAACATCAGAAGTAATACCCGTAACACCAATACTGGTTTTTTCACCTGTCAAAATCGCGCTAATGGTGCCTGCACTGTCAGACACTTGAGAATTAGTGTTGTAAGTTTTGATTAAGGCAAGGTTGGGAAACGTTTCAAAAGCCAGGCTGTACTCTTCGCCTGTACCACCTTGGAGCTGGCCTGCATAAATACGTGCAGCGGTTACGGTGCTGATACCCATACCATCACCTAGGAACAAAATGACATTTTTAGCGTGGGCTGGCGTGATCCATAGCGCGCTTAACAAAAGTAGCCCAGGCCATTGTCCAATGACTTTCCTAGCGGGCAAGAACGTTAGGAGTGAGACTAAAAGGGAGCCTAACCGGCTATCTGAAAAGTATGAATACATCTTATGCTCCGCGAGTGATCGATCGTAATGTGACAAATTCTTCTGCCGCTGTGGGGTGAATACCCACAGTAGCGTCAAATTGGGCCTTGGTTGCTCCGGCGACCATAGCCACGGCCAAGCCCTGAATGATCTCACCAGAATCTGGCCCTACCATATGAATACCCAACACCACATCGTCGCTACGGCGGACAATCATTTTCAAAAATGTGCCTTCATCTCGCCCAGAAATAGTGTGCTTCATGGGCTTAAAGCGAGATTCAAATATATCCAAATCGCCAGTATGATCTACCAACGCCTCGGCTTCGGTTAACCCCACTGTGCCGATATTCGGCTGACAAAATACTGCGGTAGCAATATTACGATAGTCCAAGTGTTTCTTGGGGTTATCCGTGAACAGGTTATTGGCAATACACATGCCCTCTTCAATGGCCACCGGCGTTAACTGAATACGATCTGTAACGTCGCCAATGGCAAAGATATTGTCCACACTGGTCTTATAGTAATCATCAATGAGCACTTGGCCATTATCACCCAAGGCCACACCCGCTTGCTCTAGCCCCAAGTTAGCAGTCTTAGGCTTGCGACCAGTGGCGTAAAGTACCAAATCCGTATGGAGCTGCTCGCCGGTGGTAAGGTCTAGCTGATAACGAACCGCGTCATCATCACCAGTGATTTTTTCAATTGCGGTAACATTGGTTTCAAAGCGCAGGTTTATGCCCTTCTTCTCAATTTCATCCTTAACAAAGCTGCGAACAGAATCATCGAAGCCGCGCAAGAACATAGAGCCACGATAAACCAGAGTAGTTTTAGCCCCTAATCCGGCAAAAATTCCAGCAAACTCAACGGCAATATAACCGCCGCCAACGATAGTAATTTCTTTAGGGAATTCAGGTAGATAGAATGCTTCATTAGAAGTAATTATATATTCTTTTCCGGGAATATCAGGAACAACCGGCCAGCCGCCGGTAGCAACCAAAATATACTTAGCAGTAACTGTTTTATCGCCAATTTTGATGGTGTTGGCATCCACCAGTTGAGCGTGACCCTCAAACAATTCTACGCCAGCTCCGTCTAAGAGGTTGGCATAAATGCCATTCAGTCGTTCAATCTCGCGAGTTTTATTGTCACGCAAAACAGGCCAATCAAATTCACCTGCCTCAACTTGCCAACCGTAATTTTTGGCATCAGCAAAATCTTCATGAAAATGCGACCCGTACACAAAAAGCTTCTTTGGCACACAGCCCACATTGACGCAGGTGCCGCCCAAAAACATGGACTCAGCAACGGCCACTTTAGCCCCATAAGAAGCGGAAATACGACTTGCTCGAACACCCCCAGAACCTGCACCAAGAACAAAGAGGTCGTAATCAAAATTCATATTAATTCCTGCAAATAAAAACGGTTATTGGGACAGTTCGAAACCGGCATCAGCCTAAGCAAGATGCGCTTGGGTTGCAATAAAACGGCGACAAAGACTTTACCGCAATCACTTTGTTGCAGCCGCGTATAAGTTAATAATCACGCGCGGTCGTCATTTAAACAAAATCTTTCCTAGAGCACTTGAACCTAATGCTCGAGACAAGTAGATTAAGTACTGTACATTTATCCAGTAGCCGTAATTTACAATCATGCCAATTCATAAAAAAAATCAAACAGCAGGCAGAACGCCCGCTCAGTCAACTCTTATACAGCAGTCCTTTATACAGGCAACACTGCCTTTTTCCGCGCCTGAAATAACACTCCAAATAGCGCCTAGTTCTTTATCAAACGCTTTACCTAAAAAGAACTCAAGCCAGAGCCTCTCACGTGAACGGACCCATGAAAAAAAACGCAAATCGGATACTAAATCGTTAAAAACGTCATCAAAAACACTCATAGACCATCTGCAGGCGAAAAATGAACCCGTAGTCAGCGGCACAGAAAACCCAGAAATAAAACAAACAAAAGGCCCCTCACAAGCCTATACAGATCTTCTTAAGCATCCTCAACTTTGGCGCGGCAAAGATCTGACCAAAGCATCAATCACTCGCACTGTTGCCAGCGGCTACAGCGCATTAGATGACTGCCTTGCCGGCGGTGGCTGGCCCAATGCAGGCTTAGTAGATTTTATTTTACCTCACGCCGGTATCGGCGAACTGCGCTTACTACTACCTGCGTTAACTACGCTTGCAGAGAATCGCTGGCTGGCTTGGATCAACCCGCCCTTCACACCCTACGCACCGGCCTTAGAAGCTGCGGGCATAGACAGCAGTAAGATCTTACTCATCTACGCAAAATCTCATGAAGAAATGCTGTGGGCTATGGAGCGCACCTGTAAATCTGGCAGCTGTGGCGCGGTTTTAGTCTGGCCAGATGAGCGCAAACTGTCATTAAAGGAAACCCGTCGAGTGCAATTGGCAGCCAAACAAGGCACAACATTAAGTGTGCTCTTTCGGCCAATAGAAGCCACCAGCAAAGCAAGCTTAGCCGAACTGCGATTAGGGTTAAGCCAAGGCAAAGATCCACTACATTTATCCGTAGATATTATAAAGCGCCGAGGCGGTTGGCCGGTCAAAGGCTTAACTCTGCCCATAGCCGCAGTCACCCAAAGCCAATATACCTCCGCCAATGCTGTTAGGCAGAAGCTGTCTTTATGGCGGGAACAGCGGGCAGGCCTACAGTTTCAGCAGGAAGCACTACAAGAAACGCTAAAGGAGCAAGGTGACAACAACGACTCCATCAAAATTGGCTCTGAAAACTCTTCTAAAGACTATGTAGAGTGTTATGCAAAAGGCTTCAGCGAAGGCAATACCGAAAACACCTCCGCGCCTTCGCTTCATTAAACCGCATTAGAGCAAGCACTAGTCGTATGTCCACTAAACCCAGATTCCAGCCCACTGCACCACTACTATGGCTTGCCCTTTATTTTCCAAAGCTACCCTTAGACGTGTTTGCCCCTGAGATCTCTCTCGCGCAAACAGCGACACAAACAGCATCAGTATTAGTACCAGTACAGAAAACAATAGCATCAGCAGTACCGGCAGCAATAGAGTCAACTAGCCCAGAATTTGCGGCGGTCATACTAGAAGAAAATCGTGTCAGCTCAGCTAACGCCACAGCGCAAGCTAAAGGCATTGTATTGGGCTGCTCATTAGCCACCGCCCACAGCATTAGCCCAGACATTGCCTACTTTGATCGAGACAAAGTCCGAGAATTCAACCGCTTGGATGCACTTGGACAATGCTTATATCGTTTCAGCAGCATGGTCAGCCTTGAAGCCCCAGACTGCATTCTGATAGAAATTCAAGGCAGCTTAAGGCTTTGGCAAGGTAAAGAACGCTTGGTTATGGAAGCCATTCAACTCTGCGAAGAAATGGGCCATCAATGTATTGCACGTTTAGCACACACCCCACAGGCAGCCGTTGCCTTAGCCCGCGCAAACGCCACACAACTACAAAGCGTACCTTTGCACAGCATTGGTTTAAATCATCATGACATTAAAGAGCGGGTCATTGAGCACCTAGCCAACATGGGTATTTATACCCTTGGCCAACTTATAGCACTGCCCAAAGCCAGCCTAGGTAAACGTTTTGGGCAAAGCCTAGTGCGTTATTTAAGGCGTCTTGAAGGTGACTTAGTTGAGCCGCGAAACGGTATTCAGCCCAGCAATAACTTTGTCCAGCAATTGCATCTGCTCAAACCCATAATGAATAAGACGGTGTTGCTACAAGGGCCTATGCCCTACTTGGCCCTGCAACTACAACATTGGCTGACGGCCCGACAGTTAGCCTGTGTTAGCTTAGAATGGCAGTTTGCGCCATTTCACGGTAACGGCACCAATATTGAAGTGGGTTTTGCTGGTGGCAAACAGCGCCAAGGCGATTTTATGCGCCTTAGTCACCTGCAGTTAGAGGACATCAAATTACCGAGCGAGGTACTGTCCATTGGCCTAACAGCAAAGGTCATCACCCCGCTTCAAGCCATTAACAGTGATTTATTTGGCAGTACAGAAAGTGCCACTGGACTGGCCTCAGAACTGGTAGATGAACTCACTGCACGGCTAGGTCCTGGCACTTGTTGGAGCATACAACCAATACACCAATACACACCAGAAAAAGCTTGGCAGCAAGACAGTAGCCAACCAAAACTACAGCCGCTACAAAGTAAGCGAAAAAAAAACGGCACTAATAAAAGCAGCTCTAAAAATGGCGTTCACAAAACAGAACAACATTTAAGCGCCAACCCGCAGCTTATGGGTAAGCGCCCGTTATGGCTGTTTTCGCCACCCCGGCAGATCGCTTTTACAGAATTAGAGTTACTTCAAGGGCCAGAGCGGATTCAAAGTAATTTTCACTTAGAGCCTAAGCAGTGCACAATTTTTCGCGACTACTATATTGCAAAGCATAAACACGGCGCACTTTGCTGGGCCTTTACTCAATCGCCAAACAAAACACCTATAGCAAGTAACAGCGTCAAGGCGGCTGCAAGCCAGTGGTATTTACACGGTTATTTCGCATGAGAGACTTAGATGCCTCTTTAGGCTTAACTACACCGAATACACAACCTAGCTATCAACAAAAGGCTCAACAAGCAGTCCCGGCATTTGCTGAATTGCATTGCATTAGCAACTACAGCTTCTTGCGCGGCGCATCGCACCCAGAGGAAATGGTTCAGCGCGCCTATGAGCTAGGCTATAAAGCCATTGCCATCACAGATGAATGCTCATATTCAGGGTTAGTAAAAGCCCATAAAACTGCGCAAGAATGCGGCATAAAACTGGTTATAGGCTCGGAATTCATCATCAGCCCTGAAGCTTCAGACGAAGAAGAAGGATTCTCGAGCAACCCAAGCATTTCCAGCGGACGACACAAACTGATCTTATTGGCCCCAGATCGTGCAGCGTATGGCCAGCTCTCAACCTTCATCAGCAAATTACGCCGCCGCTCAGAAAAAGGCTCCTACCAAGTGTACTTAGAAGATTTTCGCTGGGGTCTGAAAAATTGTTTGGCCCTATGGGTGCCAGGAGGACAAAGTATTGAAGCTCAAGGTCAAACCGGCGAAGCGTTAAAAACATTGTTTAACCGGCTATGGATTACCCTAGAGTTATTCAGAGACGGCCAAGACTTAGACAAAACTGCACATGCACTCACTCTGTCTTCACGCCTAGGTTTACCCATAGTGGCCAGCAATGATGTACACACCCATTGCCCCGAGCGCCAGCCACTACAGGATGTGCTTACCGCTATAAAACTGAACACCAATGTTCATGAGTTAGGTTATCAGGGCTTTGCTAATGCCGAGCGCACCCTACGGTCATTACAAGAACTAGCAATCCTATACCCACCAGAAATGCTGGCTGAAAGTGTAAAAATTGCAGATCTATGCCAATTCAATATGCTGGAACTGCGCTATGAGTACCCACATGATTTAGTGCCCCCGCATCTAACCCCCAAGGACTACTTGCGCCAACTGACCTTTGCCGGCGCCAAAGAGCGCTGGCCCCAAGGCATACCTGAGGACACCCAGGCACTGATAGAAAAAGAATTATTGTTAGTGGCGCAACTGCAATATGAACACTATTTTTTAACCGTACAAGACATTGTGCAATTTGCCCGCAGCCAAAATATTCTTTGCCAAGGTCGCGGCTCAGCCGCCAACTCTGCGGTTTGTTACTGCCTGTTTATCACAGAAGTTGATCCCGCCCGTATGCACCTCTTGTTTGAACGCTTCATTTCCATGGAGCGTAAAGAGCCACCCGATATTGATGTGGATTTTGAGCACGAGCGGCGCGAAGAAGTAATTCAATATATCTACAAACGTTATGGTCGCGATCGTGCGGCACTGGCAGCCACACTCATTACTTATCGCCCACGTAGCGCCATACGTGACGTGGGTAAAGCCTTAGGCTTAGACATTGGCATACTCGAACTGTTATCTAAGTCTATTGCATGGTGGGACAACAAAGATGTTTTGGACGAGCGCTTCCGCTCAATAGGTCTAGACCCGGAGAGCCCTCAGGCCACACAGTTCTTTCGTTTCTTTAATGAAATTTTAGGGTTCCCCAGACACCTATCTCAACATGTTGGCGGCTTTATCATCTCCAGCGGTCCTCTGACCCAACTGGTGCCTATAGAAAATGCCAGCATGCCAGAACGCACGGTTATTCAATGGGATAAAGAAGATATAGAAACGCTGGGTTTGTTAAAAATTGATGTGCTGGCACTGGGTATGTTGACGGCCATACGCAAAACCTTAGACCTGTGTTACAGCAGCGGCCAAGTGTCCAGCCCGTTAACCGTTCAGAAAATTCCCGCCGAAGATAAAGCCACTTATCAAATGCTGCAAAGCGGCGACAGCGTTGGCGTTTTTCAAGTTGAGTCTCGCGCGCAAATGGCTATGTTGCCCAGGCTAAAGCCCCAAAATTTTTATGACCTAGTGATAGAAGTGGCCATTGTCAGACCGGGGCCAATTCAAGGCGATATGGTCCACCCCTATTTACGTCGCCGCCAAGGATTAGAACCCGTCACCTATGCCAGCCCCGGAGTACGTAAGGTGTTAGAGCGCACGTTAGGCATTCCTATATTTCAGGAACAAGTGATTGAACTAGCCATGGTGGCTGCCGGGTTCAGCGCCGGGGAAGCTGATCAACTACGTAGGGCTATGGCGGCATGGAAAAAACGCGGCGGCTTAGAACATTTTGGCGAAAAGCTGATTAACGGCATGCGCAATAACGGCCATAGTGAAGAATTTGCAGAACGCATATTTAATCAAATGAAAGGGTTTGGCGAATATGGGTTCCCAGAGTCTCATGCCGCCAGTTTCGCACTACTGGTGTACATCTCCGCATGGCTAAAATGCCACCAGCCCGCCGCATTTTACGCAGGTTTGATGAACAGCTTACCTATGGGCTTTTACTCACCCTCACAGCTCATACAAGATGCCAAACGCCATCAAGTCATTGTGCGCCCGATAGATGTCGCGACTAGCCAATGGGACCACACATTAGAGCCACCAGAAAAGGCCCTTCAGCAACCTGTGCTGCGTTTAGGTTTACGTATGGTGAAAGGCCTAAACCGAGCAGCCGGCGAACGTATCTGTGCAGCACGAAGTAGCGCTGATATTACTAACGCCAAAGATCTAGCGCGACGTGCAGGTTTAGATGATCAACAGCTGAGCTTTCTTGCCCGAGCTGGAGCATTGACCGGATTAGTCGGCCACAGACATCAAGCACACTGGGATGTCACGGGCATAGAGGCGCCATTAGCTTTAGAGCGACCACAAACGCAATACGCCATGACTAATGAAAACGTCTATTTGAATACCCCCTCGGTGAGCGAAGACATGCTCAACGATTATCGTTACACAGGCTTAACCTTAGGCCCCCACCCCATGGCGCTGCTACGTAACCACCCCACATTAAAGGGCTTCTGCCACGCACAAGACTTAGAGGAATGCAGGCCTGGACAGCTAATTCGTATTGCCGGACTAGTCACAGGCAGACAGCGACCGGGCACTGCCAGCGGTGTGATATTTCTGACCCTAGAAGATGAAACCGGCAATACCAATATCATCATTTGGGCCACGGTTATGGCACGCTTTCGCGCCGCATTACTGCAAGGCCAGTTACTCAAATTTAAAGGCGTTGTGGAACGCGAAGGCAGAGTCATCCATGTGGTAGCGGGACACGTAGAAGATGCCAGCGAACTATTAGAAGATGTACAAGCCCACGAAACACCCTTTAAGTCTCGAGACTTTCACTAACGCCAAGCGCGCTAAGAACACCTTCTCTCACGGCCCAAAAGATCTCTTGGTCTCGTCAAAAATAACAGCGCCATTAAAAAGTACCAATGGAACGCACTAGTAGAAAGTACTGAGGATATTTTACCCTTCATTTGCTATCTTTCGCATAAGATCGGACGAGACATTTCACAGAAAAATTCTACCCGCTTTCGATCACACTCAACCTCTTACCACAACACCAGAAGATATAGGTTTAACAATATGCAGCTCACCCCTTTTCACCTCGCTATTTCGGTAACAGATTTAAGCGCAGCAGAAGATTTTTATGCCAATGTTTTGGGATGCGGCATCGGCAGGCGCAGCAGTGAGTGGATAGACTTCAACTTATTCGGCCACCAACTGGTTTGTCATGAGGTAGCTAACAATGAAACTATTAATGCCGACCCAAGTAATCCGGTAGATGGCCACGACGTACCGATCCCTCACTTTGGCGTAGTGTTAGAAATGCATACATGGAAAAATTTACGCGACCGTCTAATTGCAAAAAAAACACAATTTATAATAGATCCGCATATCAGATTTTTAGGGAAAGTCGGCGAACAAGCCACTATGTTCTTTCACGACCCCAGTGGTAACGCAGTAGAATTCAAAGCCTTTGCAGATATTGAAACAGAACTATTTAAAGCCTAGCTAAAAACAACAGTGAGCAAGTGTTAAAAATCTAAATTGAGTTAAAAGGTAACTTACACCTGCAGACAACAAGCCTTTTGAGCAAGCTACTATTTGGATTTACTAGCACAGGCTAGCCTTGGCTAATTTTTCGCTACTTTAGATGCCGGCGCAAAAACTCAGCCAACTCTCTGTAAGTGGCCTCATGCTCAGGAGAGCCAGCAACAAACGCATACTCCGCGTGCGACAACCCCTCATACACGTTAAGGTCAGCCTCAACCCCTGAGTTGCGCAGTTTGCGATGAACTCTAACCGTATCGCTCAAGAACATATCCCGAGTACCGGTAACTAAATACGTTGCTGGAAAGCCAGCAAGATCACCATAAACAGGAGATAGTAATGGGTCTTTCAAATCCTCACCGTCTGCATAGAGAAGCGCAGCCGCCTCTAGAATCCCGTCGTAGGTAACCAACACTCGATCAATACCTTCCAAGGTAAACATCGTATCGCCAGTTTTAGTTAGGTCTGCCCAAGGCGTACCTAAGTACAAGGCACCAGGGATCGGCAAACCCAAAGCTTTGAAATGATGCACCGCAGCCATACTCAACCCGCCACCAGCAGATGTCCCGCCCATACCAATATTGGTAGCGTCGTGAGTTTCCAATAATGCTCGATAAACCATTTCTAAATCAGTCACCGCAGCAGGGTGCGGGTCGTCAGGGGGCATACGATAATCAATGGAAATTGCTGTAATACCAGAACGAGCAGCGATTAAGGCACCTTCTCCAACACTCGCATCGCCCCCACCAAAGACATAAGCTCCGCCATGTACATAAATGAACAGACCCTTGCCTAAAACCACGTCATTAGGCACCACTCGATGAACGGCAACGCCAGCAATCATATCCCGAGTAATGGTCAAATTAAGATCAGATGCCAATTCATCGAGGGAAACTGTTTGGCTTTCGGCGCGCAAGGCAATAGCACTCCGCCATTGATCCGCACTCTGGGGCACCAACAATTTTTTTAAGGCAATATCAGGTTTGCCCGCGTCAACAATGGCTTGTTGTAACGTCTTACTCGCGCCTGTGGGTGTAGGTAAATCTGTAGCCTTATAAAGCTGACCGGCTAGGAGAGCGCCACCAATTAACCCAGCAACCAATAACGAAAAACCAGCCACAACTGTACGAATCTTCATCACCCAATCCCCTTAGTTCATCGCAGACATTATTAACCTATAGGCCACAGTCAGCACAACTTGCGGTTTAGAGTGCCTACAAATCTTCGGGCCCTTTAAGCAAAAGACAACTAATCCTGCCGCCCTATCCAAACCTGCTTAGAAATCGCACAGCACTCGCTTTGCTGATTAAACATCGCAGTACCGGCAAAGTGTTTTTTGCCTTCAATGCCGATGCACCAACCAATAACAACAATCTGATCAGAAACTGCAACAGGCTTTAAAATCTTCGCCGTCATACGACCCAGCAAGCCGGTACGAATGCCGTCATTCATAAAAGCAAACTGCCCAGGACAATCCAGCGCAGCCCACAAAACCGCTGACGGCAAAAAACCCTCTTCATCTGCAAACGAAGCATCAGGCTGCCAAGCGGCGGCAACCCCATCAAACCCTTCAACAGGCGCAGCAAATACACGCAGGCCTTCAGTAGCATCCACATCAGCGCCACAGCAAAAACAAATTGGATGAAAACCCAATCCACCAAGGACAAGGTTATTAAGACCCGGTTGCAAAGCCAAAGAATCCTTCACCGCAGCGGCGGCAGCCGCAAAGCTGGGAGGTTCAGGCACATCTATCGAAAGCTCAACCCGCTCAGCTTGAGCAATCAAAACATCCCCCTGCTTCACATCCAAGTGATAGGCGTCTACACCTATTACCTGCATTTCCGCATCTAAAGGCGTCGGCGCACGTAACGTGACTTGCACTGCATCACCCGCTCCGTCGACTGCATCGTCGAGGTGACCTGCAAACGCACCACTTATATATCCACCATTGCCTGAATCTGGGGGTCCACGAAACTTTGCCTCAATGACAATGGATGCCTGCATAAACTACTCGTCGAAGAAATTTGAAGTTTATTGGAAACTCAAAAGAACTGAAAGCCGGTTAAATCAAGCAAACTTATGGCGGTGATTCTCATTGCCCGTCGGAACACAAAAAAGGGACCAAGGCTATAGCGGCCTGTATTTAACGGCTAAATTGTGCATCGGCGCACTAGCAACTTATATCTGCCACTTTAGGTCAACTTGCCTTTCACCCAACACGTCCTTCCCTCCGACTATGACAACCCCACCGTCAATGTCACAATGCGTAACTTTCCTTGTTTGAGATGCAGTTTTGCAGAACCTTAACGAACCTGAAATTTCTGAACGCCAACGCGGCTATACCCTGTTTGTACTTGTACTGGTTTTTACCTCTAGCCATGTCGATCGCCAAATTATGGGGATTTTGGGCCAGCCTATTAAAGAGTCATTAATGATCTCTGACACGCAGTTAGGCTTATTAACCGGCATCATGTTCGCGTTTTTTTATGCAACACTCGGCATGCCTTTGGCTATGTGGGCTGACCGTCGTAATCGCCGTAATCTCATCACGTTTTCTGTCTTTACTTGGAGCCTCATGACCGCTCTTTGCGGTGCGGCGCAAAACTTTACCCAATTGCTGCTATTACGAATTGGTGTTGGTGTTGGCGAAGCCGGCTCCAACCCACCCTCTCATTCTATGATTGCTGACCTGTATCCACCTGAGCGCCGTGCAACAGCCATGGCAATTTTTGGTACCGGCATTAACTGGGGCATTTTGATCGGTTTCTTGGTGGGAGGCTGGATTAACGAATGGTACGGTTGGAAAACTGCGTTTGTTGTAGTGGGTTTGCCGGGCATTTTACTGGCAGCACTTGTACGTTACACAGTAAAAGAGCCACCAAGGGGTTACTCCGAGAACATCACTGAGATAAAGCCACCACCGCCGTTTTGGGATGTGGTCAAATTTCTTTGGAACAACCACGTGCTCCGAAACGTTATTATCGCCGGCACTTTAGTAGCCTTTACGGGCTACGCGTCCGTTATTTGGGTACCTATTTATCTCGTGCGTATACACGAAATGGGTACCGGCGCCGTGGGCAGTTACTTAGCCTTACTCATTGGCGTTGGCGGCGCTTTGGGCATTTATATGGGTGGTCGTCTAGCCGATAGCCTTGCGCGCCTCTGGGGTCCACAATGGCTACCGTGGGTAATCGCAATCGCCAGCATTTTTACCATTCCCATGCTTTATCTTGCCTTTATGGCAGAGACCGCTTCTGCTGCAATTTGGGCCTATGCTATCCCTGCTGCGCTTGGCACAGTCTATGTGGCACCAGGGTTTGCGCTTATCCAAAATGAGACTCCACTGCACATGCGTTCCGTAGCTGCTGCCATTAACTTGTTTATAGTTAATATTATTGGTTTGGGACTTGGTCCATTCACAGTAGGCTTCCTAAGCGATCAATTTGTACCTGCCTATGGCAACGACAGCTTGCGCTACGCACTTATGTCCACCTTAGTTATCATTGTTTGGAGCATCTTCCACTACTACCGTGCCGGCGTACTGCTCCGCCGCAGGGCTAGCGACTCGGTGGCTACAGCTTAAACTGCCCGCCGACGGTATGCTCATATCGGCATCAGAGTTCCCTGGTGCCGATCAATCATTTTATTGGCTGATCATCGTGTAGCGATCCCCCAGAACCGTATCACTCACGCCCCGAATGCAACTACTTCTAACATAGTTTTAGACGCTAAATGTCTATCCAACTCTGCTGATCCAACTCTATAAATCAAATCCTGCAAATCCAGCCCATTACAGTACTTTTTTATAGCCCTAACGCTCCGCAATAATGCAGCCAACCCAGTTATATATGTACAAAATTGCGGCCTTTAGCAGCACTCTCAAAGCCACATATATAAAGCCTTGAGGACCCAGCTACGCTGTTATAGATTCTTTAAGCGATATCGCGAATAACAACAATAAATAAAAATAATAGAGGGATAATAATAATGAAAAAAATCATACTTATACTTTGCGCATTGGGGTTTTCAACCCAAAGCATTGCCGACCACCACTCGCCTACTAACGCCGTCGTCTCTGTACTCTACGAGTGCACATTGAACGATGGTGTCAGTGCAGCCGATGTAGTGGCTTTTGGCAAAAACACCGTCAATAAATTTGCCACCGCAAACAATCTAAAAATGAACAGCTACCTATGGGAAGCTGTCGCAATCAATCCCCCATACGATGAAGCTGATATTCGGTGGGTAAACTACTTCCCTACCTGGGTAGACTACTACGCGAGCAACGAGACTTTTGGAACTAAGGGTCAGAAAGTGGTCGGGGAATTTTACGATATGGTTACTTGTGACAAGCCTGTAATTCTTGGCGTGCGTAATGTTGGTGGACCAATACCTACAATTCAGGAAAAGCCGCTTATTACTAGCGTTTGCCAGTTGAATGACGGCAAGACCATGCAAGATGCTATGGAGTTTATGCCTAAGATGACGAAGCTAATGAATAAGACAGCGGGTGCCAATGTTGCCAACAGTATTTTCGTACCCGCTTTCGGCATCAGCGGCTTTGACTATGTCGGCATGCTTACTGGAGCCACCAATGATATGGCTAAACTAATGGACAGCGTTCGAAGCGGCGCTATGCCAAAAGCAATGGCTAAAGCCGGCATGCAACCTGCCGCAACTTGCGTTAATGACCTGCATCAATCCCATTTGATGATTCAGCAACCACTGTAACTACCTCTCCAAGAGAAACTTTTTTATGGGAACAGAAAAAGCCGGCCACCTTGGCCGGCTTTCGTATCTACCGGTGAAAATCAAACAACAACAAACGGCTTCACTCGTCGGATAAGATATGGCAAAACGCAATACCAAATCTCTAATCTAGGAGCGTATTGCAATGCGTTAACCGACCAATAAGGCACGCAAGTACTGAGTTTGCGGTAATACATTCATCGCGCGGTGCTCATGCTGTTGCAACACGACAGAATGCCTTCTCTTCCAGATAATTTAGATGCAACCTATTGAGCTAAACTTAAACCCAGTTCATCACCCGAATTTTTTTGTCCACGCGCACAGTTTCACCTACAACACGCCTTGCAAGGTAAATATTCATTAGCGGAAGTAGCCGCTCTATTGGTTTTGCATAAACGCTCATATCCGAACTGAAATCGGGATCAAAACCTTGTGCTTTTTTACTACTTCCGATCAATTAACGGCTTAACCAGTGTCGAAAGGCAGTAACCATATTTTTAATACAGCGTTTTCAGAAGAGCAAACCCTGCTATTCGAAATTAAACTTGGAATAAGCCCCAACTGATTAGAAATCGACGCGGCGGTGCTATAGTTTGCCATCTCTACCTTCACACGGACCATTTCAATGATCACAGGACAGATCAAAAGCTTTTTTCGCAGCAGAAAATACCGCCTTCAAAGCGCCGTTCTCTTTCTGCTGATACTTTTGTCCAGTGGACTCAATGCTGCGGACTCTGCAAACGCTTATCTGATTGGTCGCGGCATTGCTGATGTCACAGGGCCCCTTTATGGCGTTCAGATGTGGGGGTTTGGGCGTGCAGACCAGTTAACTGAAGGCCTGCATATTCGCCAGCGCGCTCGGGCGTTTGTCATTGCTCAAGATGACAACCCAGCAAAACGACTGGTATTTGTCAGCGCCGACATAGGCAGCATCGAACATCATATAACTTTGGGTGTCATAGACGAGCTACAACGGCGTTATGGCGACACCTATAGCATAGACAATGTCATTCTAAGCGCTACTCACACCCACGCTGGTCCGGGTGGCTATTGGCATTCGCGCTCCAACACCGGCTTAGATGGCGGATTTTACCCAGAACACTTCGCTGTCATTGTTGAAGGTATTACCGCATCTATTGTCAGCGCACACGAGGACCTACAACCCGGTAACATTTTGCTTGGTAAAGGTAGCGTGACTGACGCCGGCGCTAACCGCTCGGTGACAGCTTATTTAGAAAATCCACAGGAGGAACGCGATCAATACGCAAAAAACACACCCACTGAAATGACCCTGTTAAAGTTTGTCGATGATTCAGGACCAATCGGTATGCTCAACTGGTATGCACTTCACCCCACTGCTATGAACTTCTACAATCCGCTGATTTCTGGAGACCATAAGGGCTATGCATCACTAAAAATGGAGCAATTACGTGGCACAACTTATAGTGATAAAGACGATTTCGTTGCAGCTTTTGCACAAGCCGACCCCGGAGACGTTACCCCAAATACAAACCTGAATAATACTGGGCCCGGAGAAACCGATGTTGAAACAACCAAAATCATGGGCCAGCGCCAATTAGAAACTGCGCTAGAAATATTTGCGAGTGCTCAAGAGGTGCTTAGTGGCGCCATTGAAACCCGACAGATATACGTAAACCTGGCCAATTACGAGGTAGGCGAAAGTTATACTCACGCAGGTTCTCAAACAACTTGCCCCTCAGCCTATGGTTATTCTTTTGCCGGTGGATCTACCGAAGATGGCGGCGGACATTTCTTGTTTAACGAGGGCATGACAAAACAACGCGTTGTTTTGGACTTTTTGATTCGTTGGTTAACGGGCGCGCCAAAGTGGACTGAATCTGTCCGAGTATGCCAGGCACCCAAGCCAATATTGTTTGAAACCGGCACAGGGGAGCCCTCTCTCCAATCACAGATCCGCTCGGTAACAGTTGCCCGCATAGGGCAGCTGGTCATTCTAGCTCTACCCACTGAAGTGACAACCATGGCTGGACGTCGCTTACGCGCAGCCGTTATGAGTCAGCTTGACGACTGGGCGCATCATATCGTCATCGCGGGCTACGCCAACGGCTATGCAGGTTATGTCACCACGCCAGAAGAGTATCTAATTCAACACTACGAGGGAGGACACACCCTGCATGGACGCTGGACGTTACCGGCGTACGAAAAAATTGCTAGTGAGCTTGCTGGTAGTCTGAATACGGGCTCATCTATTGAGTCCTCTGCACCCTACGATGATTGGCGCGGCAAGTCAGCTGAGGCGCAACTTTATGTTGCACCAACCCGGCCACTGCCGCCATTGCCTAAGGACGCGAGTTATGGCGATACGCTGACTAAAAATGACGCAACTAAAACCAAGTATCTCAGGGGAGAAACTGTCCAAGCCGAATTTTGGTCGAGCAACCCTACCGCCAACTATGCAACCGGCAACAACTACATGACTGTAGAGCGTAAAACCGCAGAGAACTGGCAAGCACTGGTTAACGATGGTGATTGGGATACAACCGTGCGCTGGCGCACAGAAGGAGAGGCTTTGGTAGCCACTCTAAAATGGCAAATACCTCTAAATTTAAAAGCGGGGGAATACCGCTTAGTACACCTTGGGCTAGACCCACTAGGCATAGAATTTAACGGTGTATCGCGCATCATCCTAGTCAAATAATAACGGACTAGACTAGGAACGACCGAGATAAAGCCAAGTCGCGAGTCTAACTAATTAAGTTGGATTGGACTGCAAAAGAGGCGGATGAACTAAGTGGACACCCACCAACTTATGCGAAAGCATCAGGCGCACTTCCAAGCACTTGAGTTGGTCTCAACTCGCCGGCGCGAAATTCGCTTTTATCAGAGCGAATAGCAACAATTAGCCTATTTGCGTTATTCATGAAAAAATCTTTTGACGAAAACAAAGCAAGCACCGCTTGTACATCCGTTGGAATAGTTTCGTCCTCAAAAGCAGGCGCTTGATCTGCCCTCATGGCACCAACCATCAGCACACTCAAAGCCCGAAAAACCTCTGCAGACTGAGTCATAGTTAGCCCTAATACGGGAGCGCTTGCTTTAATTATCTGCCCCACTCTTTCCCAAAAAAGGCGTTTCGACTTAACGAAACTCTTCAGCGATACATTATGCTTAATACTTTGCTCTAGGCGATCTGCAAGGGAGCTATAACCCTTATCGTTAGTGTAGGTTGTATAGAATAGTTCGGCGTATTCTAAATCGCTCATGCTAGCTCCTAGGCTACTAACAAAAGCCTCTCCCCAACGTTTCAGGCTTCTGTTATACATCACCAAAAACACTTCTTCCCGCGTATCAAAATACAGGTACAAAGTCCCCTTTACGACACCGGCCTCTTTGCTGAGTTTAGCCATCGAAAACGATTCATAACCTACGTCAGCAAAAATAGACTCTGCAGCATGCAGAATATGCGAACGGCGAAGCGCTTTCTCTTCGTCAGATCTTGCGCGTTTACGATTGTTACCTAAAGCTTGCAACATACAGCCACTACCACCTCTGAATTAACTGAAAGTATACTAATATCCACTAATGAAAAGCTTTGAAATGCCACTGATAAAAGCTCTTAAAACCGTTTTCTCGAAGAACATAATGAAGTGATCTTTTGACTCCACGGCCGACTGACGGCCCTAGCTAAAACAGGAAAGGCTTGGACATAACGAATCTTCTGATCGTACCCACTTTTTTATTGATCGGCGCAGGACGAATAGAAAAAATCCGGGGGAAACAAACCGTTTCTTTGTGTTTCGGGCCTAAATATCTAAACCTCAATCATTCTCCGCTTCGACAAATTGCTCAAAAAGCTCTTCTACAAACTCATCTTGATTTTTATCAGAAACGATATTTCGCGATATTTTGTCGCCCTCTACAAGTACGCTCATTAGATAAGATGTGCCAGCAGCGCCTCCCACCAATTGATATTGAGCACTTTGATCAAGCAAATTCTTCCACTTCGCTCTAACTTTGCCCCAAAAAGGACTCGTTTTTTCCCAAAATTCGCGTGCAGGCGAGAAATCAAATCCAACTATCCTTTCATAACGGTTTAACCCCGCCTCTCTTGCGACAACGACAATTTTAGGAGATGAATTAGCCTGTTTTTCGACGATCCTTACTTTAAGGTTATCCTCTTCTTGCGTCCAACCTGTCGGCGTTATTGTGTGTCGGTTGGTGCCAAGTAAGTAATCGTAATCTCTGCGAACAGATGTTTCACGCCTGGGCACGGGACGACGAGTTTCACTACTTAGCCAAAACGAAGTACCTGAATAATGTTTCCACCTGCCGAACCCTTCGTATCGTGGCGAGTCATCCACTTGATAAACCGCCTGCGTCCAATGCCCTTTCACTGTTTTAGCCGGCAACTGTTTCATGCGCCAAGTATTGTTCCCTTGATAGACATTCAATTCACTGTCCTCATAAGACCAGTCCTGACGCCAGTGCTTCATCGTCATAGGCTTTGACATTTCTCCATCTGGAGTTTGCACCGTCATTACTAGGATATGTTGTAAACTGATGAAGCTCTCGCGGTTTTCGACTACAAAGATGTACTCTGTTCCCCAAGATTGATAGGGGTTTTGAGGGCTGTAATTTTCAGCAAAACCGATCGTTTCTATAAAATCAAAAGAAGCTTGATACTCGCCTGCCATAGACAGTATAGCCATCCGATCTTTTTCAAAGTTGGACGCCCCGGACTTTTGCAGTTCCAACCAAGATGGATTGACTTCAGAGAGCTTGGTTATCACTGGGCCTTTAGATGTGCCGCCGCGAGGCGACAGTTCGCTATCATTATGAAATTGCCAAGAGTACGTAAATCTTTGCACCTGAACGTCTGATGAGTCCTCATTCGTCCAACCCATTACACTTACAAGTAGACAGATCGCTGCCAACATCGGACATATAAGTTTTCGAGAAGCAGTTTTGACATCAAAATTATTTCTAATCACTGTAGCGCCCTCTCTGGTGGAATCTTGTTGAATAACTTCATAAATCTCGGAAGTAAGTAGCTATGAAAATCTAAGTAATTAAACCGCTATTTTAGGTAGCACCGTGCCCTGCACCATGCAGCGCACCGTTTGCTTAGCGATTAACGAGTTTACTAACCTGAGATAGTGAAAGAACCTTTCATAACAACAGAGTGGCTCATAACTGTGCAGAAGAAGCTATAGTCTCCTCCCGCTTCAAGCGATTTTGTGGGGAACGTAATACTGGCAGATTCTCCGCCACCTATTATGTTCGTCGCAGCCAGAATTCGAGAGTCTCCATCTTTGAGGTAGCCTCCCGACATGCCAGCAACATTCCCATCGTTTTGAATCCCCTGTAAATCTGCTGTTTTGGCGAGGACCCAATTATGTCCCATTACAGCAGCTGGCAGCGAACCGTTATGTGTGAAGTTGATAGTCGCCGATGCGCAGCTACTGGGGATGGTAATTGCTTGCTTGCTGTAAGAAAGCGCGTCACCCGCATCGATTGCAACCACGCATTCATCGGCGTTTGCGAACTGAACGCTCGCATTCATCAATAACAATGTGGCAAAAAATTGGAGCTGTCTCATAGTGTTTCCTTGAGTTTTAAAAGTCTAAGTAAGTTTTTCGTTATTGACACCTCCTAGAGGCGAGCAAAGGACAATGGCAGACGAAATCTCCAATGAACTTTTGCTACAACGTCCTCTACCGCTATGGGTGTATTGCATATAGACGATTCAATAACGTTGTTGTCGCTTCGCAGAATAACCGTTTCACCATGAAATTCATGTATGCGTTTCACCACTAAACCCAAATGCGTTTGAACAACAACCACGTCTTCTTTTTTAATATTTTGCGGTAAAAAAGTTAGAAGGACGTCATGCGAACGAAGTGTCGGAAGCATACTCTTACCTTCAACACGAAAAAATTCAGCCATCTTCTAGAGCAGGCATACATACGCGCAACGCTGGCGGGTACGGTGCAACGACCATTTTCGTAGCAATGCCCTTGCTAGACCAAAACATTTCAGCAAATTCGTTAAGTTGCTTTACTAGATGCTCACCCGCTACACGGTCAACCCCCTGCTTACAGGCAGAAGCAGTTTGCATTATTTGATGAACTAAAGCGTGAACTCCAGGATGCCTTTCAATTTGTGGTGCCTTAAAATAGTCGCCCCAAATAGTGCTAACTTCTAACTTTACGATTTTGGCCTGATTTTCTTTCTCCGCGACAAGCCTCGAAAGCTGTGCAATGTTAGCCAAAGAAGAAGGACTTTCTATTTCAAGGATCAGATCGATCAATCTCACAACACTTAGTGCAGAGACTAGCGCGACAGCAGGGTCGTATACTTTGCAAGGAATGTCGCAATGTGCAGAAACTGTCCTTAGAGATCTAAACATTAGCTTGTTCTACTCCAAAATTTAGGGAAGAAGGATCTCTAGCTTGAGAATCTTCGGAGTTCATAGAAGTAGTTTGCTCTCGTAACTCGGATGTAGAGTTCGTTTGCATTATCAAGCTTAGGGTCGCAAACGCAACGCTCAACATAATCAAAAAGAGTCCGAAATCGCTGAGATGTTCGGTCGACAGAAGAGGTCCATCATGGGCAACGACAGGTAAACTAAATGTTAGTAAAACCGAGAATATAATTTTTTTCATAATGCACTCTTTCAATTTATTCAATACAAGCCGCTTTTCTTTGAAGATAGTTGACGGACAATTATCTTGACCTTATCTTAAATGAGAATGAGAATCATTAGCAATGTAATATTACAATACTTTGGAGGAATCTATGCCACGCAAAATGAATACATTAGAGGTAGAAAAATTTCTAGACAGCAATCCAAGGTGGATTTGCCTATCCAGCATTGGCCCCGACGGTTTTCCGCATACAGTGCCCCTCGGATATTTTCGAATATCTTCGTCTATTTATTTGGGTTGTAAAGATGGAACTCAAAAAGTCAAAAACATAGAGCACAACCCAAAAGTCGCCTTAAGCTTAGATTCCGGAACATCCATGAAAGACATCAAAGGCATTTTATTACGAGGCAACGCCGAAATAATTCGAGATTCAAAGCAACGACTCGCCCTACACCAAATGGCCGCCAAACACCGTGGCGCCAAAAATGAAGAACTACCGCAGACCGTCAGCGAAGGCTCTGTGTATATTAAGGTTTCGGACTACCAAACAACCTCGTGGTGCTATCAGTCTTGAGAGGCCAGCGCGTTTTTTGCTTCGAAAAACATCGTCACCATCATTTTTTCAGCCTCCTTTAGATTCGATATTGGTTTTGAAAAAGCAACATCGAAGTGCGTGACGTGCGGCAACACTGGGGATGAGTCGTTGTAGTGTGATTCAATTGTCATATATTCTTCATCGATACCCACCAACGTGGCTTCGCTAAACTCTCGTTGGCCAGCAAAGTAGTGCACATAAGCTAAAACGGCATCGGGGTGATCGGCATTCATATGACTGATGATCTCTGCCTTGTCTTCTGGGCTTAGATTTGCCAAATTAATTTCCTCGAATTTATAGCAACCTAGTTTAAAAGTGGGGGCCAACCCAAAAGTGCTGCGACCTGATCGATTCTTATGTTTAATTTATTTGCACTTTAGAAATAGCTGCATCTAGAAATTTGGCCTTACGATGTCCCTCTTGGGTGGCGCCAAATTTCCAATAGCTACTGATATAGCTGCCCGCTAACTGTTTCTTATTGGACTTTAAAAACTTCCGCGCTCCGCGCATTAATTCGAATTCACCCGCGACCCAAATGTAGGGGTTCCCCTTCATCCATGTCAGGCCACGAAGACTCTTGAGTAACTCGTTTACCGCCTCTTTAGGATTCGGCTGTACCACCCAACATATTTCAACACCGGATGGAGCCTCTAGATCTATACAGCTTTCAATTGAAGGAACTTGTAGAAAGGCAAAGCCAACTGAAGAGGAGTGTATTTTTTCTAGGTTTACTGCTATCGCAGGGAGCGCACTAAGATCGCCAAAGAATGCAAACCAGTCGGCACTTTGATCCACTAATTTAGTCGGCCCTGGACCCACTATCGAAACCACATCTCCTACCGTCACTGCATTCGACCAAATTGAGGCTGGTCCGTAATCGTCATGCAGCACAAAATCTATATCTAATTCACACTCATTTTCTCTAAAAGCCCTAATGGTAAAGGAGCGTTTTACGGTTTTCTGATTTGTCTCCAAGGCTAAAGTTGACGAACTTGCACTGTTTGCATCAAAAAAAATCTTCACGTATCCGCTAGCCGAATTTATAGAGAAATCAGCGAGGTCATCACCCACAAAAGTAATTCTTTTTAAATTAGGAGAAATTAATCTTTGCTTAAGCACTCTTAGCGACCTAGGAGTAACAGCCATCTAATCCTCCGGAGTTGCCGATCTTGCTAAACATATCTGAATAATTGAGTTCAAGACGAAAGTACTACTCTTTTGTTTTTAATGGATGAAGACTACGAGCCCAAATGAATGAGCGAACACACAGGACGAGAAACATCCCGCTACTCAACAGCATCATTAGTTTCGAGAAGCCGGCAATAGGATTAGAAAAAACGTTACCGCCAGAAAATAAGGGGCTTAGAAAATCAAAACCTCCCGCAAGACCCATCAATCCAAATAGCATCGCTATATGTATCCAGATTTTATTTTTAGCTGGCCAAATTAAACCGGCGACGCCCATCAGAAAAACGGGGAAGCCCAATATCGCGGGAATCCAAGACGTTATTGATTCAAAGCTGGATAAGACAGATGCAGCCGAAGACCAAACGATTAAAAATAGGCCATAAGCCAGAGTCCAAGTGTTTATAGAGATTCCTAGACAAGTAAATATCTGCTGCAAAACGCTCTCCAATTAGAATAGTCGCTGAGCTCTCAGTGCACCTTTCCGAGATGACTCACCTATGCAAATTACATTAACGCGAATGATAATCATTCTCAATAAAAGTTTTTCCATACTGCTTTTTGCTCAGACCGACCCTCGCACATTTCAAAGGCTGTCTAAGCAATGTTCCCTTAAAAACCGACGGGTAACGTCAATCCATGGAGATAATCCTTTCAATACGAATGCTTCTTATTATTATTAATGCCGGTAGAGAACAGATGGGCAAGGAGAAGAGTTTGGAAAATTCAGAAGCTGAAGTGTTAGTAGACCGGATATACAGTGCCAAGGAATCGCTGGTTAAATTCGGCCGTGAGGTTTTTCGTCTTTCTTCTGAGTTTGGGGAAGTAAGCCGACTATACCCTGAAGCATTTAAGCACCTAGATGGGCAGCACAAGCTTTTTGCAAATAAGGGAATTATTCATCCCCAAATGGAAGAATTTTATAAGGCTTCCATCAACTACGTCGAGCTACTTCAAGAAGTCAACCGCAGAGCAATCGAATTATCTGGGACGCAACGGCCAAACAAAGATATTTGACCACACTACATATACAGATATTCCAATACGTCGGGCTCTTTATTCATCGGAGTCTACTTAAGTAGCGATTCGTCCGCCAGCTGACTAATATAACTGCGCCCGCACTAAGACAAATTACCCAACACAGGTTTAATCTAGTTGTAAAGATCAGCTTAGCGGAGGCCTTTGGTAACCTGCACTGTGCTTCGCAATATGTTCAGCCAAGCGAATTGTCGTATAATCTCCGCCGAAACGGCCGACCACCTGAAAGCTCACAGGCAGTCCATCTTCGTCTAAGCCGATAGGCGGTGTAGTGGATGGAAGATAAGCCATACCAGTTAAAATAGTCCAACGGATAAGATCTAGGTAAGGTCGATGTTTACCATCAGACATCAAAGTTCGCGAAGCAAAATCCCCGTCTTGATCGTGAGGAAACGGTGATACGGGACTAATTGGCATTATAATCGCGTCAAATTTTTCAAAAAATTCAGCCCACTTACCGCGAATAGCCTCACGCCTTGCGTGATTATCCAACCAAGAACGGTGCGTAATCTGAGGTAACGCGCCGCCTTCAGCCCTGAGGACTTGCAGGGACTCAGCAGGCATTGATTGCAGCATGGCAGAAGTCACTAAACTGCTGCCTAAGGCGAAAGCTTCCGCAGGGTCCACATCAGGACGTGCACTGCGATCTATTGATACACCGGTTGCTTGCAAGTTATCTACTGCAGCATTAAGAACAGCGCTTACTTTACTGTCTAATGGACAAAATGGATCATCTAACCAAACCGCCACTTTTAACGACGTAATGTCTTCTGGCGGTTGCGCCAGCGAGGCGACCAATGGTCCATCTTTGCGCAACATTAAATCTAGTAAGAATTTTAAGTCCTCGGCAGATCTGGCCAAGGGTCCAACGACGTTCACATCAGCCTCAGTAGTACCGCCGGCTTCGTGATCGATATAGCCGGTCGAGGGCACAATACCAAAGCTTGGTTTATGGCCAAAAATTCCGCAAAAAGAGGCTGGAAAACGGATTGAACCGCCGATATCGGTACCAATTTCAAAAGAACTCATACCTGTGGCAACAGCAGCGGCAGCACCGCCAGAACTACCGCCGGGAACTCGACTTACGTTCCAGGGGTTTGAAGTAGTACCAAACATCTCGTTGAACGCCTGGATATCACCAGACCACCTTGGCAAATTAGTTTTACCAAAAACAATCGCTCCGGCATCTTTCATCGCCTTCACTACAGGTGCATCGCTATCAGGAATATTATTATGCAGTTCCACAGCGCCACCAGTTGAACGAAGACCTTTTGTTTGTAGCGCATCTTTAACTGTTATAGGAATACCATGCAACACACCTATCTCTTCCCCAGCGGCGACTTTTGCGTCCGCGGCGTCAGCCGCCGCCCTCGCACCGTCTAAATCTAGACCAATGACTGCATTAATTTTAGGATTGACCAGTTCTATTTGCTTGATCATCAACTCAAGTAACGCCCTACTTTTAAACTCACCGTCCTTGATCGCACGAGCTTGACGAACGGTAGACCAAAACAATACTTCTTCACTGATAGCCATATTATCTCTCCTGATTTTGCCTAGCCCCAATCCAACCCGATGATTCTTTTGAATGACATTCTGAGAGCGCTTGTTAATTTGCCTGTCCAAAATCTATGCGTTTACGGGCGAATTACGTGCTCTTGACGTCGTTTTTAAAGTTACTTTGAGCTGCAACTGCATCTG
>CAJWNY010000041.1 GCA_913043815.1 uncultured Gammaproteobacteria bacterium
AAATAATCCACTACATAGAGTTACTCTTGAGACGATTGTAACCAAACTCGTAGATCACTATAACTGGGAGGGCTTAGCAGACAGGATAGACATCAACTGTTTTAAGAGTGACCCCTCTGTTAAGTCATCACTGAAGTTTTTGCGTAAAACTCAATGGGCTAGAGACAAGGTGGAAAACCTCTACATTGCGACCTTTGCAAAACCGTCGCCATGGCGAAACAATAAGTATCCCCGCTAAGTACTTCTAGACAATAAATTTAAAAAGATACTGTTGCAAAGCTTCTAACAACCAAAGATCCTCCCCAAAATTATCTATATAGCTCTGCTAGGCGCAAGACGTGCTAACCAGGTGCTGCTAGCAAGTACCAAAAATATCAAAATGCTAAGGAACGTAATGAATGGGCGACGACCACGCCCGCTCTTGCAGCGTTGCCGCCAAATCAGAGCGAAGTGCTGTACCGGCTCGAATAGCGTCCCAAGTACTCCAACGACAAGTGGGATTTTCTAATACACGGGTGTAATAAAATGCACGTTGACTAGCCTTAAAGTCTGGATCAGTCCACACGGTGCGCAACTGCGCATCGCCGGTATTGGCGCTAATACTGCAATCGCCTAAATCCACCGAAGCACCATTATCTGGACAGCGGTTGGTTGCGGGGTCTACTGCAACACCACCGGCACAAGCAACGTCTATGACCTCTTCATGGGTCTCGCCAGATGCGTCTATCCATCCTTTAATAATTTGCAGGCGCTGAAGCGGTGCGCTGTTGGCATCAGCTTGAGCCCACATCGCAAATTGCGGCGCAGCCTCAGAGGCACTTTCGTTAGAATCAGACGGCGGCGTAAGATCCGCGCCCATAGTGACACCGGTTGCGTAGGCTTGTGCCACCCCGTCAGTGGAGTCCAATAGATCACTAGGTAAACCGTAGCCTGCAAAAAATCGCAAACGCATACGCGGACCGGAAGTTGCAAATGTCTCTTTACGGCGCAGTGCGGCGTAAATGGCTTGGCGAGTATTTTCTTCTGCCCATACGCCAGCAAGTCCAGATGCGCCAAATTCCGTTTGTTGGCTATCCAAAAAATTCTCTCCACCTACTTCGGCCACGTCTTGGCCGGGGAGGAGACTTAATGCGGCGCTTTCAACAAGACCCAACGGAACAGAACCCCGCATTGAACCGTCCGCTGATAAGACACCTAGTTTAGACAAAAAATTAGATTCGTCATTTTGCGCAGCACCGGTGTGCGTATCACTAGAGCCAATTAGACCAAACGCGTAAGGGTTGGTTATGCCTTGAGCTTCTAGCGCCAGACCCTGTCGCAGCGCTTCGCGCACATAACTGCCTTCAACTTTACTAGCTTGAGGTCGCCCCACACCTACCCCACGAGTGCTCACCAGCTCGAAGTCTGCCCACTCATCTCGGGTGGACAACGCCGGATGAGTTTCAGAGGTACCTTTTATCTGAGTGATCTCCACTAAAGGTTCATTGCGAATACGCTTCACGGCGTAGTCATCATCAATTGGGTCACCTGCCCAATCAACCAACTTGAACATATGGCCGTTAGACTTGTTGGAGTTATGCGGAATGGCCATAGATTCCACACCCGCTTCGCGCAAGGTATCCATCCAATCCCATAAATCTTCAGGATCTCGGGAGTGGATGCGCGAAAAAGGCACTTCAGGCAATAGATCGCTTCCCCCGAAGACAACATTGCGGTGCAGGCTACCTGAATCATCAGAGGTGGTTGTGTACTCATAGGCAACAAAGGTGGTGAAGCGACCGGGGTCGTTGTGCATATCTGCCGCATTGATCGAGTCGGCCCAAGCGCTACGCGTAATCGCCAGCGGCTCATCAACGTCGACCTCGCCCTTAACGATGGCAAGGCTTAACGCACGAGCAAGGCCAAAACTGCGCAACCGATCCAATATGCTCAAAAGACCCATATTGTCCGGCGCATTTAGATCATGCACTACCTCAGCAAACGGATACTTAGAAAAATCGCTGCTGGTATCTGCGGCAACCGGGGCGACCCCCATGAACATACCGTGATCCGTAACGCCATAGAAATCCAACGGCTCGTGCAACTGCATGGCGTAACCCGCTGGGTGCTTAATGGCTTCGCCTTTGGCGAAACGATAAGCATCATAAGGTGTGGCTAGCGTACCAAACGCATAAGCGTCGAAGGAATAGGTAGTGTGTACGTGCAAATCGCCAAAGTAGGCATTGCGATCTGGGTTGGCGGGAGGACGGGCATCTGGCTTCGCGCCTGCCGCATTGGCATCTGCAATGCCACTCTTATCTTTGCTAACACTATTACCACTCTTACCACTGTCATCAGAGGAGCGACGATCAATAATTGTATAGTCCGTCGCAAGCAGCGGATTTCTAATTGCATCGCGCTGGTCTTGGGTGGGCTGCGTGCCGCCGCTACATGCGCTAAGCACTAATCCTGCCAATGCATAACCTGCTAATTTACCTATTTTCGTCATTCCACTGCCCCGCGCCCTTTGGTTATTGCATATCTCAAGCTGACCTAAAAATTACGGCACATATTGAATAGGGGAAGACCACGCCCGCTCTTGCAGCGTTGCCGCCAAATCAGAGCGAAGTGCTGTACCGGCTCGAATAGCGTCCCAAGTACTCCAACGACAAGTGGGATTTTCTAATACACGGGTGTAATAAAATGCACGTTGACTAGCCTTAAAGTCTGGATCAGTCCACACGGTGCGCAACTGCGCATCGCCGGTATTGGCGCTAATACTGCAATCGCCTAAATCCACCGAAGCACCATTATCTGGACAGCGGTTGGTTGCGGGGTCTACTGCAACACCACCGGCACAAGCAACGTCTATGACCTCTTCATGGGTCTCGCCAGATGCGTCTATCCATCCTTTAATAATTTGCAGGCGCTGAAGCGGTGCGCTGTTGGCATCAGCTTGAGCCCACATCGCAAATTGCGGCGCAGCCTCAGAGGCACTTTCGTTAGAATCAGACGGCGGCGTAAGATCCGCGCCCATAGTGACACCGGTTGCGTAGGCTTGTGCCACCCCGTCAGTGGAGTCCAATAGATCACTAGGTAAACCGTAGCCTGCAAAAAATCGCAAACGCATACGCGGACCGGAAGTTGCAAATGTCTCTTTACGGCGCAGTGCGGCGTAAATGGCTTGGCGAGTATTTTCTTCTGCCCATACGCCAGCAAGTCCAGATGCGCCAAAGGTTGGCGAAGCGCCGCCCACATAGGTTTCGCCGTCTACCTCGGTCATTGCTTGAGGCGCAAGGGTATTAAACAACCAACCTTCAGCAGGACCAAAAGGCACCGAACCGCGCAGCTGCGCATCTGAAGATAGAACACCCAGCTTAGAGCTGAATTCGGATTCGTCGTTTTGCGCAGCGCCCGTATGAGTATCGCTGGAACCAATCACACCAAACGCATAGGGATTGGCGACCCCTTGTGCCTCTAGCGCCAAACCGCGACGCAAAGCATTGCGCACATAACTGCCCTCAGGTTCGCTGGGCAAGGTGGTTGCAACACGAAATTCCATCAACTCAAAATTCGCCCACTCATCTGTTGTTGACAAACTTGGGTGGGTTTCCGAAGTGCCTTTAATTTGGGTAATTTCCACCAACGGCTCATTACGAATGCGCTGAACGGCATAGTCATTGTCGATAGGCTCCCCGGAAAAATCTACAAGCTTAAACATCTGACCGTTAGAGCCGTTGGAATTATGAGGAATGGCCATGGACTCAACACCTGCTTCGCGCAGCGTGTCCATCCAGCTCCAAAGATCTTCAGGATTATTTGAATGTAGGCGTGAGAAAGGTACTTCCGGCACTAGGTCACTGCTTTCAAAGACAACATTGCGGTGCAAGTTGCCTCGATCGTCAGACCCAGTGGTGTATTCATAGGCAACAAAAGTGGTGAAGCGACCCGGATCATTGAACATATCCGCAGCCCTGACTGTGTCTGACCAAGCTCGGCGGGTAATGGCCAAGGTTTCCTCAGCTTCGATATCGCCGCCAATAATGCCTGGCACCAAACCGGCCAAAAGCTTGGTGAAGCTGCCCAACCGATCAGGCAAACTCCAATAATCCATATTATCAGGCGCATTCAAATCATGTATCACCTCGGTGAAAGGATACTTGGACAGTTCGCTACCAGTATCTGCAGCTACTGGAGCCACACCCATAAACATTGCGTGATCGGTGACACCATAAAAATCAAGCGGCTCGCTTAACTGCATGTCATAACCGGAAGGATGCTTGATGGCTTCGCCCTGAGCGAAGCGATAGGCATCATACGGCGTGGCCAAGGTGCCAAAGGCATAAGCGTCGAAGGAATAGGTAGTGTGTACGTGCAAGTCGCCGAAGTAGGCATTGCGCTGAGGATTGGCCGTAACCCGTCGGTCAATAACAGTGTGGTCCGTTGCAAACACAGCTTGCCCCAATGCCCCAGCGATTTGAGTCTGGTCTAGCGGTGTAGTCCTTTCACAACCGGCAAGCAGCGTACCTGTAAGCACCACACCCGCTAGCATTTTTCGTTGTATCATTCTTAGTTTTCCAGCAACATTTATTAGCATTATGCTAAATTCATATGATAAATTATGACTGATGCATAGCCCCGCCACAAGGTCGGCGACGAACGAACATTAAAAGAGATTTACCTGCACCAAACTACGCTTCCAGCCTACAGGCGGCGTCAATAATGCTGAGCACCCCAAAGATAACGAGACGCGAAAGCTAAGACACCAATTGGGGCGAATTTCAATTCACTTTAGTGGAAACAAACTATGGCAACTTCATCCAATGGCCTAGAAACGCAGAAGCGAAAAAAGCGCGATCGCGCAGATACCGAGCGAAAACTCATTGACGTTGCGCTAGATCTAATCCGCGATAACGGCGTCCTCGCTGGACTCAATCTACGCCAAGTTGCTGAGGGCGCCGGGGTCAACCGAGGCAACATCTACCACTACTTCGGCTCAAGACAAGAATTGTTACGAGCAGCCATCAGCCACCAATTCGCAGGCATCAGCAGTGCGTTGGCCGCTAGCCGAAAATCCCAAAAATTTATAGAAACTCGTCTCCGGCATTTTCTCGCAAAGCACAGTACGCGTGACAGTGAACTGCGCGCATTGCTGGTCATTGACGGCGACGACACTGTGGACCCTATGCCTTTATTTGAACCGGCAATCCGCGAACTGCGCCAAGAAGTAGTTAGCGGCGACATTGACCGCGGCCACGATCTTGAAGCACTGCAAGTAGCGATAAACGCCCTGCTCCGGGGCTACCAAATTTTTCGAGTACCCTACGCCAAGAGACTTGGCATCAAGGTCAGTGAACTAGATACTCGAGTCACTAGAATCATACGAACTTGGCTTGAGGCAATGGCTCGCCCGCCTGCTAACGCGCAGAACGCAAAAAATTAGAGAGTAATATAGGGCGTAAGACTATAGTGGGTGTAGCGGCGACCGGCTGTATCTGGCCACCGCACTTTTTGCATTACTTAGTCTTCGAAGCCTAAAAAGGAAGTTGCGTCTGCAACACTTCTGCGCTCCGAGACAACCGCGTTGGCGGGGAAACTGTCATCCGGCCAACCCAGTGCAACAGCCTTCATGATCACCTGATCGTCAGCAATATTTGCATGCTCGCGCACAACTGGCGATTGCATAATACCTTGACTGTTAATCACTGCACCCAAGCCACGAGACCAAGCCGCGTTAACCAACGCTGTTGTTACCGCGCCACAGTCAAAAGCAGTGTCATCGCTGTCTGCCAAAACCCGATCGTAAGTAATAATTACACAGACTGGCGCATCAAACTGACGAAATCCGCGCAGCACCCAGTCCATACGCATCTCTTTATCTTCACGCGCAATACCCATCGCTGCAAATAATTGCTTGGCAACCCCAACTTGACGATCGCGGTGTTGCCCAGCAAAAGCCTCGCCGATGCGAAACTCACGAGAATGCGGCACACCTGCAATATTACGCTCAGTGTTACCGGCGCGAATGAGGTCCAAGGGTTCGCCGGAGATGACAGTAAAATTCCACGGCTGCGTGTTCATCGAAGACGGCGAACGCATTGCCAGCGTTAAAATTTCTTCAATCAGTGATTTCGGTACTGGGTCTGGTTTATAACCTCTAACGCTACGGCGTCCGAGGAGGACATCATCAAACTGCATTTCATAATTCCCGATATGGATGAGAGGTTAGTTTACAGGAATATGCGGGAAGCAAAAATGCGATTAAAAAGATCACAATGTCTGGTTTTTAGGACACATATAGATTTAGTTAATTTGCCGAGCTGCTAAGAACACCTATCTCGTAAGTTAGAACTCGTTTCGATAGACTTGATTTCGATAAAAATAAACGAAAAGAGATCAGCTAATGATGCGACTGAGACAAATTGCTTTGATAACTGCCGAACTAAGAGGCATTGAAAGCGAAATCTGCGATCAGCTTGGCTTAGAAGTTTGCTACCGCGACCCGGGGCTTTCGCAATTCGGACTCCGCCATGGCTTATATGCCATTGGTGATCAACTGCTGGAAGTTGTGGCTCCCAAGCAACCGGATACAACAGCAGGCCGCTTCTTAGACCGTCGTGGAGGCGAAGGCGGCTACATGGTACTGCTCCAGACCGATGAACTGGAAGAGCACAAGACACGTATTGAGAATGCAGGTACGCGGATTATTCACGACGGCGACATCAAAGGGCACGATGCTTACATTCGCGGTATTCATCTTCATCCGAAGGACGTTGGCGGTGCGATTTTATCTATCGACCAAGCAGTCCCTGCGGAAAGCTGGTTATGGGCTGGCCCAGACTGGCGATACCACTCGTTGGACAACGTTGTAACCAACATCGTAGCAATTGACATACAGGCCGACGATCCTGTTGCGATGGCCGCGAGATGGGCCAAAGCTGTGGGACGACCTGTAAAAGACTGCATCATGGAGCTAGACGACGCGCAAATACGCTTTGTTAGCGCGACCGACGGTCGCGGAGACGGTTTGGCTTCAGCTGACTTTCTAGCGACCGATCGCAGCAGAACGGGAGAAATTCTAACCATATGCGGGTTCCAATTCCGGCTGGTTTGACACTACGTATAGATATGCTGCCCTCCATCAGCCCTATCGAGCTCTGTAGCACCTGTTAACCGATGCAACGATGTTGGTAAGCTCTTCCTATTTGCCGAAAGGGATTAAGCGATAAGTCGTTCGCAACCAGGACGTGGCATCCGAAATATCTTCATTGAATACTAGTAGGCTCTAGTACTCTTTTTGAAATAAACCAATGCATCAAAAGCTTGGTGATAAGCATTTGAATACCTGTCTGCTAGCTACGAGAGAGTCTGAACGATATTTTGAAAGGTAGTAATCGCAGTCCCATCTTGCCTTACCGCTCTATTATGGTCGTTGAGAATGGGGTGCTGAGCGGTCGAATCTAGACCGAGGAGGAGGGCCTCAACCACATCATTGAAGCCCATCAATAGGTAAGATCGACCGTTCAGCGCTCGCAGGGCTTCTACGTCCCTTACGCCCCCAAACCGTTCAAAATCTAAAGTGATTCAAAATTACCAGCAATCCGTATTTTAAAAATACATGCAACTCAACGATTTAAATCCGACGACGCGTCTTATGCATCGGCGAAACATAAATTTCCTCGCATTTAAGTTTTAGACTGATTAGCGCTTTAGATTCCGTATTCTCTAAGGTAGACACGCAGAACACTACGCGCAATAAGTCGGTACTGTCAACATTACGCCTGCAACTGGAAGTTTTTTATTTCAGAAGCTGACAACGTGAACGTTATCGAAGGATTGGGGCTCAGCTTCCTTTGCTAAATAGATCTCAAAAGTACGCATATCTTGCGATGACTTCCTTTCTCTCCCGGCACGAATCATGGCCGCCCGATGCGATTTCGCTACACGAAAATACATGATATCCGTATTGATTCTTACCGCTGCGTAGCACACGCGACTAAAAATCAAAAGCGTCTGCTTAGCGGAGCCGGCGTAGTAGTCTCTGTTGAGCTTGGCAATCGCAAGGATAGTTTTTGCGCTTTTTTCGCTAGGGCTTTCAATTGCCTCTTTTAACCTATTCAAAATTGGAGGCGCAAAAACATCGTTTCCTTGATAATAAAAATTTATTCCGCGCACGCTAGAATGGTGATGACATAAGGATTCATTGATACATTTTTCCCCGTAATCTTCCCAGAGTAATTGATCAATTTTATAACCTTTCTTTTTTATTTCCATTAGGCCCCCCAAGCTGCTCTAGCTCCAAAAGCAGAGCAATTAATGCCTCAACGTGTTTTTGAGACCTTTCGGTTAATACATTAAAGTCGTCTTGGAGTTTTCTTTCGCTCATATTATCCTCGCCAAAAAGGAGCCAAGTTGCTTTGACATTAAATGTTTTTGCTAACTTTATAACGCTGGCTCTATTCGGTGTTGTCTTAGCTGTCTCCCATTTGTGAATCACGTTGTGGTTTATCCCGGTTAGCTCAGCCATTTGCCTGAGGCTGAGCGCTCTCGAAGTGCGAAGTTCAAGTAACTTTTGAGCGATATCTTTTTTCATTCCAACCCTCCCCAAGCTACAGCTCCAAAGATGCCCTTTATATCGAAGCCAAATTTTATTACTGAAACCGAAGCACGACTAAAAAGGGCTATTGGGTGTAGAGACTGTATCAATTGATATAAACGTCGGTTTTGAGGTGGATGGCCCCAATTATCCAAAAAAAAATTTGGCCGTTACTTTCCTTCATGGAGACCCCCTGCAATACATCTTTTAAAATAATAAATTACGAGGCACCCTGCAAACTGTCATTTCAGTCAACTTCACAACAATTCAGATAACGCTCGCATTGCGATAAAACTATCCCGAAATAATAGGCCTGCAGGTTCGGGATGAGTTGAAAGTTTCACAATTACAACTTGGGTTTGCATATTCATATAGATAATCTGGCCAAAAATTCCAATGGCCACCAGGATTCCTTTCTCTGCATCCTCCACCCAGACCTGATTGCGATAATGTCCACCGGGAAACAATGCGCCATACTCGCTCTGCGCAAAATTGGATTTAGTCTGGTCGTCTGCGTAGCGTGTATCTTTGATCCAGTCAGTTGGCACAATCTGTTCACCGTTATACTGACCTTGCTGAATTATCATCTGGCCAAATCGGGCGAGATCAAGAGCGCAGGCGTTCATTCCCGCGCCAACGTATGGGAATCCACTGCTATCTACCACAATTGCAGCATCCCTTTCTGGGCCTAGCTTCTGCCAGATTCTACTTTGCAATTGATCTTGTAAACTACCTGAGCCGGCGCGCTCTAAAACCATACCTAGCACGTTCGTAAAGACAGTCCTGTAGTGATACTTTTCGCCATTTGACTGTTCACTTTCGGTGAGTGTTTTTGCGTACGCCAATAGAGTCTGCGCAGATTCTTTTGTCTTCAAAGCTGGACGCCAACCCACGACTGAGGCCTCTTTCCAGAAGTCTGCAGTAGGGTCCGCATAATCTTCCCCGTATTCTGGAGCTGCCGACATATCAAGCAGATGCCGGATAGTGGACTCGGAAAAAGCGGTACCACCCAATTCAGGTACGTGTTGCGTTACTAAATCTGTTTCTCGCATCAGTCCTTTTGCTATAAAAATTCCGGCTAGCATACCGACAAATGACTTGGTTACGGAATTGAGTAAGTGGACACTATCGGCTGACATACCATTCGAATAGTGTTCGCATAGTATTGAGTTGTCTTTCACGACGACCAGCGCATCAGTGTAACCTTCGTCCAACATTTGCTTCACGCGCCGTTTTGATCCATCCGATCCGATATAAGTTATATTCAGGATGTCTTTCAAATTATGATTAAATTTTGTCACCGGCCCGAAACCACGACTAATACGAGCCGTGGGGAAGAGAGATTGAATACGCTGAAAAGATTGTCGGTTTTGCGGCGGATAGCACCAATTATCAACTGTAAATTTTTGATCACTACTGTCTGTCATAGTTGGCTCTAGAGATTGATCGATCAGAGAAACAAATTTACTGTTCGACTAGGGAGCTTTTGCTGTCGAACGACCTAACTTTTACAGTTTTTAGGTAAGTCGAGCGTTGGATTTTCATTAAAGAACCCAACCGGAATGAGATGAAAACCGGTATACTCAACTGGCATAACGGGCCAATCTTCTGGCCGAGGCACATGGGTTACGCCCACTGTATGCCACATCACGAGATCACAATTTTCAATATTACGATTGCCGGCTGTCATCTCAGCAAGCCCGCCTTGCCCTGCATGCATCACCGTATTGGGCCCAGCAGCGCTAAGTTCTTCCTCAGCGAATGGTGTTGCCCACAAGTTGTGGTTTGCAAAAGCTGCGCGTTTGGCTACTTGAGAACCCGCTTGCGCTAATAAAGTCGGTGACGCAGCTGGCAATAGTTTATAGGCAACAGGTACACCCCACTTATTTTTTGAAGCAGGATTCACAACTTTCCAGTTTCTGCTGATGTGAGGAGCGTTATCTCTAATTGAGTCGGATTCCGTCTTAAGATGACGCGACACAGATTGAAACTGGGTACCATCTGGGTTGCTTGCAGAGGTGGGTATCGACTCGATCTGATTTTCAAACAATGAATTGGAACCACCGTCTAAATGCCAGTCAAGCCGAAAACAGAATAGGTGTTGATGCACGGGAGACGATAGATTTTCGCCAATAATAGGCGCCTGGGCCGGGTTAAGCGTTTCCTTCGTAACAACACTTACGCCAACAATTCCCGTCAATTTGATTTCCATCTGGATAGTTCCATCAAGGTATAAATACCAATAGAAACCATAGTCGTAATTACCGACGGTGAACACTGAGCTAATAACCAGTCTCCGCGACCGCCTTACTTCAGTCGTCTTTGATGCCGAGTCATGGTGTTTCCATTGAATGCCATAGTCTTCTTCGTGGATGCAAATAGCATTTTCAATTGTTTTAACATTTCCATCGAAAGTGACCTGATGGGCATCTAAGTAATGGATTTCGCCCAGACAGTCACATCCGAGTTTCAGACTATTAATCATTGTCCCCATATTGTATTCGCTGGCGTCTAGGACATGTTTCCAACTGTGCATTGGATCTTTGTCTCCATAAGGCACAACCATTTCTGAGAGGGCTGCACGATAGAGAATGGGTCTTTCCTGCAGAGAGAGTTCGTGCAAAACAAGACCTGAAACGGGATGAACCGAGGCACGAACTTGAAAGCCCTGCCAGGAAATTTTATTTCCACTAACCTGGAAACTTGTCCCTTCTGGCTGGGTGATAGTTATTGGCTTCAGATCTGAGCGTGCCGGAATCCTGTTTTCGCCATCAAAGCGCGCTGACGCCGTTGGCATAGGTACGATGCCGCTGTCTTCGATGTGCGTGACAGACCGAGCGGTGATATCGACATGGGCAATAAGCCCGTGGATAGGTCTTGCATAGCCGTTATCCGCGGCGTCTTCTCTCAGAAAAGCAATACACCGTAACGCCCTATGCCCTTTTGGAATACTCTCGTGCGCATAACCCCCCGCTGGCCAGGGATCGATCTGGATAAGTGCCAAGGCTTCGTCTGTTGAAACATCAACACCCCTCGCCGCAACTGCAGCAACCCATTCAGGATTAGATTTTGTGAGGCTTATAGCAACACCAAAATCAATGTAATTATAGGCAGCTTGGGCGTCGAGCATAAGACGCGTGGTATTTAGCACACTCATATTTGTGACATCAATTAGGGAAACAAATCCCCCATCACTGTGTCGATCAACGCCTGATAGCTCAATCACCCTAGGCATGCTCTTTGCCCCCAACACGTCAGCTTTATTGGGTTCTTTCAAACCGATGGAAGAAAAGAATGATTGGTCGTCATCATGATGTGCTCGAAAGAGCTGTATTGCCGTTGCAACTTCTTGTGCCGAAAGTGATTCCAGTAGATGAATTGTCATGAGAGCTTCCTTTGAGCACGTCCTTAATAAGAAAAATTAACACATCTGAGTTTGAGATCAACACGGAGGCTTGGCTAGTGGAGGGAGGAACTCGGCAGTGGCTCATGGGCAAACGGCGCACCGATTACCAAACCGTCAATAGAAGAGACTCTAAAACCTCAGAGCCGGCTAATCACTTGACCAAAAACGGGCGCGCCATCGCGCCCAATCTATCCATTAAATTATAAGGGGTCACCACCCAAAACCGCCGGCGTCTCACAATATGTGGTTAATATATATCGTTGATGATCTTCTATACGCTTCGAAAGCACCTTCGCGATCCCTGGCATTTTCGAAAGAGCCGCAAAGCCCTTTAACATCCCCTTGTTTTGTTTGGTCGCCGGCATAATCTCTGGGGGCGTTGCCATGACGCACATACTCATCGTAGCCCAATAGATATCGGCTGCCGTAACCGAATTTCCCACAAGATATCGCGAGCCTCGTTCAGCCTGTCGGTTAAGACAAGTGTCGATCAAAGTAATTACTTCAGCAATTTTGGCTGGGGCAGCGGCACTCGCTTCTTCACTGTAACCATATTTTCGGCCCAAAGGGCCATCAGATAAGATCCTCATATTCCAAAGCAAGCCATCTTCAGCCAGCACAACAGCGCATAAACCAAACATTTGGACTCGCTGTTCGAAATTTTTAGAAATCAGCGTAGGGCTGCTCGGGCTTCCAATTTTTTCAGCGAGAGCGAGTTGCTCAATCCAAACATTTCTTGGTCTTTCTTCATCGTGGAACATAGTTGGCAAGCCAGTCTGACTTGTGAGTTCGTACAAACGTGCCTGTCGATCCTCTCCTGTTTCTTTGTCGACACCCATTAACGGGTGCAGAGCCCTGATGATCGGAACTTCTTTTACAAAACATATGTTCTTGAGCGCTTCTGCATATAACGCTTGGACCCCAGGCAAAAAGGTTATGCGTGTTCCCTCGGTCATCCCCTCGGCTTCGTCGAGAGATATAAAGTGGGGGCTAGCAGGTGTATTTTCATTCTTCATAGTTTTGTCTCGGTTAGATTTTGATTCATTGTAGCTGTTGCCGCTTATCTCAGGTCAGCATTCGACAGAACACTCGAGCTGCTAACGTAAACTACTGGGGTATATCCTGTCACTCGCGTCGAAACAGTAATGCCTTCAGCTAGACCATTTTTTTGTAAGTTCGAAAGTCGTTCGTGCGAAATTTTACAGCTGGGCAACCGCGAAATCAGATCGGCTTAAAAAAACAATAATTATCCTGCAGACAATCCGTGAACCATGGTTAGAAGCTCAAGTTTTGTTCATTTTTGTTAAGGCGGGTTGCCTGATGCATAGTTATCATTTCAATGGCCGGGATTAAAAATCTAAACACCTGTAAAACTAGTAGGCCAAAAGACGGAGGGTATTAGCAAAACAACCTCCGTTGTGAGTTCGCTTACAAAACTTGAGTGAGAGGGGTGAGGTGGGTATAACGTATTGATGTCTGTCTAAAGACTTTATCGAAGCTCGACTATGTAAGTTGTCGGAATAAAAATTTACTAATAAGAGGAGGACATTGTGACGGAATACTCAATGCCGAATGTGTCAAATAATTTATCTGGTCAGGTAGCTTTAGTTACAGGGACTACATCAGGGTTGGGCAAGCGGTTTGCTCAGGTTATCGCCGCGAGTGGCGCAAAGGTTGCGGTCACGGGGCGAAGAATTGATAGGCTAGAGGCACTGGCTAAAGAAATTAATGCTGCCGGGGGCACCGCAGTACCTATCCAATTAGACATGCAAGACAATGAGTCGATCATGAATTGTGTGGATCAAGCCGAAAAAGCCCTGGGGACTGTTACAATATTAGTTAATAACGCTGGCATTCCGGATGCGCAGAGAGCACACAAGATGTCGCTTGATCTTATCGATTCGGTATTTGACACCAACTTAAGAGGCCCCTTCGTGCTCTCCTGTGAGATCGCACGTCGTTTAATAGCTGCCGAAAAACCTGGCCGGATGGTCAATATCTCTTCGGTCGGCGGTTTTAATTACTCTGGAAATGGCGCCGCTCTCTACTCAATCACGAAATCAGCGATTGTTCGGATGACAGAATGTCTGGCAGTCGAATGGGCCAGATACAACATCAATGTTAACGCGATCGCGCCGGGGGCTTTTTCTTCTGAAATGATGGATGGAATGCTTGAAAGGTTGGGGGACATTGCCAAACATTTCCCTCGAAAACGGATTTGTGATCCAGCGCAAATGGATAGCACTCTCTTATATTTTCTGTCGCCGGCTTCTGAGGCTGTAACCGGCACTTATATTAAGATAGACGATGGGCAAGGTTCTAGATAATGCTACTAAGCTACTGACAGCCCAAGACAATCGGGCTGTCTCTCTGGTTATCAGTCATAAGGCACAGACCCCCTGTCGGTAAGGGCCCTCTTTGTCTCTGGATTGTGGCTCTAAGGTCGGAACATAATAAAAGAGAAACATTCTCCATCTACACAATTACACTTTCGACGGCCTACACTCAACAGAACCTAATATCAAAAGACCCCAGATCTTAATCTAGTTTTGGGGATTTTAGACCCTGAATCTCTGCAGACTCTCCCTCTATCTACTCATAGCACCTGACGCTATACGCCCATAATAGAAACAATGTTGCTGTTGTTGTGGGGTTGTTGATCGGCGCACTGGATATTTATTGCGAAAAAAAACTAAATTCAAATTACGGAAATAAGAATGATTATCATTTACAATTATTGCCGAATTTGGTCTATTAAATTGATCTGACGTTATAGTGAGGAAGTCATAATGAAAAATATCAATCTAGTCTATGGAACGATGAACGGCGAGGCAAAGTTTGTAGCTAGCGAATTATCAAATTATCTAACTGAGAAAAGCGCACATCATCACCTCTACGAGCCTATAGAGTTGAGCGGGTGGACTCCCCCAGAAAACGAACTGCTTATAATTGTTTGCTCGAGCACAGGTTACGGTGATCTGCCAGATGAAATCTATCCATGGTTTCTCGAATTAGAAACTAAAGCTCCCTATCTACCAAAACTCGAATATGGCTTAGTTGGCTTAGGCGATTCAAGCTATGACATCTTTTGCGGTGCTATTGTTCAATTCGAAACTCTGCTGGCAGACTTAGGCGCTACTGCGATTCAACCGACCCTAAAATTAGATGCTACTGAACATTACGCGCCAGAACGAGATGCAGAAAAATGGTTATCGGATTACGTAACGTCTCTCTAACTAATCCACTTTTTATATTCGTCTGGACATTTCATTTTCTAGGGGGCTAGATCTTCCAGCCCTCTTCCGCCTCCACAACTACAAGCCTATAAGCCGGCATACAACGCGCAAAAAGAACCGCGGCCGCCGGATATAAGATCGCATTAGTTACAGCTAACGAATAATGCAGCGAATTATCATTCATAAACACATAATCGGTAAACCAAGCGACACAGCTTATGCCCAACGCCATGCCGAGAATGCTAGTGCAAAAGATGTAAATTGCTGTCACCTGACCGCGCATACGATTAGGCGTGATCAAGGTAAAAGACGCTGCCAGTACGCCAATGTACGCCGCACTCAAGACCATACCAGGACCCAATAACAAAAAGGTAAGGGCGGGGCTACCGGCGAGGGGTGCGCCTACCACAAACGGTATGGCGATTATCGATGAGTAAAATACCGTCCGCACAAAGCCATCTGTCTGCCCACGCGCTACCATTCTCTGAGCCACCCACGCTGCCCCCATGACGCCTAAGGACCCGCAAACAATCATTATGGTCCCATAGTAGAGGCCAATATCCGTTTTCGACATATCATAAACCCGAGATAAGAATTCGGGATACCACGCCGCATTACCGTAGCCCGCCATGGCCAGCATCGAGGAGCCTAAAAATAAATTGACGTACATGCTCTTGCGTTGCCATAAATAGCCAAACACCATACGCATAGGGAACGGTTCATCTTCCGCGCCCACGCCAGCCATAGAGGCCGGTACGCCCTTACGTGTAGGTTCTGGAATCGTCAACAACAACAGGCTAAGCAGCACACCCGGCAAACCCACGGAAATAAGCGTTGCCTGCCAAGGCAATAATTCGCCAACAATTGGAAACACCAGAGCATCTAGGTTGCTATAATAATCATACAGCAGGCCTCCTATAAGTAGGGCCATCCCGCCTCCTACCTTTACACCTAACTTGTAGGTCGCTATAGCGTAACCGAAGTGTTTTGGTCGAAAGCTATCGGAGATTAACGAATAAGCCGCTGGCGCCAAACCAGCTTCCCCCGCGCCAACGCCCATGCGAGAAACAAACAACTGCGCGAAACTCTTCGACAACCCACCAGCACAGGTTGCGAGGCTCCAAAACAAGACAGAGCCAGCGATTATCGCTCGCCGGGAAAAGCGATCTGCCATCCGACCAAGGGGAAGACCGGCGACCGCATACATGATCGCAAAAGATGAACCCATCAGCAGACCATATTGGCTGTCTGTGATTTCAAGCGTGTCGCGGATTGGACCAACAAGTAGGCTTAAAATTTGCCTATCGAGGAAAGATAATACATAGGCAGAAAACAATAGGGACAGCCCATAATTGGCACTTGCCAACGTTGGATAGTTGTCCAAATCGACCTTTGTAGATTGGCTGTTCATGATCCGATAATCGCAGGAGCATTAGGCTGCGCCAACCAATTAATTGCCTCTATTAATAAGAAAGCTTGGTCCAAGGGTTTGTCTTTTTCCACCTGGAAACTACTCCATTCTTGGCTCAACCGTTGAAAACGAATGAGGGCCATTTTTGGGTGACAAAATCTGAGTTTTTAACTGTTCGATCTTAAAATTCTAATGGCCTGCCGCCGAAAATTCGAGAAAGTCCAAGGAAGTCCTTGGACCAGGTCTATCACACGCGATAGATGCGCTCGGCCGTACCGTAAAATAACTGGTGCCGCTCCTCAGCGCTAAACGAAGCCGTAATCTTTTTCATCGCATTCCAATACACGTTGTAAGAAAGAGACAGTTTATCGACCGGGAAATTACTTTCGAGCATGCAACGACCCGGGCCGAAAGCATCTATCGTATGCAGGTAGTAATCGCGATGAGCCTTGGCAACCTCATCGGAGGAAGGCGGCTTATCTTGATTACTCCAACCAAAGCCATTGACTGGCATCGCCAAGCCGCCTACCTTCACCACTACATTGGCGCATCTCGCCAAACGATCAATACTCAGTTTCCATTCGCTGACCACTTCTGCGGCCTTACCTGCGAAGTCTCCGACACCGCAAGGCGTGCCGAAATGATCGAGGACAATCGTAGTTTCCGGCACGGCCTCAGCCAACTCGGCAAAGGCCTGATTTTGAAAGTGATAGTGCCAAGAATCAAAGGTGTAACCCAATTCGCCTAGTAACTTGACGCCGCGACGAAAGACCTTTCGCTCGAACAGGTTGGCGTGAGGAGTGGCATTAATCCAACCTAGATTCCTACCCGGGTCATGCGCCCCACCGTGTCGAATGCCGCGAAAAAAACCTGCCCCTGCATCTTCATGCGCAATCAGCACCTCACGAAGCAAGGCCTCGTCTTGATCCAAGTCAACGTGCCCAACGATACCGGCAATCTCTGCCTTGCCTTGACCTCTACTGGCCAGCGCTAAATCTCGAACGAATTCGGTTTCGCCAACCACCTTCAAATGTGCCGGCCCAGAAGTGCGATATTCGGCACCACACTCCATAAAAACAGTCTTAACGATGTTATGCCCACACTGGGTATCTTCCCAGAGATCTTCCAATACATAGGTCGGCAAACCACTTCTTCGCCACAAGTGATGGTGGGGGTCGATGATTTCACGCTGCGGATCAACCACCTCCTCAGAGGTAAGGTTCAACCATTCGCGTTGTGTTTCACTCGTTAAAGCCATTGCACTCTCCTCAATGCCAATCTATTTAATGAGGGTCTATCTAGTTTTGAAACTGTCGATAAATTTTCACCATACCGAGTGTAGGCACAACTAGCCGAGTGCAAAAGCAGCTCCGGTTTAACCGATAGCCGCAGCGACTCGGGAACATCAAGTTCCATCGCTAACCTCAGTATTCATATCAAAGCGGGCAATTCTGTCGCCATGCGCAGACCCAAACCAGATACTTTTACCAACTGGCATTGCTACGGTGCCAAATCCGAATATCGCACTATCGAACCTCCAAACGTTTTTCTCGCTCAGATCTTTAAGATCTAGCTCATAAACTGAAAAAGGCAAGAAGCAATTAACCGAATCTGCCGGACAACCCTCGACATATTCCATAATAGTCATATCGTGTTTAGCTGCCCATACCGACCCATCAGCCAGCGTCAGATTATCTGCTCTACCGCCGCGATGGGTGGCAAGCACCTCACCAGAAGCGATATCGAGTTTTGTAGTTTCGCCAGAAAACCAATAATTCACATAGAGTGTGTCTTCCGCATCGTTGATCAGGATCCCATTGGGGAAACTGCCCTTGGATCCAGCAACCGGTTGAAAGCCATTATCGGTAGACCAATACCAAACAACTCCCGTGTCCTCGCCGGCAGCACCCGCCGCGAGCAGCTCATCAAAAGGCATAGTGATGTTGTACATTTCCGTCGCGTAAAACCCGCCTACAGCATTTAACGCCACATCATTAAACATAGGTTGCCGAGCTCCAGACTCGATAACAGGGGACTCGGCGCAACCTCGCCAAACTAGTTGCCAACTCGATTCGGTTGGCAGCAGTTCAAAAAGCTCAACTGTTTCTTTGGGCAAGTGATTAGTCACAGCGACCATATGCTTACCATCAACACGCTGGTTGACATCTAGACCGTGAGTCGAAAAGTCTAGCGTGCTCCGCTTGCAACCAGAGTCACCCCAGGTATTTTCCGCCAGCACGATCTCAACCGGATTTCTCTGCATGGTCGATAGTTCAATAATAGACATTTCATTTAACGTGGACTGGGGAATTCCGCCAAATCCGGTAGCCAACAAAAATTCACTATCTGGCGTTAGGGCTAAGTCTTCAGGGTTCTTAAAACCACACCAAACGGAAAACGTCTCGTCTGCAGCACACGGCTCTATCACCGCCGATTTAACGGCTTTTTCCAACTCGCCTGAAGATGGCTTATCGGAATCCGTGCCGCACCCGCCAAGGAATGTCGCCATGGCCAATATGAAAAAACTGATTTTCATTTTATTACCTCTCATCATAGGTGTTACGAATAATTAGCACTGGAAATCAGCACAAATACCATCACGCAGGGTTGATCGCTGCAGTTACGCCAGGCATGAGCCGTGGCGCGCTGCACGACGATATCTCCTTGAACAAGATTTATCGAACCAGAGTCAAGTTCCAACGAAATCTCTCCCTGCAACACAATCCCGTAGTCAATTGTTGGCGTGGTGTGCATACCGGGTCGCTTGTCCTCCATTGCTTGCCCGGTGTTGAAGCGCGAAGCCGATGCGCGCAACTTCTCTGGATCATAAGCAGTGCCGTCGTTTGGCCTGAAAGTGAATACGCGTACCCTGGATCCCCCTGGAGGTGGTTCTAAGTCAAAGGCTTCCGCGGCTGCAGGGTCGGTTTCTGCACTTATTTTGGATGAGGTGGGGTCGTCGACCCAGATTTCTTCATTTAAAAATGCACCAAGATCGACTACCCCAGGCGTTGGACCGTCGTGCTGAAAGTAGGATTTTCCGTCTGCATCATTTGCGGTAACAATTCTTCGTGCTGGCATGATGTTCCGTTGTCCTCTTATTTACTCAATTTTTTCGCGGCAGCCGTTTTTAATAACTGCTAGTTTATTCTAAGAATCGGGCCTCCATGAGAGAAGAGCAAGGGACCAACATGAAAAGCCCTGGCAAAGCGAAACTGCTATTCGCAGCGCGCTATTATGCACCACAACTATTGAGCCGCAGCTCGCTGTTCTTCCGTGCCTTGCCCGCCACGAATCAAACGCCCAGGCAACTCACCGGTATGCGCCCCATCACGATACGTCACCACACCACTGCAAATAGTGGTGCGATAGCCGTCTGCACCCTGAACCAAGCGCTTACCCCCGCCGGGAAGGTCGTAGACCATTTCCGGTTTGAGTAGTTTTAAATTATCGTAATCGATGATATTCAAGTCCGCCTTGAATCCAGCCTGGAGCAAACCGCGGTCGTGAAGTCCATACAACTCCGCAGTATCCCGGGTCATTTTGTGCACAATAAATTCCGGCGACATAGTCGGCCCGCGCTGCCGATCTCTAGAGAAGTAAGTCAACATATAGGTCGGAACACTAGCATCCACCAGCACGCCGCAGTGAGCGCCGCCATCAGACAAACCGAAGACACTGCGGGGGTCTTCAATTAGCTTGCGCTGACCTTCCAAATCTCCGGCATAACGACCAAACAAAACTAACAGTGGCGTGCCTTCTGCCATGGTGTCCATAACAACCTCCATGGGGTCCTGATGTTTTGCAGCAGCAATCGATGCCACACTATCTGCACTTGAAGGCTCGTAACTCAGCGACTCATCCATAACCCAAATGGTTTCGTAGTTATTCATCATGCGCACGGCATCTTTGTTACGCGGCAACATTTTTTCTTCTTCCAGAATACGTTGGCGGAATTCAGGATCTAACAATTTTTCTTTGCGTTCTGCCAAAGACAAGTATTCCACTTCGCGATAAGCCGCGTGTTGACGCATAGGATTAATAGTGCCTTCCAAAGTCATCAAGATAGAGGCAGGACGCGCACCCACTTGAGGTCGCAATGTCAGATCGCTCTTTTGCAGTTCATTGGCCAAGGCCCAAATTTTTTCCGACCCCACCGTCGTAAGCGTAGTAATAGGCCGGCCCGTAGTGCGGACGATCTGCTCGATCCATTTCAGTTCGTCTTCGTGTTCTAGCCAGTCTGAAATGATTTCAATGGTGCCGTGATCTAATCCGGCGAAAGCCTCGCCAATGGTAAGCATTTCATCCGCGGAAGCGTTAGTACCGGGAATGAGATTACCGGCTTTATCTAAGTGACCGTAAAAGCGCGAAGTAGAGAAGCCCAAAGCGCCTTGGCACAGCGCGTCTCGGGTAATGTCCCGCATAGCGCTCATGTCTTGTTCAGTAGCATCTTCATAGCAACGATCACCCATAACATAGTGCCTTACTGCAACGTGCGGCACCTGCGTACCTATATCCACAGCATAAGGGGTATCAATGGCATCCAAGTATTCAGGGAAAGTCTCCCAGCCCCAGGGAATACCGTCGTGAAGAGCAGTGCCAGGAATATCTTCAACACTTTCCATCAGCGAAATCAGATCCCCCTCAGAACCAGGACGCACGGGCGCGAAACCAACGCCGCAATTACCCATAACGACTGTGGTTACCCCATGCCAGGAACTGGGGGTTACTTCTTTATCCCAACAAACTTGACCATCGTAGTGAGTGTGGATGTCCACAAAGCCTGGTGTAACTAACAGCCCACTGGCATCAATGTCCTCTTTGCCTGGGCCTAAGCTACCCACTGGGGCAATGGCCGTAATCTTGTTGCCATCAACAGCCACATCACCTTGGTATCGAGGCTGGCCTGTGCCATCAATAATCGTCGCGTTTCGAATAGTTAAGTCGTGCATGTTTAGCTCCCCAGCATCTGCCATGTTTTGTCAGCGTGTCTGCACCGACTCTTTTCTTGCGCGGGCGTGACATTGCAGTCCTAGACCCAATTTTACGTGACGGTTAAATAGCCCGCGCTGGTGAGGCCGCCCCGTCGACGCAAAACCAGTTTAATTATCGCTGCTTTGGAACACATGGGAATCCGATGTTTCCAGAGCGCGGATGCAAAGTTCACCCAATGGTATCAGACAAAATCTAGAGAAAGTCAATAGTGGAGCGGCCGGCTAAAGCGGACTAAAAAGAATTAAAGCGGTGCTTTTAAAGATGCTTTATGCAAACTAATTCCTTGGTGGAATATATTAAAATTGAAATATTCTTTGGACGCGCGAATCTTCCAGGTTTCTAGTAGCGTTCTTAGACGCCTTCAGAATAAATAGACAGAAATAGGACGAAGCTATGATTGACCAACTTTACTCAGCAGCAAGCGCCCAGCAGTCCCCCGCAGACATGCAGGAAGTCAAACGAAGCCTTCCACTGCGCCGGATAGATGAGCATGCATCAGAATTCGAACGATCTAGACAAGCGAGCAAGACTTGGTCCATGGGGCAGGATTAAACGGTCCCTGCGTTAGAGATACGGAAAGGGTCGGTTGGTATTTGTTAAGCCCCAAGCTTAGGTTAATGCCCGCCGGTGCTTTCTTATCTATCATTAGCCAGGCGGCAGAACCAGAATAAACTTCCAGCATCAAGAGCCCCCCTTAACGTTTTTGATACTTAAAAAGCTTCGTTCGCCTCCCAGGAGTCTTACCTCGCTGAGCGAGAACCAAGTAGAGAGCAACCGGCCAACGTGTGCCTGAGTACGGCGACTCGACATCAGCATCCTCAACCCTGCCAAATGCGAGACACTTGTTACTCTGGATTAAACCCTTCAGCAAATGCCACAGAAGCGGTCGATCCTTCAGTTGTTGTAGCTCTCGACATTCTCAGGCTTAGGCAAATTAACTGTTGAGCGATCATAAGCTCAAGCGCGAGTGAGTGTTTGCTCATTAACCATTGCATCCAGTTGCTTCTGTACACCCTTGGCCCAACGCGGGTGAGTCAGTATCCAGAACTTCTCCTCTTTAATGGCTCTAGCAACGAGCTCTCCTACCTCATCGGGGTGCATGCCCTGCTCCAAGGCAGACTGGATATTGCCCGCCAACTTCCCGGCCTTTTCAGTATCATTTTTTGGCTTACCACGGCCCGGACGATAATCGACCGAATGGCGGCTGATATTCGTGTTGATAGGTCCCGGGCATAACACTGATGCTCGGACATTGCTTTTCTTGGCACGAAGCTCCCGCTCTGTGGCCGCCATCAATGCGACAACACCGTGCTTGGCAACATTGTAAGCGCCCATCATCTGAGACGAGATCAAACCTGCCATCGAAGACGTTGCATTAATATGACCTTCGCCCTGAGCTTCTATTAGAGGCAAAAACGTTTTCACTGCATATATCGGTCCCCACAAGTCGACATTGATGATCCATTCCCAGTCAGACAGCTTAAAGTTAAGAGCCGACGTTGGGATACCAACCCCCGCGTTGCTGCAAACTACATGGACAGATCCGAAACGATCCATGGTCGCCTCGGCCAGACGTTCAATATCTTCAAGCTTTGAAGCATCACAAATTTGGCTTACAACAGTCACTCCCGCATCCAAAAATTCTTGTTCTGCGGCTCGCAAGAGCTCTTCATCTAAGTCAGCGAGCACCAACTGCATACCGCGCTTCGCAAAAGACCTGGCCATGCCTAGCCCAATACCACTGGCTCCACCGGTAATGACCGCAGTTCGTCCGGAAAACTCCTGCATCGTCTACCCCCTAAATTATTCACGTGTTGTGTTTACAAATGCTGATTGAACAGTACTTATTTGCTCCGTCGACCAACCCAGCCACTGCTTAAGTACTTCCTCGTTATGTTCGCCTAGATGCGGCGCTCCCGCTCTAACTTTTGACTCTAGGTGTTTGTACTTGTATGGCGACGAGGGAATCAATCGCTTTCCACCTGCGCGGTCATCAACCTCGGCAATAGAAGTTCGCGCTTCAACGGAGGCTAACTTTTGGACATCAGATGCCTGCCTGACATCACCCCAAGCGATATTCATTCGATCGAGCGCATTAATGACCTCCCCCCTGTTGCGGCAGGTCTTTGTGAGAAAATGTTTAGAGGCAGCACGACGGGCTTTAATTTTTTCGTCGAGCGAAACGTTTTGCACCTCTTCAAGACCGTCGCTGACGTTATAAATTGAGTTGAGTAATTTCCAAACATATCTGAATTCACCCGCGAGCATGAGCAAACCTCCCGAGGTTTCATACACCTCATTAGCCACACCCATTTTTTTTCCTTCAAGGGCATAATGCATACCGTCGTTTGTCACGATCGTTGCATCAACCATGGAAATCTCTACATGGTCTCCTCGCCCCGATTGCTCCCTTGCGTATAACGCTGCCAGGAGACCAACCAAGCCATGCATAGCAGCATTAGTATCCGCGACAGATAGCGGCAACTCGGTTGGAAACGCACCAGTTAAATCTGCTTGTCGAGCTATCAATCCAGTCTCTGCATGAATGATGGGCGCGTAAGCTGCTCGGCGGCTATCTGCATTGTTTGAGCCAAAACCGGAGATAGACAACATGATTAAGCGCGGATTTATTTCTGCCAACGTATCGTAATCAAGCCCTAGACGTTCCATGACATCCGGCCGAAAGTTTTCAATGAGCACATCTGCCTGTGCCAGAAGTGACTTTGCTATCAACACGCCTTTAGGGTGATGTAGGTCGACCGAAATGTTACGTTTCCCTGCATTCTGTTGATGATAATAACCAGAGATGCCGCTTCGTTTGACACCCCAGTGTCGGCTAACGTCACCTTCTGGCGGCTCGAGCTTCACAACGTCGGCGCCCAGATCACTTAGCATTCGCCCCGCAAAAGGTCCCGCTAAAACACGCGATAAATCTAAGACTTTAAGCCCAGTGAGTGGAAAACTCATCCCTTACTCCAAGAGTATGCCGATCAAGTTTTTCTTGCGGCTAAATGAAAGTTTTTTCGCATCTTTTCGCGCACCAGTCCTTGGTGTTCGAAATACTGCCTAAAACCCCCATTATAATTCCCGTCCTGACGTCGTTGCTCGTTGCCCTCAAAATTATAATAACCGGGCGTGCATTCCTCTGAACGACTTGTCTTACCTCGATGCTCAATGACCTTCTGTACCCACCACTCCTCCGCTTCGTCACTGACATCAAGCGTATGATGACCGTTAGCGCGAACATAGTCGATACAAGCAGCAATATGATCGCCCTGTGTTTGTAGCATTTCCGTTAGGTTAAATTGAAAAGAAGCTTGATATCCACCCATGATGAACAAGTTCGGGAAACCGGCTGTGTGTATACCCAGCAAAGTGCGAATTCCGTCGGCGTACTTATCCTGTAGATTCACACCTTCAGCGCCAACAATATCGTTGTATATACCCGTCTGCTGAACCTCAAAGCCGGTTGCGTAAATCAGCAGATCTAATTCGTAGTCTTCACCCTCGAACACTGGGCCTTTAGGACTGATCTTGGTTATGCCCTGTCCATGTGTATCCACTAGATGAACATTGGGTAAGTTGAACGAAGGGAGATATTCATTGTGGAAACACGGACGCTTACACATGAACATATACCATGGCTTCAACGAGTCCGCAGTCGCTGGGTCATCAACGATTTCATCGATCCGTTTGTGGATGCGCATCATGTAATCAATATTAGCGTTTTCCTGCTTTTTTAGCTTTTCTTCAGGAGAAGATGCGCCCTTCGCGGCACGTTTCTCAAGTGAATTTTCCACTGCAGCGAGCACTTTCGAGCGTCTTTTATTTTGCCAACCTGGCTCAAGTTTACGCGCCCAATTCGGATCAGTGGGCCAGTCATCGCGAACATCAATCGATGAGGGCGTTCGCTGAAATACGAAGACTTCTTTTGCCACCTTGGCAAGCTCTGGGACTATTTGAACGGAACTGGCGCCGGTGCCAACAATACCGACCACCTTGTTTTTCAAGTGTTCCAAATTTTGGCCGGTGTAATCGTAATCCCACCGAGAAGTGTGAAATGAATGGCCTGCAAAACTCTCCATGCCAGCAATTGCCGAGAGTTTTGGTTTCGCTAATGTCCCATTTGCGCAAATAACGAACTGGGCTCGCATAACATCGCCTTGATCGGTTTTGACATGCCAAAGTTGGTCTGAGTCTTTCCAGCGCGTCTCGGTAACCGTCGTATTGAACACCGCCAGGTCGTACAAATTATACTTGCGAGCAATCGCCTGACAGTGGCTAAAAATTTCGGGACCACGCGAATAATGATTTACCGGCACGTAATTGAGTTCATCAAGAAGTGGCAGATAATCGTAGCTTACGACATCACACGCAGCGCCTGGATATCGATTCCAATACCACGTGCCTCCTACATCGGAACCACGCTCCACGATGCGAACACTCTCTATACCGCGCTCTCTTAAACGAGCTGAAGTTAACAGCGCAGAAAAACCACCACCAATAAACAGGACCTCGACCTCATCGCTAATGGGCCCCCTACTTGGAACATCTTTAGCGTAGGGATCAACTGCATACTTTGCCAGATCACCGCTGAACTCCGAGGTGAACTGATCTGTTCCCGGTGGGCGATAATCCAATCGGAGATCGCGTTCCTCTCGAAATTTATCTTTGATTTGGTCGTAGTACTGCTGGGGGCGTTTTGATTTGGCCATGGGCTCCTTGCATCCTTATTTTGTGTTTTGATAACAATTAACAGAAAAAGCAGGCCCTCTCTTATCTCTTAGGTAACAGAAAAACGCAAGGAAAATTAGGGGGAACGAGGCATGATCTTCGCCTATCTGGTTCAGATCATCTTTCAGCTAAAGGCCGTGGGCCGGCACTCGTGGCGGCCCTCTCAGGTTTTAGAGCGCTATACCATTGAGATCAACTTCTGCATCACGCTTATCACGGCGTCTGCTCGAAACATATCGGTAATAGGTGCGCCACCCCCTATCGGTTTTAACAAGTTTGTCGTAGTAGCTGGCCGTTGAAGTTAATCCCTTGCCAAGTAATGCGACGATGCGAAAACGCAGCTCAACAGCATTTTCGTCCGATTCGGCATAAATATTGGTCATCATGTGGGTGCGGGGGTGTGCGGCCTCCGTTTCCATAAAGACCTTGATGTCGTCGAGCCCATTGCAGACCCGAGAACCGACTCCTCTTAGATCAAATACAGCGTCCTGTGTGAATACAGTATCGAGTCTCGCCCAATGTCGATCATCGATCGCATCTCCATATCGGCCAGGAAGTTCGTGAATCTCAACCCGGTCAGTAGCTGTCAGAAGATACGCCATAGAAATCTTTTCCAGTCTAGTTTGATGAAATGAAAATACGTTAATCCT
>CAJWNY010000042.1 GCA_913043815.1 uncultured Gammaproteobacteria bacterium
CCCAAGTAACCCAAGTAATCTAAGTAATGAGAGTAACAACGTCACCTAAGACGGTTTTGGATAAAATGTTGTATGCCAGTTTTGCTTTTGTATGGGTCTACTGGCGTGCTAGCGCTCAAACTCAAACTGCACCAGTCCCGTAGCCACGCCGTCCGCTGCATAACTTTGTTCCGCAAAAGTAATTTGCTCTTTAGTCAAAATAAAGGCGGTACACGCGCGGGTTCCATATTCGTCGCCAACAATAAAGCATGGGGCCAATCTGCGTTCATGCTCTATGGGTTGCCCGCGTTGGGGCAGCGCAGTGTCATCTGGCTGCTGGCGGTTATTCAACAGTGTTAGTAGATCTGCGGGGGCGAAGTCTTGTTCTACGATTGCTTCGAGGTTTTGCGAACCCGTAACGCATTTTGGCCAAGTTGCGCCCAGCTCTGCGTTGCTTAAGGCGTAGTAGCCCGGGGCTAATACTTGGGTAGAGTCGCAACCTGCTACTTCAATATTAGAAGTATAGACCAGTGCATTGCCGTCGAATAAAAATAGGTTGTAGCCAGCGTATTCGTCGCCCGGTAACCCTTGGGCGTATTCCAGCGCGCTGATGTCGCCGACCAAAAAGTCATGCACCAAACTGCCGCGAGACCTTGCTGTAGGGGCTTCGCCGCCTTGGTTGAAGTTGGTCAGGCCTGCGAACTTGCCTGACTGGGTGCAACCCAGCCAAGTGCCGCCGGCCACTAAATCTTTGCCCGCCAGTAGTTCTGGGTATTGTGGCCAAAATTCTGCGGCTGCACTGGCGCGTTGATGAAATTCGTCTCTGTTCGCAGCAACCACTAGTGGGCGGTCTGAATAAGGCTGGTAGCCCACTAAAATTAAGCACATAAATCTTTACTAGCAAAAGGCGAATTATAGCAGCACTTTGCGTTATTCTGCCCTCCTCTGTGGCCAATGAGAGATTCGGAGCAATATGCATTACCCCATTATCGATCCAATTATTTTCTCCATAGGTCCCGTTGCGTTGCGCTGGTATGGCCTTATGTACCTGCTGGGTTTTGCTGCCGTTTATTGGCTGGGCACTCGGCGTATGCGTACCCATCAGGGTGGGTGGGACAGCGAGCAAATTTCCGACTTGGTTTTTTATGGTGCCTTGGGCGCAGTACTGGGTGGTCGCGTGGGTTACGTGATTTTTTACAATTTTACTAATTTTTTGGCTGACCCGCTGTATCTGTTTAGAGTCTGGGAAGGCGGTATGTCCTTTCACGGCGGCTTTTTGGGCGTTTTGGTGGCTTTGCTGCTGTTTGCATCCAAGACCAATCGGCACTTTCTGCAAGTGACCGACTTTATTGCGCCCTTATGTCCAATTGGCTTGGGTTTAGGCCGTATGGGGAATTTCATTAACATGGAGTTGCCGGGCAGGGTCACCGACAGCGCTTTTGGCATGATTTTTCATTGCGATGCGGTGCGCGGCCTAAGTGCCTTATGTTTAGGTTCTTGGGAGAGTGTCGCGCGGCATCCGTCGTCTCTATATCAAGCGTTTACCGAAGGACTATTGCTCTTTTGCCTGCTCTGGTTTGTGTCAACCAAGCCTAGGCCTACGGGGCAAATCTCCGGGCTGTTCCTTGTGGGTTATGGCTCGTTTAGATTCATCACCGAGTTTTTCCGCTCGCCAGATTCGCACATTGGTTTTGTGTTGCTCGACGCCTTTAGCATGGGGCAATTGCTCTCGCTGCCGATGATCGTAGCAGGTGTGCTTTTAATCCTTTGGGCGCGAAGACGAAATTTGACCGCAATGACCTAGGTCAGTTGGCACAGCTGTAGAGCAGGGCTGATAAAAGTGCTTCCCAAGCTCATTGGCGTTGTCCTAGATTGAACCGTTATGTGCCATCGCCGCCGTGGGTTAAGGCTGGTATTCTATAAGTCCTGAAGAAGGCCTGAAAAAAGGCCAAAAAAAGGTCTGAACTCGAATAGATTTAAAGTAGGCAGAATGGGTCCCTAAGCCCATAAAGGCAGGAAAACCTGCCAACCAACAACATAGTCAAAAAGATGGAATGAACGGTAAGGTATGCGACAGTATTTAGAGTTAATGCGCCATGTGCGGGCAAACGGCACATATAAAGATGATCGCACGGGTACCGGCACCTACAGTGTCTTTGGTCATCAAATGCGCTACCCGCTGGCGGATGGATTCCCCTTAGTCACCACTAAAAAAGTCTTCTTAAAAGGCATTATTCACGAGCTGCTGTGGTTTTTGGCAGGCTCCACCAATATCAAATATCTGCTTGACCACGAAGTGCACATTTGGGATGAATGGGCTGATGAGCATGGCGAGCTGGGTCCAGTTTACGGTTCTCAATGGCGTTCATGGCCGGGTCCAGATGGCTCAACCATTGATCAAATTGAAGCGTTGGTTGAGGGCATCCGCAACAATCCGGACAGCCGTCGACATATTGTCAGTGCCTGGAATGTGGCTGAAGTGAGCAATATGGCTTTGCCACCTTGTCATACGCTGTTTCAGTTTTATGTGGCAGATGGCAAGTTGTCTTGCCAGTTGTATCAACGCAGCGCAGATATTTTCCTTGGTGTGCCTTTCAACATTGCCTCTTATGCATTGTTAACCATGATGATTGCCCAGGTGTGTGACTTAGAAGTGGGCGACTTTGTTCACACACTGGGGGACGCGCACCTTTACTCCAATCACTTAGAGCAAACGGACCGGCAGTTGGCCAGAGAGCCGCTACCGCTGCCGAAAATGCGCATTAATCCAGAAGTGAAAGATATATTTGGGTTTAAGTATGAAGACTTTGAACTCCTCGACTACGAATGCCACCCCGGCATCAAAGCGCCAATAGCGGTCTAATATGCATATTTCATTCGTATGGGCCATGGCCGAAAATAGGGTCATTGGCCGAGACAACACTTTGCCTTGGCGACTACCGGACGATATGCGTCATTTTATGAATACCACCATGGGTAAGCCTGTGTTGATGGGGCGTAAAACGTTTGAGTCCATGAAGTCTGCTCTGCCCGGGCGCACAAACATTGTGATGACCCGCGACCCCAACTGGCATCGCGAAGGTGTGAAGGTTGTCGCGGATCTAGACGCAGGGATAGAACTTGCTGAGAGTCAGGGCCTCATTGACGGCGTAGATGAAATAATGATTATCGGTGGCGCTGAAATTTATGCCTTAGCATTGCCTCGGGCCACCCGCTTATACCTTACCCAGGTGCATGCAGAACCCAAGGGCGATGTGTTTTTTCCTGAGCTAGATTTATCCGCTTGGGAATTAGTTATGCAAAAGAAATGTTATGCCGATGACCGTCATAGCTGTGACTACACCTTTGAGAATTATCAACGCTAATGTCTAACAGTAAACTTGCGCTTTGTGTAAACCCAATGTCGGGGCGCGATGTAAGACGTCTGGCCGCTCGTGCCAGTAATATGACCCACGAAGCCAAGCGCGACATTGTTGCCAGAGTGGCTGCTGGTGCCGACGCCGCTGGGGTCACAGACATATACATTGCCCGCGAGCCTTTTCGTATTGCATCGTTAGCATTGGAATTGATGCCGCTTAGCGCTCGGGTGCATATTCTTGATGTGCCCATTACTAATTCTGCCAGAGATACTGAAGAGGCGGTAAAACGTTTTAAGGCCGAGGGCTGCAATACTATGGTGTCGCTAGGCGGCGACGGCACTAACCGCGCCATTGTTAGAGCCTGTTCAGACATGGATCTTATTCCAATCTCCACGGGTACTAACAATGTATTTCCGGCACTTATGGAGCCTACCATTGCCGGTATGGTGGCAGGGTTAAATTGTTTGGGCCGGTTTGATGACGCTCCAGCTGAGCTAAAGCAAGCGGTCAAAGTACTCCACTTGATAACGCCTCAGGGCGCAGATGTGGGGCTCATCGATGCTGTACTCTTGCTCAATGACAGTGTGGGTAATCTACTGCCGTTTGATGCCCAGCGGCTGAGCCGAATGGTGCTAACAAGAGCAGAGCCGAATGCTATCGGTATGTCGCCGATTGGAGGGTACATCGATCCTGTTTATGCTCAAGACGATGTTGGGTTGGTTGTTGATATGGGCCCTGGTGGTTCAGAGGTTTTAGCGCCGCTTTCCCCTGGCTTTTATAAAACGGTCAACGTGCTCTCCACGCATCGTGTGGACTTTGCCGAAGAGGTTGTTTTGGAAGGTCCGGGAGTGGTCGCATTAGATGGTGATCGAGACCACAAGATTAATGCTGGCGAACGTGCAGTGGTGTCAGTAAGACGTGACGGCCCTCGGGTATTAGATGTAGACGCCGCCATGCGTTGGGCAGTAGCAGCAGGGATGATGGCGCCCGCAATTTTAACATCCACGCTCTCGAATCAAGGGAAATAGAATGATTGTAAAACCACGTATTCGCGGTTTTATTTGCACAACCGCGCACCCCACAGGCTGCGCCGCCCACGTTGGCGAGCAAGTGAACTATGTTAGTCAATTGGACAATATCTCAACGGGCGAGTTTAAAAACGTCTTGATTCTGGGGTGCTCTGGTGGTTATGGCCTGGCCAGCAGAATTGTTGCCGGGTTTGGTTGTGGTGCTAATACTCTGGGTGTGTCTTTTGAAAAAGCGCCTAGCGAAACTAAAACGGGTTCCCAAGGTTGGTACAACAATGCGGCTTTCGAACAACAAGCCGAAGCTGCCGGTTTGTACGCAAAGACAATGGATGGCGATGCATTCTCTGATGAAATGCGCGCACAAGTATTAGACACCATCCGCGCCGATATGGGCACGATAGATTTGGTTGTTTACAGCCTCGCGTCGCCAGTTCGTCAACATCCTAAGTCTGGTGTGTTACACCGTTCGAGCATAAAGCCTTTGGGTGAAGTCCTCAGCATTAAGACCGTGCATGTTGAAAAAGGCGAAGTGTCAGAGGTTAACTTAGAGCCGGCCACGGCTGAAGAAACCGAAAACACCGTCACTGTTATGGGCGGCGAAGATTGGGAGTTTTGGATGCAGGCGTTAATCGATGCTGATCTTTTAGCGCCCCAAGCAAAAACGGTGGCCTATACCTATATTGGCAGCGAACTCACCTGGCCCATTTATTGGGAAGGCACTCTGGGCAAAGCAAAGCTAGATTTGGATAGAGCTAGCCGAGCTATTAACGAAAAGCTAGCTGGTATTCATGGGGAAGCTAGAGTAGCGGTGCTTAAAGCCATAGTTAGTCAAGCGAGTTCAGCAATTCCCGTTGTGCCTCTTTATGTTGCCTTGCTTTTTAGGGCGATGAAAGATCAAGGACTACACGAAGATTGCATAACGCACATTCATCGCTTGTTTGCGACCCAGCTTAAGAACGAGTCCCAGATGCGCTTAGATGACGCCGGGCGTATTCGTATAGATGACCTGGAGTTGTCCGAGCCAGTGCAAGATATTGTCAAACAGCGCTGGCCGTTGGTGACTACGGAAAATCTGCCGGAACTAGGCGATCTCGCTGGCTTCCGCGAAGACTTTTTGAAAATCTTTGGTTTTGGCATAGACGGAGTAGATTACGATGCTGAGGTAAGTCCGTTTAGCATTGATCCGCAATAACGGTCACTTCAACAATGCGCTGCTTTGTCGCCAAATTTTGGCGGTTTAACGAGTTTATGTTCATTGAATTTTCTATAAATCATCAGATAACCAAGAAGAAAGAATAAATGAAAAACAACAAAAACTATAAGGTCTAATTGATGGATAAATCTGCAAAGGTTTTTTTGCAAGCTTGCCGAGGGGAAGCGACCTCGCACACACCTATTTGGCTGAATCGTCAAGCCGGGCGTTACATGCCCGAGTATCATCAGGTGAAAGGAAATCTTCCTAGTTTAGATTTTTTTAAGAACCCGGAAAAAGCCGCTCAAGCCACACTGGACGCTCAGCGTATTTTAGGTGTGGATGCTGCAATTATGTTTGCGGACTTGCTGCCCATTTTAGAGCCCATGGGTATGGAGCTTAATTACGTGCCAGGCGAAGGCCCTGTTTTTAGTCACCCCATTCGTAATGCCAAAGATGTTGCCGCTCTGCGCACTGGACCGGCTACTGAGCAAACCCCTTACATCGCCGATACGGTCAAATTTATCAATGCTGATCTTCCGAAAGATGTTGCGCTCATCGGTTTTGCTGGAGCGCCGTTTACGTTAGCTTCGTATGCTATTGAAGGCAAAGGTTCGCGTAATTACGTGCACGTAAAAAAAATGATGTACGAGGCGCCACAGCTTTGGCATCAACTCATTACAAAACTAGTAGATCAGCTAACCAGTTATTTGCAGTTGCAAATCAGTGCTGGCGTAGAGGCGGTACAATTGTTCGATACCTGGGTGGGCAATTTGTCGGTGCAGGATTACCGAGTTTTTGTTGAGCCCTACTTGAAGTCGCTTTTAGAAAAGATTGGCAAAAAAGTGCCGGTGATCTACTTTGGTACGGGTAACTATCACTTGCTGCCCGCAGTAGCTGAGTTAGACATTGATGTGTTGGCTTTTGATTGGCGAACGCCACTTGCGCCTACTTGGGACCAATTGGGCTGCACGGCTGTGCAAGGCAATTTGGATCCTATCATTTTGTGCGCTGATCAGGCGGCGGTTGCCCAGCAAACTCAATGGTTATTAGATCAAGTGGCAGGACGCTCCGGCCACATTTTCAATTTAGGTCACGGCATTATTCCCGAGACCCCAGTAGATAATGTGAAGTTTTTGGTCGATATGGTGCATGCGAAAACATCGGTTTAGCGCCTAAGTTAAATGGTTTTTTGCAGAGTGCCTAGACGACTCTTCGAATACAGGAGAGCGGCTAGCGAAGGGGAAAATCTCCCACCGATTTTTCCGACAAAATAATACAAAGAGAAACGGGACAACTTACGGTGTTAAAGAAAATTTTGTTGATGGTCGTGTTGGCGCCCTTCATCTATTTTGGTTTGATTATGCTGGCGTCGGAAAGTGGCGAAGTTGTGGTGCTTGAGTCGCAAAATGATCAAGGTGAATTAGAAAACACACGTCTCTGGGTAGTGGACCATGACGGCAGTATGTGGCTGCGGGCTGGCGACGATCAGTCCGGTTGGTATCAAAGACTAATGAGTAATGTGCAGACGGGTCAGTCCGTTTATGTCACTAGAAAGGGGGATAAATTTAGTCCCAGTGTGGTGTCAGATGCTTCTCAAGCTGCTGCGGTGAATGATCTGATGGCTGAGAAGTATGGTTTCTCTAATGACGCGATCAGTTTTTTGATGGGTGAAGATGGTCGCCAAGATGCCATTGCAGTTCGGTTGTCGCGTTAAAGCTCAATGCTTCTTTGCACGGCGGATGTTAAATGTTGAAGTCTTTAGGCGGGGCGTAGGATCGAGGCAACAAGTCATTATAACCCCGGTCAGGTATCAGGAGTCCTCTTGCGGCTAGGGCCGCAAAAAGGATGGGCTCCAAATTTGTAGCCCATCCTTGGGCGGCACCATACCAGCACGCTTCGCATATCTTTAACCTATATCCCGGAACTTCGTGTTGTGCCGGATTGGCGCATAGTTTACAAGTTGACACTATTTTTCCTAATAAGCTGAGTGCTCAGCCAAGGCACTTTCCAAGATTTTCTGGCCAAGGCATTTATCTAAGATTCTAGCCCAGATATTTGTCCGTCACCGCGCCTTCACTTGCCGAACTAACCAGCTGGGCATATTTCGCCAGCGTGCCGCGTTCCGTGTAGGGCTTGGGTGCTGTCCATTGAGCACGCCTTTGTGCCAGCACTTCCTTACTGACCTCTAAGATAACCTCTTCGGATTCCGCGTCGATGGTAATAGTGTCGCCATCTTTAACCAAAGCAATAGGTCCGCCCAAATGCGCTTCCGGTGTTACGTGACCCACAACAAAACCGTGAGACCCACCAGAGAACCTGCCGTCTGTAAGTAGCGCCACATCTTGCGACATGCCGCGTCCATTGATGGCGCTGGTTGGACTGAGCATTTCTCGCATTCCAGGGCCGCCTTTGGGCCCCTCATAGCGAACTATAACCACGTCGCCTTTTTGTACTTTGCCGTCCATGATCGCGGCCATTGCCGCTTCCTCTCCGTGGAAGCAGCGAGCGCTGCCGGTAAATTTTAGGCCTTCATGTCCAGTGATTTTTGCCACCGCGCCTTCAGGCGCTAAGTTGCCGCGTAAGATCACTAGGTGACTGTCTTTCTTAATTGGGTCAGACATTGGGCGAATGATTTTTTGGTCGGCAGGATAGTCTTCAACATCAGCTAAATTTTCCGCCAGAGTTTTGCCTGTAACGGTTAAGCAATCGCCATGCAGTAGGCCTTCAGCCAACAGCATTTTCATCAGTGGCTGTATACCACCAATTTCAATCAGCTCGCTCATGGCGTATTGGCCGGCAGGTCGCATGTCGGCCAAAACAGGCACGCGCTTACCGACGCGGCTAAAGTCTTCAAGCGTCAGCGGTATATTGGCTGCGTGCGCTATGGCTAGTAAGTGCAGTACCCCATTGGTCGAGCCTTCTAGTGCAATGGTTACCGTAATGGCATTTTCAAACGCTTCTTTGCTCAAGATGTCGCTTGGCTTGATGTCCAGCTTAATTAAATTTCTAACCGCAGCCCCGGCGTTGTAGCTGTCTTGCTTTTTGTCTTGGCTAATGGCGATTTGTGCTGAGCTGCCAGGCAGCGACAACCCTAATGCCTCAATTGAAGAAGCCATAGTATTTGCCGTATACATGCCGCCGCAGGAACCTGGCCCTGGAACAGCCGTTTCCTCTACCTCTTTAAGTTCTATATCAGAGACTGTGCCCGCTGCGTGTCCGCCTACCGCTTCAAATACAGAGACAATGTCACGTCGCTCTGCGCCGGGTAAAATGGTGCCGCCGTAAACGAAAATGCTGGGTCTATCCATGCGTGCCATAGCGATGGCGCAGGCAGGCATATTCTTGTCACAGCCGCCAATGGCCACAAAGCCGTCAAAGCCTTGAGCGCCAACTACTGTTTCAATGGAATCTGCGATGACTTCGCGAGACACCAACGAGTAACGCATACCCGGTGTGCCCATAGAAATGCCATCGGAAACGGTGATGGTGTTGAACAACACGGCCTTGGCGCCGGCTTCATCAGCGCCTATGCAGGCGGCGTCAGCCAGTTCATTAATATGCATGTTGCAGGGTGTGACCATGCTCCAAGTAGAGGCAATACCAATTTGCGGCTTGCTAAAATCCTCAGTTTTAAAACCTGTGGGGTACAGCATAGCCCGACTAGGTGCTTGCTGTACGCCATCTACAACAAGAGAACTATAGGGTCGATCGTTAGCCATTTCACTTCCTACATTTTGAGGCAGGTGTTTGTTACCTGCAGTTAGCTCAGAGGTTTTGAAACCACCTTCGAGCCGCGTTGCCAATTATAAAGAGATTGTTTGCTGGTCGGTAAAGCACTCACGTCTGTGGGTACAAATCCCTGATCAATAAACCAGTCCTGGGTTTGGGTTGTGAGTGCAAATAAGCGCTTAGACCCATAGCTGCCGGCTTTTGCTTCTGCTGCTCTAAGTAAGTTGGCTCCAATGGCAACGCCACTACCTCTACGTCGGTAGTGTTCGTGTACTGCTACACAGGCCAGTTCCGCTTCATCTTCAAAGGGGTAAATTGCGCAGCAACCTACGACAACTCCGTCTAACTCCGCGACCAAAAAGTGCTCAATCTCTTGCTCTAAACGATCGCGCGAGCGGCGCACTAAAACGCCCGCTTCTTCAAGGGGGCGAATTATTTCAACAATGTCAGCAACGTCTTTGGCCTTAGCGGCGCGCACGGGGCCAGTGGCCTCTTCAAGCACTTGGGTGCCCACGCCGTCGGCAGTAAAGAGTTCTTGTAGAATGCCGCCATCCTCCTGAAAGGAAAGGATGTGCGCTTTGGTGACGCCACCACGCACTGCTTGAATCATGGTGTCTAGGCGCATGCGCGTAGTGGTTGAGATCTGTTCATTGGCACCAATGAGTATCTGCAAAGAGGTAGGCGTTGCTGTGCTCTCGCGTTGGTCGCTCGAGTTGGTCAAATGTTTCAGCTCATCCAGCATAATTAATTTGTTAGCATTCAGCGCCACACTGATATCAGCAGCAAGCTCTTCTGCCGCCAAATTAAAGGCTTGGCCAGATGAGGAATAGCCCATGGGCGACATCAGCACAATCGAGCCGGCTTCTAGCAAAGTGTTGACCCTCGCTGTATCTACGTTGCGCATGCGGCCAGTGAATAAATGGTCTACGCCGGCTAACACGCCAATGGGCCTTGCCGTGACAAAGTTGCCGGCAACCACACTGATCTCAACATTATGCAGAGGGGTATTGGGTAACCCGGTAGAAAATAACCCTTCCAACTGGCTGCGTAGCTGTCCATAAACACCGTTGATAATGTCCATGTCTTCAGCGCGGGTCACCCGACGCTGCTCGTGCATAACAGAATCTGTGAGCGCACTGTCTAGTTGCGGTCTGCCACCGTGAATTAGAACCAACCGCACACCCAGCACATGCAACAGTGCCAAGTCGTGGACTATGTTGGTAATGTTCAGATGCTCAAGGCTGTCGCCACCGATAAACACCACAAAGGTTTTGCCTCTATGCGCGCTGATGTACGGTGTGGAGCCTCTGAACCACTGTGAGTATTCGTTAGTTTTCATGGTTTAGTCGATACAATAACCTTGGATAACTTGGCGCAGTGTAGCAATTGCTGGCGTTATATGCGCTTTTGCCAAATATTCATTGGATTGATGCGCTTGGGCAATACTGCCTGTGTCCCAAACTAAGGTTACCATGCCCAAGGTCTGTAAAAAATGCGCCTCGGTGCTGAAGGCGACAGTGCCCGGCGCGTGCTTGCTCAAGCTGCTGTGTGCTTGTATCAGGTCACCATTTTCAGTTGTGGCGAATGGCGGAATGGGCGGATAAGCCTTGCTTAATGTCATCGCACTGTTTGCAACAGCCTTTTGTATGCGTCGCTCCAATTCTGCGTGAATTTCTTCGGAGTCCACGCTAGGTAAAAGGCGCAGGTCGATTTGTAAATTGGCATGGCCGCAAATTCTGTTGGGGTTATCACCCGCACGCATGCAGCCCATATTCATGGTGGGTACGTTCATGGCGAAGGATCGGTTTTATTCGCCGCCACTAACTCAGCGCGTATATCCAACAAGGCGCTCATCAAATTGTGCATGGCGTCCAAGGCATTATTGTCCAAGCTCGGGTCAGAGGAATGTCTTGATGAACCCAAGTCGTTGACGTCATGCTGATGCCTTTGTGAGCAAATGTGGGTTGCAGTTCTGTGGTTTCACCAACAATGGCGCAGTCGGCTTTGGGTCTGCCAGACTCAACTAAGTACCGACCACCTGCCATAAAAGACTCTTCGCCAAAGGTGGCCACAATGGTCAGCTGCGCGCTCAGCTGGCCTTTGGCAAAGGTTGCCGCAGCCTTCAGCGCAACTGGGAAAAATCCCTTCATGTCACAAGAATCCAAACGGTAAAACACATCATCTGTATCGTTTAGCATGAACGGATCTGACTGCCACAGGCTTTCGTCGAACGGCACCGTGGCAGTGTGCCCCGCAAGCACTAGGCCACCTTTGCTTTCTCGCGGCGCTGGACCGGGTGTGGCGATTAGGTTGGTTTTATCGGGTCGGCCAGGTAGAGGCGTCAGCTAAGTGCTAAAGCCAAGGTCTTTGAGCCAGTTACCTAGATACTCAATCACCCGCAGATTTCTGCGACCGATATCGGCGCTGGTAGAGCTAACCGAATGTTCTCCCACCTGTTAACTAAACATTTCAAATAAGTTGGGTAACACGATTTTTATTTCAGGCTGCAATTAGGCTTGCAGCGCGAAGGCCTTTTTAGATTTGGGGAATAGGTTGTAGTCATAAAGGGCGCTCTATGTTCCCGCAACGGCAAGGCGGTTAATGGGCCAAGGTTACTTATAAAACGACGCGTCGCCAGCGGGCCGAGTTTTAAAGCGGCGGTGCATCCACAGATACTGCGCGGGCACTGATTTAACTTCGGCCTCTAACATCGAATTCAGGCGGGTTGCGTCGGCTAGATCATCCCCGGAGGGGAAGTCTTTTAACATCGATGTGAATTTAAGGGTCCATGTTTTGCTCTTAAGATCTCTAAACTGATGCAGCATGAGCACCGCAGAGTTATTTTTGCTGGCCAAGCGGGAACTGACCGTGATGGTGGCGGCATCAATGCCAAAAAAAGGGGCGAAGACAGAATGCTTGATGCCGTAATCTTGATCCGCCGCATACCACATGGCACGGCCTTGCTTCAGACGCTTTAGTATCTGCCGCATATCACTGCGCTCAACAACACCGTCGAAAAAGGCTTTGCGGCCATTATATTGCAAGCTCTCCCACACCGGGTCTTTGTTCTGCCGGTACATTACATCAACAAAACCAAGGGCGCCTAGGGGCTGGCTGGTGATATCAATAGTCGTATAGTGAGCGCCCACTAATACAATACCTTTGCCCAGTTCATGGGCGGCATGTAGATGTTCTAGCCCCTCAATCTTGAATCTATCCGCCAGGTCTCTTGAGGGGTTTAGCCAAGGCAGGGCGATTTCAACGGCGCCAATGCCGGTATGCACAAAATTCTCGCGCACCAAGGCCTGCTGTTGCTGGGCGGACCGCTCAGGGAAGCACTTGGCAATGTTAACTTCAGTTATGTGGCGTCTGGATTTGGCGAGGTGGTAGCCCAGAAACCCAATGACTCTGCCCACCGCAAACACTGCGCCCATGGGCAGGCGTGCAACAATCCACAAACAGCCCACCAAAAACCACTTCGGCCACTGCTTGATTGAAAGTTTGGGTGCTAGCTTGCTCATGTCCAATTTGGTTTCTTCGTTGTTGTGTTGATGCACGTTGTGTCGATTCACGTTTGTGGATCTGGGTGTCGGCAGTGAGTGCTATTGGGTATGCTCTCTAGGATAATACAAATGTAATATTTCCAATACAGCGCGCCGAGGTTTGCTTGTCTCTTTTATCACTGAATACCATTGATGCTCTCACGCCCACTAACGGGCACATTTTGGTAGTGGGGGACATTTGGTTAGATCAGCAGCAGTTGACCATCCGCAACCAAGCGCAGGGATTTTTTCAATCGGCCCAAAGCGCTGGGTTGGGTCTTGCACTGACGCTGCATTCTGCCCAAACACCCTGCACCTTTGTCAGTTATGTGGGTGACGATAATTTGGGTAGTCAGGTGAGTGATGCCCTGGCCAATGCTGGTGTACTGGGTGATTTGCTGGCAATTAAAGAATGGGCCACATATACCAACGCCTTGAATTTTGTCGACAAGAGGGAAGAAGCTGACCCACCCGAAGATGCCAATATGCGCCGCCACAAAGATGAAAAGGTCATTCCCATAGATGGTTTTAGTGAATACCAGGCGCACTTGCAAAATCGTACTGAAAAATACCTGCTCAATGCCTCAGTCATTGTGGTTGTAGATTTAGATCTAGGATGTATTGCAGAACCGCGCGCGTTGAATTTTGTTGCAGAGCAGCGGGGAGTACCTATTATTGCAGTGGTCAGTGAGCAAGCTCGATCACGTTATGAGGGTTTTGAATTTGTTGTCGCTGCCACTGACGCAGATTTGTTAGTTATTGTTGCCAATCATGTAGCCGGTTTTGCTGCCGCCACTGGGCAAAATCAGTGAGGTATCTCGGCTTTTTTCTTGCTCTAAGTTTTTATAAGATTTTGCTTTGGCTGGCGTTGCCAATAGTCTATCTGCGCCTACTTTTGCGAGCTCGTCGCGAGCCGGCTTACACCGCTCGTAGGGCTGAGCGATTTGGTTGCGTGCCAGATGACATAAAACCAGAGGCAATTTGGTTTCATACCGTCTCCGCAGGGGAGTCCATTGCGGCAGCCCCACTGATCAAAAAAATGATTGGCAATCTGCCCGAACAAAATTTTTTAGTTACTACCATGACGCCCACAGGCAGTGAGCGCGTGCATCAGCATCTGGGTGATAGCGTCGATCATTGTTATGCGCCGTACGACTTTATTTTTGCCGTGCGCCGTTTTTTGCGTAAAACCCAACCACGCATGTTGGTGCTGATGGAAACCGAAATTTGGCCGAACCTGATTATGCAGGCCAATGCGCAAGGCATTCCTGTAGTGCTCATTAATGCGCGTATGTCAGAGCGCTCGGCGCGAGGTTATCAGCGTATGAGTTGGTTGTCGCATCCGGTCCTTGGAGCTATCACGCATATCGCCTGCCAGTCCGAAGAACATATGCAGCGCTTTATTAATCTTGGTGTGGATGCGCAAAAGATCAGTGCTCTTGGCAGTGTGAAGTACGACTTACAGTTGCCGCAAAATTTAGTCGAGCAAGCGGCAATGTTAAAAACCCAGCTGAATCTTCGTGCTCGCCCTGTTTGGATTGCCGCCTCCACTCACCCCGGCGAGGAAGAGCAGATTATCCAAGCGCACCTGTTACTAAGGTCTCGTTTGCCTGAGTTATGCCTTTTGTTAGTGCCGCGCCACCCGCATAGAGCGGGAGACATTGGCGTGCTGGTTAACCAGCACAATTTATCTTGGAGGGCTTCCAGTGAAGGACCCACGGCAGGCGTTTATGACGTCATAGTGGGAGATGTCATGGGCCAGTTGTTGGCTCTGTACAGTTTGGCGGATGTGGCCTTTATCGGCGGCTCGTTAGTAGATCATGGTGGGCACAACCCAATTGAGCCTGGGCTGCTAGGGCTGCCCATTGTTGCAGGTCCTGCTGATTTCAATTTTGTCGAAGTGGTGGCGCAACTGAGTGAGGCGGGTGCTTACAAGAAAATTGCCAATGCAGACGAATTGACAGAGGTGGTGAGTGAGTTGCTGATTGATGCGGCTGGGCGTGAGCAAATGGGGTCTAATGCTCGTGCGGTGATTATGGGCAACGTTGGCGCTACCCAGCGCACCTTAGCGTTGCTGGGTCGTCAATTAGAGGTCTAGGGATCTTGCAACCACTAGTAACCTTCTCAGCTAGTTTTAGCCTGTTTTAACGCAGCCCTAGTGACACAACGCGTTCTACCAAGTCGCCGTCATTCACAAACTGATTCAACTCTTCAAGATCTTCTTGGGTTAGCTTGCCAGTAGCCTGCTTGAGCCGCATCAAATTCAATACGTAGTTGTAACGCGAGTCGGCATAATCAAATTGTGAGCTAAATAAGCGTTGCTGTGCTTGCAGCACGTCTACAATGTTTCGCGTACCCACTTCGTAACCTGTCTCTGTGGCTTCCAAAGCAGACCGAGAAGAACGTATGGCTTTCAGCCTAGCTTTAACGCGTACCACATCTGTAGCAACAGATTTAAAGAAATTGCGTGTGTTTCGCGTAACCGTGCGTTTTTGGTTAATCAACTGTTCTTGAGATTGCGCGACTCGTGCATTGGCTTCTCTGACTCTGGAGCGTACAGCACCACCTTGATAAAGCGGCAGGGTCAGTGACAGCGCGTAAATGGTATTTTCTGTGGTGGTGTCGCCTGCATTTGCGCCGAAGAAATTTTGTCCGCCAGTGACGTTTTCAGCATAGGTAGCTGTGGCGTCTATTGTTGGCAAATGATCAGAACGTCTTGCGCGTACATCTGATCTGGCAGCAGCCAATTGGGCAGTAGCCGCTTTTATACCAAGGTTAGACCTGAGCGCCGTAGCCACCCACTCTTCTTCATTCTTCGGGTTAGGATCAACAATGGGCAAAGTTTGCGAAAGTCGGGCTAGCTGATCGTAAGAACGGCCAGTGAGTGTGCTTAATGTTTCAAAGCTAATGTCATGATCGCTTTCGGCCTGAATGCGCCTCACAACAGTGCTGTCGTACACCGCTTGAGATTCCAGTACATCGGTAATGGCCACTAAGCCCACTTCAAACCGCTGCTGTACCTGCTCTAGCTGCCTTTGCACAGCCGTAACCTCAGCTCTCGTGGTGTCTAAGCGATCCTTGGTGCGCAAAATATTCAAGTAAGTTTCAATAACTCGAACGATCAAATCTTGGCTTTCTGCTTCCAACTGCATGCTCGCAGCTTCAACGGAAGATTTGGCGCTACCGAGGGTGTACCAACTGGCCAGATTTAACACCGGCTGGCGCAACTGGGCATTCCAGCTGTTGTCGTTGTACCCTTCACCAAGGACAGGCCGCCCTGCTATCAAGATGTCGCGTTCCGTTTTACTCGTGCTAACGCCGGCGCCAATGCTAGGCATTAGGCGCGAGCGTGCCTGGGGGACCAATTCTTTGCTGGCGGCAAAAGATGCGTTCGCTGCGCCCAGTACCGCGTCGTTGTCTTTAGCGGTTTTGTAGATGTCGAGCATATTCTCGGCAACCGCCAATTGTGCGAACAGCATGCTAGCAGAGAAAAGCGCCACCATCTTTACATTGCTTAAATTAGACATTTTGTACTGCTTCATAAAACTTCCTGTTTTAGAAAATCGCCCTGTCTCAGAAATAGCGCGGTCTAAGAATAAAATCCTGCCTTAAACTCAACCAGGTATATTGCCTCAGCTTATTGGGCGAAGTATATCAGAACCATCAATGGGTTCCTTTGTTGGCCTTGGCTATTAAAGTGTCCCGCGACCGAGTTTCGCAAGTCGCAGATTATGCTCTGATTAACCGTTCAAGTAATGTGAATCTGGCGACGCTTGCTGTCACGCTGCTAATTGCAGTCTTAGTTTTTGGCTTGTTAGTTGTACGTGCTGCGACCCAAATTCAGTTCCTTTCTCTGATATGTGACATAGCTGCCATAGCTGAGAAAGCTGAAACTCTGGCTGCACGGCCTTGCGATCTCAACGTGCGCACACCCAAGGCGCGCTAAGTTAACGCCTTTTGCCCGGCGCGGACCAAACGCAAAGTCCGCAATTTATCGGGCCAACGGCGCATTCTGCAATTGTTCAAATAAAAGCACTTTGGACCAGTGACCCAAGCCAATCTGGTGGGTATATTAGACATCCTTAAGCATTTATCAGCCACCCAATAACAATCTAGGCTAGCAGTGTCAGAAAAACGTCCTGAGACAGATGAAGATATTTTAAGCCGCTCCAAGGCTTTAACTCGTGGTTTTGCCAAGGGTGAGATATCCAGTATTCGCAAGCGAACCTATAAGGTGGATTTATCCGCCCATATGGCTGTTTGTGACATTAACTACCAGCGCATGCTCAAGTTGTTCCCAAAAATGCGCGAGCAGGACGAAATTAAGATCGCTTTGACCCCGGGTGCAGACGGCACCTTTGTGGTCATTAAGGCTTTAGAGCGCAGCCCCTACACCACCCTTTTGTACTTGAGCCAACAGCCGGAGTTGAATTGGGGCAGTAGCCCAAATATGCGTATTCGCATGTACCACGACTCTTCCAGTGCAGAGGTAATAGAATATCAACATGAGAATCGTTTTCATGGGCATTATGAATACCCCAATCAGCGTATGCGCCACCCGGATGAAAAAGTGCAACTGAATCGCTTTTTGAGTGAGTATCTGAGTCTTTGTTTAACCATAGGTGGGGTTGTTGAGCCGGTAAAACTGACTCTTGAATAACGCAGTTCTCATTGATAAACGCGGCAAACATCGCACCGACCGCAGCAACTGCCAAAGTTCTGGCGGGTATTGTGCAGGAAGCAAGAGCGTTAGTGCGCTGGCAGTTGGAATAAGCCTCTAATGCAACGGGTTTTGCACATCACGGATTGTCATCTGGTTGAGACGGGCCGGACCTTATTGGGTGTAGATACCCAAGCCTCACTGGAGGCTGTGCTTACGCAGGCTAAAGCCCAAGATCCTTGCCATGCAGTGGTGGCCTCCGGAGACCTTGTGCATGACGGATCGCCGTCTATATATCAGCGCTTTTTAGACACCGTCACGCGCTTTTTCGATGTGCCCTTATTATGTTTGCCCGGCAACCATGACGTGTTGGCAGGCATGCACCAAGCACAGTTGCCTATGGAGGCTTTAATTTTGGGGTCGTGGCTGATTGCGCCACTGGACTCTCATGTAGACAACGAGCCGTCTGCCTATATTGCGCCAAATGATTTAAACGACCTCACCCAGGCCATAGCGGCAAGTGATGCCCAGCACCTTTTATTGGCAACTCATCACCCTATGGTTGAGATTGGTGCGCCGTGGCTAGATAAAGACCGGATTTTGCGCGTGGACGAAATAATGGCAACTATTGCAGCTTGCCCGGGTGCCAATTTACGCGGGACTATATTTGGGCATGCGCATCAAGAGATAGAAGTAACCAGTGACCACGGTCCTCTGTTAGGGTCGCCCTCAACTTGTTTCCAATTTGCGCCAAATAGCGCCACGTTTACTTTGGATGACAAGCCGCCGGGTTATCGCTGGCTGTCTCTTACCGAAGATGGCCGTATAGCAACTAAGATAGAGCATCTAACCACACACTCCTTCAAACCAACTATGAATTAGGTAAATGGCCGAAAAAACATATTCTGCTGAATCACTGCAGGTCTTAACTGGATTGGAGCCGGTGCGTCGTCGCCCGGGCATGTATACCGATACAACAAGGCCCAATCACTTAGTCCAAGAAGTGGTAGACAACAGTGTTGACGAAGCAATTGCTGGTCATGCGCAAGAAATTGAAGTCACCATTAATCAAGATGGCTCAATCGAAGTGCAGGACGATGGCCGAGGGATGCCCGTTGATATTCACCCGGAGCATAAGATCTCGGGTGTAGAACTTATTTTGACGCGCCTGCATGCCGGCGGAAAGTTCGACAACGCAAACTACAGTTTTTCCGGTGGCCTCCACGGTGTGGGTGTCTCGGTAGTGAACGCGTTGTCTGACTGGCTTGAAGTGGAAGTGAAGCGCGATGGCAATTTGTATCGTCAGCGTTATGTCAGAGGTGAGCCCGTTACCAAACTGGAAAAGGTCGATACCGTTGGTAAGCGCAATACCGGCACTCGGGTGAGATTTATTCCTGAAGCCGCATATTTTGATACCACAGCGCTGGCAATGACGCGGCTGCGCCATTTACTGCGTGCCAAAGCGGTACTTTGCCCCGGTCTGCGCATGAGCTTGTCTATCGAAGGCAAGCCTGAAGACAACGTCAGTTGGTATTATGAAGACGGTCTGAAACAGTATCTTGAACAAAGCATAGGCGACGCTGAGTGCGTGCCTGAAATGACTATTCAGCATACGGCTCAAGGGGTTCAAGAAACTACGGACTATGTGCTTAAGTGGGTGGTTGATGGTTCTGCACAAATTGCAGAGTCTTACGTGAACCTTATTCCTACGGCTGCTGGTGGTACCCACGTTAATGGTTTGCGTTCGGGTTTAGTTGATGCGCTGAAAGAGTTTTGCGAGTTCCGAGATTTATTTCCTCGTGGCGTAAAAATTACCGGCGACGACATTTGGGACCAGTGTAATTACGTGCTTAGCGTTAAATTGGCAGACCCACAGTTTGCTGGCCAAACCAAAGAACGTTTATCCTCTCGGCAGTCTGCAGTTTTTGTTGCAGGTGTAGCCAAAGATGCCTTTAGTTTGTGGTTAAACGAGCATTCGGTTGAAGGCGAAAAAATTGCTGAAATGGCCATTAGCAATGCGCAAAAACGACTTTATGCAGCGAAAAAAGTTGCCCGTAAGCGCATAACTTCTGGGCCTGCACTGCCAGGCAAGTTAGCCGATTGTTCTGGTCAAGATACCGCTCGAGCTGAGCTGTTTTTGGTTGAGGGTGATTCTGCGGGTGGATCAGCTAAACAAGCCAGGGATAGAGAATTTCAGGCAGTGATGCCCTTGCGCGGAAAAATTCTGAATACTTGGGAAGTAGATGCTAATCAGGTCTTAGCTTCGCAGGAGGTGCACGATATCGCGTTGGCTATTGGCGTAGATCCCGGCGTAGATGATCTTAGCAGACTGCGCTACAACAAGGTTTGTATTCTTGCTGATGCAGACTCGGATGGTTTGCATATTGCAACATTGCTCTGTGCCTTGTTCGTAAAACATTTTCGACCTCTAGTAGATGCCGGACACGTGTACGTGGCCATGCCGCCGCTGTATAGAATTGATGTAGCGAAGGAAGTTTACTACGCCCTAGATGAGGCGGAGAAGACCGCAATTTTGGAACGTTTGGCGGTAGAAAAGAAGCGTTCAACACCAAGTGTGCAACGTTTTAAGGGTTTGGGCGAAATGAATCCTCCGCAGTTGCGTGAAACTACCATGTTCCCTGACACTCGGCGGTTGGTTCAATTGACCAATGATTCGGGAACGGCAACAGACAACATGATGGATATGCTGCTGGCGAAGAAGCGCGCGCCGGATCGCCGCGCTTGGTTAGAAAAGAACGGTAATGAAGCGGTTCTTGATTAATTATCTCTAACAAAACCATGGTGGGACTTGATTTCGCCGCAAGTAAACTTTCAAAGCGGCTGATATCGCAACGAATTAGGTAAGACCTTTTTACACCTAAAGGATAGGTACCCGACATTATGGATGAAGAAATCCAATCACCAGAAAATGAACAACTACCGCTATCGGTTTACACCGAGCGCGCGTACTTGGACTACTCCATGTACGTTATCAACGACCGTGCGCTGCCACATATTGCTGATGGCTTGAAGCCAGTTCAGCGTCGCATTATTTATGCCATGAGTGAGCTGGGCTTAAACAGCCAAGCCAAACACGCTAAGTCGGCTAGGACAGTGGGAGATGTGCTGGGTAAGTTTCACCCACATGGTGACAGCGCTTGCTACGAAGCTATGGTGTTAATGGCCCAGCCCTTTTCTTTTCGTTATCCCATGGTAGATGGTCAGGGCAACTGGGGCGCGCCAGATGATCCAAAATCATTTGCTGCTATGCGCTATACCGAAGCGCGCCTGTCGCGCTTTGCGGATTTGCTGCTGACTGAGGCTCGGCAGGGTACGGTAGATTACAATCCAAACTTCGACGGCACCGTTCAAGAGCCGCGCCTATTGCCCGCTCGAGCACCTTTTGTGCTGCTCAATGGCAGCACGGGTATTGCCGTTGGTATGGCAACGGACATTCCACCTCACAACCTTAATGAAGTAATCAGCGCCTGTGTGCATTTGCTCGACAGCCCAAACGCCACTGATGCAGATTTAATGACCCATATTAAGGGGCCGGATTATCCTACGGATGCGCAAATCATTACGTTGCCGGCTGATATTAAACAGATGTACGAAACCGGTAAGGGCAGCATAAAGGCCAGGGCCATTTTTCATCGCGAAGGCCCTGATATTGTCATTACGGCGCTACCGCACCAAGCATCTCCTGCGAAACTGTTAGAGGCGATTGCCCAGCAGATGCACGCCAAAAAGTTACCTATGCTGGTGGATTTGCGCGATGAGTCTGATCACGAAAATCCAACCCGTTTGGTTTTAGTGCCTAAATCTAATCGCATCGACTATGACCGCTTGATGAGTCATTTGTTTGCCACCACGGACTTAGAGCGCAGCTATCGAGTAAACCTAAATATTATTGGTCTAGACCAGCGCCCTGCGGTTAAGAGCCTCGCACAAATACTCAAGGAATGGCTGCGGTATCGTTTTGACGTGGTCACACTCAGGCTGACTTTCCGCTTAGACAAGATTAATGATCGGCTGCATATTTTAGATGGCTTGTTGGTTGCTTATCTTAACTTGGATGAAGTGATTCGAATCATCCGCGAGGAAGACGAGCCCAAAATTGAATTGATGAATAAGTTTGCGCTGAGTGAAATTCAGGCCAACGCAATTCTCGATTTGCGATTGCGTAACTTGGCTAAACTGGAAGAGATGAAGCTGACTAGCGAAAAGAGTGAGCTAGAAATTGAAAAGGCCGGCTTAGAAAAAATCTTGGGTTCCAAGGCGCGTATGCAAACGTTGATCAAAAACGAATTGCTGAAAGTAGCGGAAGAGTATGGCGATCCTCGCCGGTCGCCATTGGGTGAAGTTGAAGAAGCTCGTGCTTACAGCGAAGAAGACCTAATTACTAACGAGCCTATTACGGTGGTGCTTTCAGATAAAGGTTGGGTGCGCTCAGCCAAGGGCCACGATGTGGATCCGCGTGAATTGAATTATCGAACGGGTGATGAATTTGCTCATGCAGTAAAGGGGCGGACCAGTGATGTGCTGATATTCCTTGACTCCCATGGGCGTACCTATAACACGCCGGGGCACAGTCTGCCCTCGGCTCGCGGTCAGGGTGAGCCTTTATCAGGTCGTTTTAAGCCAAAAGAAGGTGCGCGTTTTATTGGTGTGCTCATCGGCAATGTCGAGCAGAAAGCATTGATGGCCTCTAACGCCGGATTCGGTTTTGTTGGTCGGCTAGAAGATATGGTCACTAAGAATAAAGCCGGTAAGGCTTGTTTGAGTGTGCCAAATGACGGCGTAGCACTACCCCCAGTACTCCTTTCAAAGGAACTTCTGGCCGGAGAAGTTTGCTATGTGGCGGCAGTGACAGATCAAGGGCGGTTGTTAGTTTTCCCACTTGCAGAGCTGCCCGAGCTTGCGCGTGGTAAGGGTAACCGACTGATCAATGTGCCTACCGCTGCGTTTAAAGCTGGCGATGAGGAAATGGTAGGCGTAGTCGCCTTGGGCGAAAAAGATGAACTGTTGGTGCACGCTGGCCAGCGGCATTTGCGCATGAAGCCTAAAGATCTAGAGAGCTACATTGGCGAACGCGCGCGTCGTGGTCGTAAGTTGCCGCGTGGCTTCCAAAAAGCAGACCGTCTAACAGTGGAGTAGTGACTGCCGATCAATCTATCAGCTCTGGCTTGACTTTGGGCTAGGCCAAGATTTATAGGTTTAGGCTGCAAGATTTAGGCTGACACATACCGTCTAAAAGGAACAGACTGGCTAACTAAAGCCCAAGATCAATTTGGCTTGGTCCCTAATTAAAGAGGCCTCTTGCTCTGGCAACTCAGGGATATTGAAGATGCTGGTGGCCGGCGCCAAATCTTCCAAAATGGGATGTTTGAAAGGCCGAGCCCAAGTTTTCTCATTTTTATTCAAGCCGTCAAACACCAACTGGTCTACCAAAAGCGTATTGGCTTTAGCGAGTGAAGCCAGCGTTAGGTTGTTCTCCAAATCGTCAAAGTTACTCAGTTGCTGTAAATCCATTTTGGTCGCTTCAGCAGGATTTATGGCGCTGTGGCTCTCAGACAAAAAACAACGAAACTCGCCATCGGTTTCATATTCAGACAAAAGCCTTTGAATCAGGAACGCAGCATAGAGTGCTTTTACTCCCCCCAACCCTTCCTTAGTTAGAACAAGGGCTATGCCTTTTCCATCTAGCCCCAGCGAAATGCCAGGGTACAGGGCGCACACTTCATTAGCCATGACCATGCCATCTTGAATGGAAGCCACCTGCGCATCGCGAGAAAGGGCGTATTGATTATTAAGTGTCAGCGCAATGACGTAGACAGCTTTAGCCTCGACGCCTTCTTTGCGTACGGAGACAATGGGTAGTGATCGGTTGCCTCTTGCACTAAGTTGCAGGGCGAGCATTGCCAAAACTGGCGTCAGCATAATAACCATTAAGGTTAGTAGACCACGCAGCCAGGGCACTTGCCGCTCGAATGCCTCCGGGTCAAGAACAATGCTCACGTAACCGGCTGTCGTGTCGTCAAGAATGGCCGTTGCGATGTAACGATAGGTGGGTTGTTGTTTGCCACTGGTGGCTACAATTTCATTTTCAGCATTGTAGAAGGTAACGCCGGCAACCTCTGGGTTTGCGGTTAGATGGCTTGCCGTAAGGGCAAGGTTGATACGTTCGTCGTCGAATAAATCCCCGGCTGTAGTTTGCGCCAAGGTACTGACAATACTGTTGCCATAGCGGTCCATCTCAAACTCTGTGGAGTCGGTGTTGAACCACAACAAAATCATTCCAGAACTGCAAAGTAGGGTGGCGACTAGGGCTGCCGGGAATGTGGCCTTATTGGGCCTAAAGCGTCTCCACCAAGTCATTACCAATACTTCAGTCTGAAAGAAGCACTAATTTAACATACAACACTTATATCTGGGCCTTAGTAAAAGCTAAACTATCACCATAAATTTACACAACTGGGGCGGTTTACTTTGGCTGACGAAATTATTCTTATCAGTATTTCCGGGCGGGACAAACCTGGTTTGATGGCAGAACTGATGGAACTCATAGTAGAGGCAGGCGCCAATGTCCTAGATATGGGCCAAGCAGTAATACACGATGAGCTTGCCCTGGGTATTTTGATCCAGGTGCCAGAGCTGGGGGCGTTAACAGATGATATTGCGGCCCAGTGCCATAAGGTTGGCTCTGCCCTGCGAATCACCTTGGTGGAAAATGATAACTACGAATTACTGTCTGCAGGTTTCAGCCAAAGTCCGTTGATTCTTACAGTACTGTCTCAGGGCCGAGGCGGAGAGCCGCTGAAAGCCGTGAGTAATTTAACTCGCCGGTTCGACATTAATATAGATACGGTGCGACGCCTGACCAAACCACAACCTAAATCCCAGCTCGAGGTGGACAGCGAAGTTGCGGCGCGCCTGTGTCTAGAAATGCGCCTGAGTGGCAGCCTGCAAAACAGTGAAGCATTTCAGGCTGAATTACTGGGTGTCGCAGACGATATTGGTTTTGATTTCAGCGTGCAGCGAGACACCGTGTTCAGGCGCAACCGTCGCCTAGTAGCCTTTGACATGGATTCCACCTTGATTACTGAAGAAGTGATGGATCAGTTGGCCAAGCGCCATGGTGTGGGTGAGCAAGTGATTGCCATTACCGAAGACGCCATGGCTGGCCGGATAGATTTCAAAGAAAGTTTTCGGCGTCGTGCAATGCTTTTGAAAGGCATGCCCGCCAGTGTGCTGCATGAAGTGGCAGAAGCTGTAGTACTGAACAATGGCGCAGATAAGTTGATCCGCGCCCTTAAACACTTTGGTTATCGAGTGGCGCTGCTTTCTGGCGGCTTCCAGTATGTCGGTGAATATTTGAGTAACAGTTTGGGCATTGACTATGTGTTTGCCAACGAGCTGCAGGTAGTAGATGGCAAGATGACCGGCGAGGTAGTTGGTGACATTGTGGACGCGGAACGCAAAGCAACGCTTTTGAGGGATATTGCCCGAAAAGAAGGCATTGTGCTGGAGCAAACCATTGCTGTAGGCGATGGCGCCAATGACTTGCCCATGCTGAGCCAGGCGGGTCTAGGTGTGGCGTACCATGCCAAATCTATTGTCAAAGAAAGTGCGCAACACGCCATTTCCAATTTTGGTCTAGATGCCATTCTTTATCTAATCGGATTCAGCGATCTAGACATCGAGCAGGCGCTGGGCGCATCAGTGTAAAAAGGCCCGCAGTCGCCTCAGTCTAAAAAAGCGAAAAACGCCGATGCAGGCAAACATCGAGTCCTTAGACTCAATCAGTAAATGCGAGTAGAAATTTTATTTACGCGCTGGCTTGAAAATTTAGTACCTGTTTTTGCTCAAAGTTAACGGGAGTTTTAGCAATGCCGCCGGGCAGTTCTCTGACCAGTCGCGGTAGCAAATAGCCAGGTAACTGTTCGCGCATGGCCTCGTAAATAGGCTGGGCCTCAAGGTCATCCAAATAAAAATGCGCTGTACCCACTACCCTGTCTGGCATATGTAAGTAGTAGGGCAGCACGCCTTGATTAAACAGCAGTTCTGACAACTCGATGAGCGTTGGCGCATCGTTATTTATGCTTTTCAGCAAAACGGATTGGTTGAGCAAAGTAACCCCAGCCCCGCGCAAGCACGCCAAGGCTCGTTGGGTTGTTTCATTCAATTCATTTGGGTGATTGCTGTGAATGACAATGGTGATTTTGGAGCGCGCACTTGCCAATGTTGCAACAAGGTCTGTAGTTACGCGTTCCGGTAACACGATGGGCAATCTACTGTGAATACGAATGCGTTTGACGTGGGCCAACGCATCTATATCTCGGATGAGCGCCGCCATGCTTTCATCATTCATCAACAGCGGGTCGCCGCCGGATAAAATCACCTCGCGAATACTGGTGTCCTGGGCAATGGCGTTCAGCGCCAAGTGTTGGTCCTTGGGCTTGTGATCTGTATAGGGAAAATGCCGGCGAAAGCAGTAACGGCAATTAATAGCGCAGGCTGGTGTGGTAATCATTAATACTCGACCTCGGTACTTATGCAGTAAACCCGGCGTCTGCCCATAGCCCAACTCAGCATCACCCTCCTGCAGGGGGTCCACTACAAACCCCGGTGTTTGCTCATTTTCTGATTGCAGCGACAGCACTTGGCGCAGCAGAGGGTCTTGGATATTGCCTTGCTGAATACGCTGGGCGTAGCCTCTGGGCACCAATAGCGCAAAATCTGGCTGCAAATCTATCCCGTTCGAAGCGTTATTTGGGATGTTCAGATACGCCAGCAGCGCCTTGGGCTCACGATATGCATGTTTGAGCTCTGATTGCCAATCGTTGGGATGCCATGGATTGTGATTCGGGGTTATCATATGCTCTGCTTAAATTATCCAATGCGAGAAAAATGGCCAACTATTCTACCAATGAATTCCGTTCAGGAATCAAAGTAATGCTCGAAGGCGACCCCTGTAATATTCTTGAGAATGAATTTGTGAAGCCCGGTAAGGGCCAAGCGTTTAATCGCGTCAAATTTCGGAACCTAAAAAATGGTCGAGTTTGGGAGCGCACATTTAAATCTGGCGAATCGCTGGAAGCCGCGGATGTGATGGAAACCGATATGGAATTCCTCTACAGCGACGGCGAATTTTGGCATTTCATGCGCACTGACGGCAGTTTTGAACAAATGGCTGCCTCTAAAGAAGCGGTTAGCGATTGTCTGGACTGGTTAAAAGAGCAAGATGTTTATGTGGTCACACTTTGGAACGATGACCCCATTGCAGTTGCCGCATC
>CAJWNY010000043.1 GCA_913043815.1 uncultured Gammaproteobacteria bacterium
CGTCTTAGCCCAAAAGACACTCCGATCCTTTCTCCTGGCTCGATATCTCTAGCCCAACATCTAATTAACCTACGCTAGACATTTATTTAGAAAGATTACCCATACCTTCTTCAAGACCTTTGATCGTTAACGGGAACATATTTCCGCCAACTAATTCCTGAGTCATCATCACTGAAGATGAATATTCCCATGTTTCTTGAGGGGTAGGATTAAGCCAAATGACCTTGTCATAAATGGTAGAAAATTTCTCCATCCACACGGCACCGGGCTCTTCGTTCCAATGCTCTACGCTTCCGCCGGCATGAGTAATTTCATAAGGGGCCATAGTTGCATCACCTACAAATACTATTTTGTAGTCTTGAGAGAATTTATTCAAAACCTCTGAGGTAGGCATCCGCTCCGCCATGCGACGTCGGTTGTCTTTCCATACAGATTCATAAATAAAGTTGTGAAAATAAAAACTTTCAATATGCTTGAACTCCGTTCTAGAGGCCGAAAACAATTCTTCGCAAATCTTTACGTGGGCATCCATAGAGCCACCAATGTCCAAGAACAACAAAACCTTCACGGTATTGCGTCGCTCTGCGCGCATCTTGATGTCCAACATGCCGCCATTGTGGGCTGTGGAGTTAATGGTGCCTGGTATATCCAGCTCATCTTCGGCGCCAGTCCTAGCAAACTTTCGCAAGCGACGTAAAGCCATTTTTATGTTTCGAGTACCGAGCTCTACCGAGTCATCCAGATTTTTGTACTGGCGCTCATCCCATACTTTCTTAGCTTTTTTCTTCTTGCCTTTACCCAGACCACCAGGCCCACTTTGGCCTTGTCGGTCTGCATTGCCTTCATCACCGTCTTTGCCTTCTTGTCCAGCTTTGGCTTCAGCTTCTTCCTTGGCTTTCTTAAATGCTTCGATCAACTTTTCGAGACCACCTAAGGACTCAATTTCCTTGAGCTGTTCAGGTGAAAGTGATTTTTCGAATTCATGCCTAAGCCACTCATCAGGAATAAGACTTTCTAGCAAGCCATGCAAATCTTCTAAGCCTTTAAAATAGGCGCTAAAGGCTCGGTCAAACTTGTCGTAATTCTTTTCGTCTTTTACCAAAGCAGTTCGGCTCAAGAGATAAAAATCATCCAAATTTGCGTAGACCAGTTGGTGCTGCAAGCCGCTAATAAGATCCATAAGCTCTCGGATAGTTACCGGAAGCTTATACTTTCTAAGGGTCAGAAAAAAATTGATGAGCACAGTCTAGCCCCTACTATCTCGACGATTCATAAACGCTAAGCGTTCTAGTAAATGCACGTCTTGCTCGTTCTTGACAAGCGCGCCATAGAGAGGCGGAATAGCCTTGCTGGCATCCCTGTTGGTCAAAATCTCGTCAGGAATATCGTCTGCCATAAGCAGCTTCAACCAATCAATCAATTCTGATGTAGAGGGTTTTTTCTTTAGCCCAGGCACTTTGCGCACGTCAAAGAAAATTTCCATGGCTTCCTTGACCATATCCTGCTTTACGCCGGGAAAATGCACGTCAACGATTTGTTGCATGGTTTCGCGATCTGGGAAATTAATGAAGTGAAAGAAGCAACGGCGCAAAAACGCATCTGGCAATTCCTTTTCATTGTTTGAAGTAATGATAACGATCGGACGATTTTTCGCTTTGATAGTTTTGCCGAGCTCATAGACATAAAACTCCATGCGATCGATCTCTTGTAACAAGTCATTCGGAAACTCGATGTCCGCTTTGTCGATCTCATCAATCAACAGCACCACACGCTCTTCAGCTTCAAAAGCTTCCCAAAGCTTGCCTTTCTTAATGTAATTACTAATGTCATTAACGCGCTCGTCACCCAGTTGAGAATCACGCAAACGTGACACCGCGTCGTACTCATAAAGGCCATTTACTGCCTTTGTGGTGGACTTGATGTGCCATTCTAAAAGTGGCATCCCAAGGGATTTTGCCACTTCAATAGCGAGCATTGTTTTGCCTGTGCCTGGCTCACCTTTAATGAGCAAAGGGCGCTCTAGCTTGGCGGCAGCATCTACTGCCATGCTCAATTCATCGGTGGCAATATACGAGTCGGTACTTTCAAAAATCATTCAAAACTCTCTTTTTATCTGTCTAGTTGTCTATTAGTTATCTGTCAAAATATCGATTTAGTCGTCCGGTTAGATGTATAAACCTGTCAAAATTCCTAACGCAGGCTAATCTCTATGGCTATTAATCACCGAAACAGCCGATAGTCTGCGACTCTGTTCCCACCAACTTACGAACTGCTGCACTGTCTCCCCGCGCTTTATCGAACCTAATCCTGAGGACTAATTCTCAGCAACAGTAACAAGCAACAAGATCACTACTTTAATGGAGCTTAGGCAACCCATGCAACCATGCTATTACCGAATAATTCTCAACCCTTCTAAAAATCAAGCCAAAAATCCGGAATTAATGATAAAACATATAAAATCTAGGGTGGGTTTTATCTGTCGCGATTTTGCGCCTCGTTTATGCTCGATTCGCACTCATGCGTTCTTTCCCTCTAATCGGCGGCTACTTTATCTGTGCCTCGGTTATTTTTGGACCTAAACACCACCAAAGCCAGCAAACCAATGATACTTCCACCCCCTAGTCCTAACACCAAAATCCCCTGACTTTCATTAGCCTGGCCGTTGGACTGAAACACGGATTCAAAAACAAAAACGACAAATGCCGGTGCATAAACGCCGGGATAATTCGGTACCGGAGCGGGCAGGAGAAAAAACACCATTACCATCGTCACGAAAATGTACCTAAGCTTGCCCGGCAGGCGCGCACGTGCTGGCCCTGATCCTCGCAACACTAAATTCAGGCAAAAGGCTCCTATAAAAGCCAAAACGGCAATGGCAATCCATTCGTTGACGTAAAGCATTATGATTTCCCGACCTTTTCTTGGTAATTGCACAACGTTTTGGCAATGCTTGCAAAGCTACACACCAGCATGCGAAAACCACTCATAAATTCAATAAAAACTATGGCTCAGATTAATGAGACATTTCAACCCAATGAATAATCATGTCCTGCTGATCTTCCTCGTGCACTTGAGATTCTGAAATTACTTTCCCGCGCACTGAAATCTCCGCCTCATGGACTGTATCTGAGCTACCACTCACCAATGGGTGCCACCACTGCAAATCTCGTCCCTCGGCCAGGGTGCGATAAGCACAGGTGGTTGGCAGCCAGCCAAACTCTACGACCTTCTCTGGCGACAACTGCACGCAGTTTTCTACCAATGCATGCCGCTCTGGATACCGAGTGCATTTACAAACATCCTGATCGAGCAAGTCGCAGACAATAGAGGTATAAAAAACCTCTTCCGTTTCATCGTCCTGTAATTTGATCATGCAGCACCTAGCGCATCCGTCGCACAGGCTTTCCCACTCGTCCTGATTCATTTCTGCAAACGTCTTTTGCTGCCAAAACGCTTTCACTCCAACAACTCTTCGGGCAGTACAGGCGACAAATTCGGCGGCGGGAACTGCAAGAAAAAACCGTCTTTTGCTATGCCCTGCATCACCATGGTGGCATCAAAGAGTGCCAACTTCAAAGAGGTGGTTAAAAGCAACTCCATCACAAACACCGTTCTACCAAACTGCTTGCGCAAGGCTTCTGGAAGATCATCAAATTCAGCATCAACAGGTAGGTATATATACGTATCTATTTTTTTGCTGCTGCGAAAAATTTTGACTTTTAGGTCTAGCAAAGATTCTGCGCTGACTTCTTTGCTCAATTCCGGGCTGGTCTTGTGAGCTTTCTCAGCTGTCATCACTTGGCTCCAAAATCAGCAAAAATTCTTGCTCTAACAAACTTTTTCTCCAACCTAGATAATGTTCAGACAGCCTGCTATTTTTTGTGTAGTCGCGAAAACAAGCTTCGACATCTTTTTTCCGAGCCAACAACTCTGGCGCCATAGCTAATTTCTTTGCAGCACTCACAGCAACCTCGCGCAACGCTTTAACTTTAGCGCTTGCACCTGGGCCAAGAGGTTTATCCAACTGTTCTATCGGATCATTGTTTTGCGCTTTGCTGTGACAAGCTAGCAACGCTTGCCCGTGGCGCTTTACAATGGGTCCCGGCAACGTGCTTTGCAGAAGGCTCATATCCAGCGTCGAAGCTATCGAAAAAGTCATCAAGTGATCGTCCCAAACAATCCTGCTGCGCGGAACGTCAAACTGCCGTGCTGCATTTTCGCGCCACTGACAAAGCGCTTGTAACACAGACAATTGCTCAGGTCTGAGCTGCCAGGCGCGTTTAACTTGCCGGTAATACTGGCTTGGCTGAGCCTCTGAATACTGTCCGCGCAGGGACATATCTTTAGCAAACCAATCGATTCGCCCAAGCTCTGTAATGCGTTCATTAATCATGTTGTACATGGGCACAAGTAAAGTTACATCGTCTACCGCGTAGGCTAACTGCTCTTCCGTTAACGGCCGCTTTAACCAGTTTGAGCGAGTTTCCTGCTTTTCCAGGTCAACTTGCAAAAGGTTGCGTGCCAAATTAGCGTAGCTCAGACTAAAATCCTCGCTGACAAAAGCATTAGCGAACTGAGTATCAAATATATTCTCAGGGCGCGCGCCAAGATGATAAAACATAAGTTCCAAATCTTCTTGGCAGGCATGCATCACCACCAAATGGTCAGGATTATGCAAATAGTTGACAAAGGGCTGCCAATTCTCAATGACCAGTGGGTCCAGCAGAAAAACCTCATTACCGGAAGCTATTTGATAAAGGCCGGCTAAAGGATAAAACGTATCCGTGCGAATAAACTCGGTGTCCAAACCAACCTGGTTTTCCCAGCTAGCCACTGCACTTGCAAGCTCTGTATCGTTGTCAATCCAATAAACTGATGTTTCTTCGTCCCTGCAATGCATGGGTCAATGTGCCTCCGTCGGTGTATTCAATTTCACCACCTAGCGGAACGCCATGAGCAATTCGGCTGATGTTCGGTACTTGGTCGGCAACTAGCCGGCTAATGTAGTGGGCAGTGGCCTCACCTTCCACTGTGGGGTTGGTCGCCAAAATCATTTCACTGGGTTGAATTGCGGCTATTCTACTTTGTAGCGCCCGCAAGCCAAGCTGTTCGGGGCCCATTCCATCGATGGGTGAAAGACGGCCGTGCAGAACAAAATAATACCCACGAAAGCCCCCAGCTTGCTCAATGGCCAACACATCAGCTGGGGATTCGACAACGCACAGCAGGCCGTTGTCTCGGCGCTCGTCACCGCACAAGCGACAAATCTCGCCCTCAGTCAAGTTTCGGCAAAGCGTGCATTGCCGCACCTCGTCCATTGCAGTCTCTAGGATTTGTCCCAAATGGGTAGCACCTTGACGGTTTCGCTGCAATAAGTGCAAGGCCATCCGCTGAGCACTTTTAGGCCCCACTCCCGGCAATACCTGCAACGCTGAGACCAAATCATCAATAAGCGACATCAGGAAGGCATTTTCCCAAAAGGCATGTTCATACCTGCGAGTAAACCGCCACTGATACTGCTCATTTTTTCGCTTTGTACCTTTTCTACGCGCCTTACGGAGTCGTTGCATGCAGCAGCTAGCAAATCCTCGAGCACATCCTTCTGCTCTTTGAGCAACTCTGAATCAATAGACACGCGCTTTACTTCATAACGCCCATTCATAATAACTTTAACCATGCCAGCGCCGCTTTCTCCTTGAACTTCCAGATCAGCAATCTCTTGTTGGGCATCTTGCATCTTCGACTGCATTTGCTGGGCTTGTTTCATCAAATCACTTAAGTCTGTCAACGCGCACTAACTCCACATTTAATTGGCATTTATTTCACCTAGAACTATTTTAACTAGCGCTGCTTCAGCCAAAGCTGCTTTTATCAACGAGCAAAGCTATGCTGGCTTTACCTCGTCAATACTGCCACCAAAGTCAGCCAAAAGGTTCTTCACGGTTTCATCCTCTTGCAATGACTGTTCAGCCGAAATCTGACGCTCACGAGCCAGCCGAGCACGATACACAAAAGGAGTTTCCTCTCTTACATTACCTACTTGCACGGTCAAATTAACTGTTTGACCACACACCTCGGTGAGTCCACGCTCTAGATTAAGAACCTGGGCATCGCTCATTAACATGTCATGCTGACTGTTCAACAATAACGCAACGTTTGGCAGGGCAAAGGAAAGTGGTACTGAATGTTCGGCTATCATGCGAGCAACACCACCAATGGCGAGGCTCTTTACCAGCTCGTGCCAATCTACCAATGCATCACCGGTAATCGTCACTGGCCAATCGTCTTCTATTACGGTTTGTGCTACCTCTTGTTTCTTACCGGACTCTTCATCGCTTTGTGCTCTCGCAAGCTCAGAAGTTTTTTTTTCAGCTATCGGTTGTTCTAGTGTTGCAGCGCTGGCTTGATGAGTTACGGCGGCACTATCCTCTCCGCTAATGGTAGTGTTTGCTGCCTTGGCCTCAACATTAACGTTAGAGGCGTCAGCAGGTTCACTGAGCATTGCTCGAACGCTACTCGAGCCGCCTCCGGAGTTGTTTTCGGTATTGACTCGCGGCGGTACTTTGCTCTCACCCTGCGGCATAAATGCCAACATACGCAGCAATGTCATTTCAAAGCCGCTGCGCTGATCAGGCACTATTGGCAAGTCGCGCAGACCTACCAAAGCGATCTGGTAATAAAGTTGCAGTTCATCTGCCGCAAAATCGCCAGATTGGGGTTTGAGCACACTATCTACAGCCAGGCTATGCAGGGCTTCCAGCAAGCCTGTAAGCACGTCAGCGAAATCAGCGTTACGCTCAGCGAGTTCTCCCGTTAGCTCTAGAATTTGCTCGGCAGAGCCCGCGCTTAGGGCCTGTAAAAGCGCGGTCACTTCGTCGCGACCAACAACACCCAGCATAGATACTACATCTGCGTGTAATAACTTGCCTTGACCAAAGGCAATGGCTTGATCAGTGAGGCTGAGCGCATCGCGCATGCTGCCATCGGCAGATCGGGCGATGACCTCTATAGCAGGTATCTCAAAAACCACTTCTTCCGTAGACAGCACGCCTGCAATATATTCACTGATTATTTGCGGCGAGATGTTTTTAAGCTGGAACTGCAAACACCGGGAAAGCACGGTAACAGGTACTTTTTTGGGGTCAGTGGTCGCTAGGAGGAACTTCACGTGCTCGGGGGGTTCTTCCAAAGTTTTCAACAGAGCATTAAAACTCGCCATGGATAGCATATGAACTTCATCAATGAGATAAACTTTATAGCGTCCGCGAGCCGGCATATATTGGGCGTTTTCTAGCAGATCCCGAGTATCGTCCACACCTGTACGTGACGCCGCGTCGACCTCGATCAAATCTATGAAGCGATTTTGTTTCACCTCAAGACAAATCGAACATTCGCCGCATGGAGAGGAGCTGACACCAGTTTCGCAATTAAGGCTTTTCGCCAAAATTCTGGCGATAGTTGTTTTACCTACGCCCCGAGTACCGGTAAACAAATAGGCATGATGCAGACGTCCATTATCCAAAGCGTGACTGAGCGCTCGCACAACGTGCTCTTGTCCAACCAAGGCATCAAAACCGCTTGGACGTAATTTTCTAGCTAGAACTTCATAACTCATGACGGGTATCCTACCAGCCTACTGGCTCAGGCTCTAAACAACTTGTACAAGATAATGACAATAAATGATCTTTTTCACCGATCAGATTTCCTAATTATTGGACACCGCGGTGCCGCTGGGTTGGCCCCCGAGAATACGATGGACAGTTTTCGCCTCGCAATTGAGCTAGGCTGCCCCCTGTTAGAGCTAGACGTACAGCGCATTTATAGCGAAGACGGGACGCCAAGATTAGTTGTATTTCACGACGATACGGTAGATCGGACAACTAACGCCAAAGGGTTAATCGCAGGTTTCAGCGTTGAGGCCCTAAACAAAGTGCGATGCACCAATGACCTGCCTATTCCAATGCTTGAGGACGTCATTGGACTGTTAGCCGAACACCCAAATGTTGGCTTGAACATAGAGCTTAAAAGCAAAGAGACTGCGGGTTTGATCGCCCAGACAATACAGGCAAATCCGCACATACCAGTTTTGATATCGTCCTTTCACCACGATGAATTGGCGCAATTTAGACAATTGGATAATGCGACACCTGTGGCACCGCTGTTTGCCCGGTGGCGTGAAGACATAAACGACATTGCCACTAATCTAGATGCGTCAGCCATTAATATTGCGGCTACTTCCGTTAGCGCCATGCGCATGCAGATTTTGCTCGAGAGCAAACTACCGGTCTTCGCTTATACGGTGAACGCTCCCAGCAAAGCCGAAAAGCTAAGACAACTAGGACTAAGGGGCATATTCACCGACCGGCCGGACAAGTTTGATCTTTACTTATTAAACTAGATAATATTATTTAAACAAGCCACTGATTTATAACAATATTTTTTATTACTTCATGCTTATGAAACTACTTAGTTGCAACAAAGGATTTTAATGAGCGCAGCTGAGCTTTTAGCTCACGCCTCTGAAATCGAGCCCTACGAAATATCACTTCTGACGCCAAGACAGCTGCCCTATCACTTGCACATCCACCGACTCCAGAGGCCCAACCCTTGGCTTTTTTGCCCCTGCGTCCATTACTGCCAAAATATTGGACGCACTAAAAACGCCTCCAACCAAGACCACCCCGCAAACTGCAGGGCTCTGATTGGACCTAAAACAAAGCCTCGAAGTGCAGGAAATAGACCTTATTCCCGCCACTTTGAACCATGCGGAGCCCAACAATAGACGTACAGAGAAACTGATGCAGTTCACCAACCATCTAGTAGCTGCGAGCTCTATTTACAAAAATATGACCTCATCCCAACGAAGGAATTAGACGAATACCCAAGAGATTTAGAAGAAGTTCAAGAATAATTGCATCAGTGCATCGACAAGCACCTATGGGTTCGAGTTACAATGCGAGCGTCGGAGAGGTGGCCGAGCGGCTGAAGGCGCTCCCCTGCTAAGGGAGTATAGGTTAATCCCCTATCGAGGGTTCGAATCCCTCTCTCTCCGCCATACATAATAAATCCTTTATAAATCAACAACTTACTAAGACCAAGGGGTCAATAGGGCAGTATTTTAAGTATATGATTTTATTAGGTTTTATAATTTAGTCTAAAGCAGACTGCCCTAATAGGGCAGTTTCACTGCCTCATTTCTAAGCAGTGCGGGTGCGACTTCTTGAAGTCTTCTTTGCGATGCGTCGTGGCTGGGCTGAATGTTGCTTACCAGCTTTTGTGTCTTTTCGTTTCTTGGCTGTAGTAGCAGCGTACTCCTTGCTTGATAGAGTCTTTCTAGCCGCCTTCGGGAGATACCTTTCACCTGTTGCACTGCGAAAAGTCGAGTACCTAAAACACAATGCCCTCAATCCCGCTTCTTTCTCGCGATCGCTCGAACCTGTTCCGTTCTTTCGTATCGCGCTGCGGCAACCTTTTGACCTGGCAGCTTAGATAAGGCGTAACGTGCAATTGATGCGTAAGCCCTACAATACGCGGTAATTAGCGCTGTCTTTAATGCAGACATCACCAATAACAGTGGCGCCTGCAGGCAAAGCGCCACGCTGGATAGTTTTTCTTGTGCAAGTCAAGAAAAGCCGAGATGGGCCCGCATACCACTCTCGCTCACACCACCCAATGGTAGATCTAGGCGCAGGTAAGGGTCCTTTAAATGAGCCTCACGTTGACTCTCAAGCAAAGCTGCAGTTTCGAAAATTCTATTTTCAACCTCACTTTATTCCCGAGGGGATTACCGCTACGAGCGGCGGCTGGTTTAAAGCCTCTCTGTAAGAGTTGTGAAAATGATGCAGTGCGGGCTCGTTACGCCCAAAGATAATTTCTTTTAATAAGCCGTTCTGCGCGGACCGCTGTTGCATTTCTCCCATAACGTAATCTTCCATTTCAATAGTGCTACGAAAGACTTCTAACGAAGCAGCTAAGCTCGGATTCGCATTTTTTCTTCGATCTGTGCTGTAGGCATCACGAGGATCGAATTCTGCTTGGTCCTCTGCCTCCATTTTTAAGACCGCCTCCGCTGAGTAATAGAACGAGATGCGAGTAATGGATCGGCCTGGATTATTTTCGTCTGGATAGATTCTAATGAGAGTGACGCTATCGTTATTAACAACAAGCTGAATGTTCGGAAACAAATAATAAAGTACAAAAGTCGCATCGCTAATTGACCATTCGTCCTCTGGCAAAGAGCGCATATCGTGAATGGCGCGGTTAGCAGTGACAAAGCGATGATGACGGCCAAATTCTGTCAGGTGTAAATTGTTCCCGAGAAATATTTGACCTAAGGTGTTCTTGTGTAGCTTCTGAAAATGGTAGGTCTCGCCGAAAGTATCGTTGGCCAACTTCCAATTGAGCTTCATGTCGATGATTTTTTCACCGCCATAGACCATGTTGCCTAATGAATGGCTGGCGATTTCACCTGACAGCCCAGAAAGCAATTCGTCGATATCCAAATGCCCGTCCGGTTTAGGGTGAACCCAGAGCAAGCCGTCCTTTTCGATGGCTGGCAGTTGAATTAGGCCGTTACAGGATTTATCAACTGGACCGAAATGATCTTCATTGGGGATGCTAATCAGATTACCGTTGTTACCATAGCCCCAATGATGGAACGGACAGGTAAACATAGATTTCTTACCGCGTGTTTCTGACGCCACCCTCGCAGACCGGTGGCGACAGGCGTTCAAAAACGCGTGGTACCGCCCATCTTTATCCCGCGTCGCGAGTATCGGCGTGCCAAAATCATCCAAGGTTAAGAAACTGCCAGGCTCAGGTAACTCACCTGACAGCCCAATCATTTGAGGATGTCCCTGGAAGAAAGATGCGAATTCTTTTGCGGCAATCTCGGGGCAAACGTAAGACGTGGTTGGCATCTTATATTGAACACCGGCATCGATGTTCTTACCCTCATCCAACTGTTGCAAAAGTTCTTTAAGTATTTTTATCTGTAAGGATTGTTCCATCATTTTCCCCCTCAGTTCCCTTGATTAGGTTTTTAAACTTAACTGGCCATCTTTGCAACCAAAACCCCACAGGGTTGGTTAGGATTCTGTTTCACTCTTTGAGGAAACTGCTGAAGTGGTAAGAAATCGCCTATAAAGAAACCCTATTTTCCGATCCAGCGCGGTTTACGCTTCTGCGCAAAGGCCGTCGAACCTTCATACTAGTCGTTGTGTAGCATGTCGATGCTTTACTCACATCGCTTATTTTTTGCCCTAGCTTTCAGAAGTACCAACGAATACTTGAGTACAACATATGAGGATTTGCCCCATATTCTGAACCCAGCATCGGTGTTAGCAATGGAGTTATCGTTAAGTCATCACCAACAAAAAAGTACGCTGCAAAGTCGATATAAAAATTTTCAGCGACATTGTACTCCGCAGATAAAGAAGTATACCCAGAGGCGTCATCAAGATTCACAACGGCCTGCATTGTCAGTGATAATAAAGGCGTAGCTTGAAATGAAAAACTCGGCAACAGGTAATTTTCACCCAACAAAAATACACCCCCACGCTGGTAGGGTAGAGTATCGTAGAGCGAAAGATAGCGATCAGTATTTTTAATGCCAGCACCGTTGTAGTGGTATTCGATCATCCCAAGCGTATTCTCCGAAAAGGCATAATCTAAACCCGTTGAACCCCTAAAGTGGACTACTTCTCCCTCTACATAGGCCCCTTCAAACCAAAATCCCGTTGCACTGATCTCAGTTTGTAAGCTTAAACTGAACAGCGATTGCCTCGCGTATTCAATAAACGCTAGGCCGTAATCTGCTCCACCAAAGTTATTACTAATTTGCATGAAAGCGGCCGAGTTGTCTCGCTTTCCGTCAGCACCTAAAACGATACCAATATCGACCTCTCCTAAATCGCCCCATGGCTTTTGAAAACGCACCGCGTCTACCCCTGTACGATATTCGGTGTTAAACGTTCTTGTATCAAAGGGTGAAAACACATCCGTGGGATTGATATAACGTGCACCACCGAAAGACACCGCTTGCCTGCCAATAGTTAGATCGCCGGCGTCGAACCGCCACTGAAAATTAAGACGGTCTAGGTTTTGATAGAATTGAGTTTTATTGGTTACGTCATTCGTTAAGGAAGTTTCAATATCGCTGAGACGATAATTATCCCCAACAATATTGAAGAACTGTAAATCGCCGCTTATTGAACGTGAAACCGATAGAGGACTCAACTCGTAATGCAATTGAAACACCGTATTCTTGGTAAAAGTCTCAAGCATTAAACGCCCACTGCTTTGCGACTGATAGGCCGTGCCAGTTGCAAAAAAACTATTTGAAATAGCATCTTGTGCCACTGCATAAGATTTTAAATATCCAGAAATATTTGTTTGTACTTTAGACGGAGCTCTCGAAATCCCCTGCATTTGCGGTATTTTTTGCTGAGCGTCATTAGTTACACGACTTGAAGTCGCCCCACTGAGCGCGACTGGCGGATCTATTTTTCTATCGAGTACATCCGTGCTTGCCTCTGCTACATTCATCGCTATTGGAGGGACCCAAGACCAAACACCCAAAAACCCAGCATGTTTCGCCCGTTGCTTTAATTCGACAACAGACGAATCGTGAGTTGCCACCACCACTCGATAAAAAAGCTGCCGGTTAAGTATCGTTTCGACTAAGTGGGCTTTTTTATCTAGCTGCGATTCGACTCGCTGTGAATAATGTTGGGCATTGTTCTTTTCGGTAAAGCTTCCTAAGACCAATACAGGCTCTGCAACAACCACAGTCGAGCAAAAAAAACCAATCGTAATGGCGCACAATGTACGCCAACAAAAACGTTGCTGCGCCAACAGCCATTGCAAGAGAGACAAAACCTCTAAAGCACAGTAATTGACGCGCGGATTTATAACCCGCCTTTCAATATACGCTGAACCTCTGGAGTAGAGATTCACTAAAACTCGCAAGGCAAAGGCTTTCATTCAAAAAGCGCGCATTTCGTCCAGCTGAATGACGCCATCTTCTAAATGAATCAACCGGTCAGCACGATCCATAATTTTGTGATCGTGGGTAGAAAAAACAAACGTCATACCCAGTTGTTTATTCAATTCTCGCATCACTTCAATGAGCGAAATACCTGTTGTTGAATCTAAGTTAGCAGTTGGTTCATCGGCAAGAATTATATTTGGCTTGGACGCCATGGCGCGTGCAACGGCGACTCGCTGCTGCTGTCCGCCAGACAGTTGTGCTGGGCGTCGATCACCAAGCCCTTCAAGTCCAACCAGAGCTAACATTTCTTGCACGCGCTTTTTACGCGCTTGGGTAGAGACACCCTGTAACAACATTATGTATTCGATATTTTCCTCAGCGGAAAGGACTGGAATCAGATTATAAGATTGAAAAATAAATCCTATGTGGTCGCGTCGGAAATCCGATAACTGCGATCCTGACATAAGAGCAATGTTCGTTCCCGACAAAAAAACGTCCCCTGCGGCAGGTTCATCAAGCCCGCCAATTAACTGAAGCAGAGTCGTTTTACCGGATCCAGAAGGCCCAGTAATAGCCGTAAACTCGCCCGCCGCTATTTTTATATTGACCTGATCTAAAGCGACAACCTGCGTTTCTCCCTCACCAAAAGTTCTGCATAGATTTTTTGTTTCTATCACTGTGCTCATAATTAGGTCCTATAAAGTTCTCTGCAAGGCACGACTTGGCGTAATTTTTGATGCGAAAATACCTGGATATATGGCTGCAATAACAGTTAGTGCGGTGACATAAATCGGAAACGCTATAAATTGATACAAACGAAATTGCGTGTGCAAACTTCCGTCAATTTCGACGCCAGAAAACTCAAACTCCCCTACCGGGATACCGTTTGTTTGAAAATAACTAGTTAGAACATAACCAATTACTAGGCCAACGGCACAAGCTATAACCCCTAACAATAACGCCTCTAAAAGCACTAACGAAAAAATCTGCCTAGGCGAAGTGCCGATGGCTCTGGCTACACCAAATTCATAAAGTCGTTCATAAATCGACATGAACATTGAATTAATCACGCCCAAGGCCGTCAATATAAATAAAACTGATCCTAATATGCCCGAACTTAAATCAGTCATCTGGATCATTCCAGCGATAGAGGGCCGAAGCTCCGGCCAACCCAACGCCTCTACCTCACCTTGATTGAGCTGCTTAAAAATCGGCAGCGCGGTATTTTTAGCGTCTTCAGAATCTACAAACCGCAAAGCTATTTCATGCAGACGTCCCTGCATACCTATGAGTGCTTGAGCTGCGTCTAGATTTATAAACGCAATCGATTCGTCTATTTCACGTTGCCCAAACTCAACTAATCCAGAAACACGAAAAAGCTCTTGGATGATCTCATTATCATCCACTGATGATGCAGTAATAATGATTCGATCCCCAAGCTCGACCTCCAACAACTCTGCCATCAGCTTGCCGATGAGAATTTCACGCTTTCCGCCGCTTAGATAGTTACCCTCATATAGGGATTGACTAACATTGCTCACGTCAAGTTCAGACTCTGCATCTATCCCGTAAATTAGGCCGCCTATAGTATTGCGCGACGAGGCGATCATGCCGCCAACAATCACCCGAGGCGCGTGTGCTGATACACGATCATCAGCAGCCAGAGCTGAATCGATCTTCTCAGGGTTACGCAAATAAAATTCAGATTCTAGATTTTCTCTAAAGCCCTTTTGATGAACTTGAGCTTCACCAGCAAGCGTTTTAGTGATGCCGCCTACCATTGCGTCTACCATGCCCAAAATCATCCCATCAAATAGGATGAGCACTACTAATGAGCTAGATATCAGTAGACAAGTAAGCGCCGTCCTACGAACATTTCGAAAGAGATTTCGCCAGGCCAGTTTTAAGGTCAACATTAATGGCTCCCCAAGGCGACTCGAGGCATTATTCTCGCTGCACGCAATCCCGGAGGAATGCTTATCAGCCCAGCAGTGATTAAAATAAAAGCCATAGGCATCAGCATTACAAATGCCGAAAGTTCGCCTTTCATCGTGTCAAATTCAACTCCACCTATCTCCACTGCCACCCCCATAGTTAGGCCGACGTCAGTAAACCAATAAATTAGCGGCAAGATGAGAAGAAATCCTACAAAAACACTTAACGCGGCCAACATCACCGTTTCCAAAAAGACCAGTCTCACAAGATCCCCGGGACGACTACCTATCGATTTAAGAACCCCAAATTCCCGTGTACGCTCTAATACGGACATCAATACGGTATTAAGAACGCCAATAAAAACAATAAACACAATAAGGCCTACAACGAACATATTGCCGTCTTTATCAGCTTGCATGGTCTTATAGAAAGTTGCCTGTATCTCCTGCCATGGAGATACTTTTACCGATGGGATCTGCGCTTGAAGTTGCACTGCTAGTGCCTCATTTTTATGTTTATCCAAGGCCAGTATCGAGTATTCATGAACATCAGAACCAAGGCTCAAAAACTCTTGAGCAACCGTAAGCGGAAGATAGATGCCCTTTCGATCAAATGAAGTCACGTTACCAACTATCCCAGTAATAATAAAAATATCGTTAGCAATTGAACCGTCAGCGCCATTTGCAATCAATACAATCTCATCACCAACGACAATGTTGAGTGTTCTAGCCAGGCCCGCGCCAACCATCGCACTAAAATACCCATCACTATTGGGAGAAGCACTAAAAAAAGAGCCAGCAGATACCTTTTGTAAAATGCGTGTAACCGTTGGTTCCAATTTAGGCTCAATACCAAAAATTTGAGCGGGCGTGGTTTTCTTAGTGCCGTACGCTAAGGCAGGTGAATAAACTCTGGGTGCCCAGCTGGCGACTTCCGAATGATCGACAAGTATCGATTCAACGGAGGACCTGTCTCGAATGGTTTTGTGAATTTTTGGCCTTTTTGCGTAATCACCGTTGTGAATCTGGATATGCCCGGTGTGATCTAAAGTAAAAATATCCACGATATTTGACCAGCTGCCCTCCACCATAGACAGTGTTATAACGAAAAGCATATATCCGAAAGACATGCTTATCGCCGTTAACAAACTACGCCTTTTTTGCCGGAATATATTTCGATAGGCAAGCTTTAACGTGAGCATAGTCTAGAATCTCGCCTTTAGATTTCTCATAGAAAACGTTTGCGCAGTAATGTTCTGCGCATCGAAAATGATATCGTCATAAATGATCCGCGTGCTATAGCCATCTTTATTGATAGGCCGCACTTCTAGGACACTCGGCATCATGCGGCCATCGAACATTTTGGGTTCACTAAACGAAATGACTCTGATTTTTTCGCCATCTTCATCGAAAAAAGTTTGGGATAGTGGTAGCAGCGGCGCCTTAGAAACCAAATATTCTATTTTCCCCCAAACAGTGACAGCCTGCTGCGTTGGCGTAAGGGTAAACAAATATTCCAAGTCGTTTTCTACCATTACGATCTCGTAGCTATCTATAAGCTGAGTTTCTTTAACTAGATCATCGTTCGTAAAATCGCTGCCCATCCACGAACCCATCATCATCGAGGGTGGCACTTTTATTACTTTGTTTATTTTAGGAAAGTAATTCCACATTTCAGAATCACGTTTTAACGTTGCTATACCGCGGTCCTTGCGCGGCGAAAGTATTCTGAAGAAGCCATATTCCTTCCCCAAACTTTGACCCGTTAACTGCATTTTTCTTTCGTATTGAGGAGTTTCAACCACCATGGTCATTTTTATATCACTGGAAGCGCCGCGATATAACTGTTCCATTTCGTCAATTATTTTACGTGGATCGGCGTCGGCAGCATTGGCCGATGCGCTATGGCTAAGAATCAGAACAACAATTAAAAAAAATCGCATAATTTTCACCATAAATATTCTCACTATTTTTCTAGTCAACTTGTAAACAAAAAAGCAGGTGCAGTGCCCACATTCTCCAACTTATTATACCGGCTCAACTGGATAGGTCTCTTGCGCAAACTCGCCTGCCGATTGAGCACTTGTATTTACTAAAATAACTCTTACTTTCATTTTGTTTGCTCAATCTATTTATATTCCCTTCGCTGCCTGAGTCGTGACCACCAAGCTTGCCACCACTTGCTTCTTATAATTGAGAATAAGGCCGAGAGTTTTCAAATAATTCTGTGTGCCTTAAAAAAACTTGTCCATCACGCTTTCCCCTAGTTAAAGACTATTTGTATTATGTGTACCTTGATCAATTATTTTAGTAAGCACTCGAACAAAATCTTCAGTCTTTAGTTCGGACGCATCAAACATTGCGCCGGGTACAAACCCAATAGCTGCAACTACAATGCTGATAACTGCTGCAAGAGTTTCCTGTTCAGTTATGTCCAAATTCTTTGCTATTGGTTTAATAAATGTTTCCGCTAGGTACCTATTGCTAGATGTGCCCGGCCTGCCCTCCGTCTACTTCTATCGAGGTTCCATTCACGTAGGAAGCGGCCTTTGAACTTAAAAATACAATGAGTGCCGCAACTTCTTCTGAAGTTCCATAGCGCCCTACTGGTACTCCGCGGCCATTACTAGCAATCACTTCATCAGCGGACTTACCGGAGGCATCTGCAATTTCCCCAGCGGCGCGTTCCCACATGGCGGTATGTATTAAGCCCGGCAACACGGCATTTACTAAAACGCCATCCGCACCATACTTGCGGGCTAAAGACTTACTCAGAGAAATCATCGCGGCTTTAGTAGTCCCATAATCGATTAACGCAGCATTTGGATACTTGCCTGCAGAACTTGAAATCATTACTACTCGACCCCATTTCTTTTTCCGCATGTCGGGCAAAAACGCGCGCGTGCAACGCACCGCTGACATCAAATTAAGTTCATTAAGGTCACGCCAATCGTCATCGGACATATACAAAAAATTTCTAGATGGCGAAGCACCAACGTTATTTATCAGTATGTCTACACTCCCAGCTCCGGCAACACTTTGTATAAAGGCATCTGTAGATGCTTGATCACCCATATCAGCGACGTGACCATGAATAGTTCCGCCATCGCTAGGGTAAGACGCTAACTGGTCGATGGCTGCTTGATTGCGCGCGCAAAAAACCACATCAGCGCCATGGTCGGCAAGCGTCTTAACCACTGCAGCACCAATACCTAAACTCGCTCCCGTAACGACTGCGCGTTTGCCAGACAAATCAAGATCAATCATGAAATACTCCTTTTTTTTCTCCAAGCGGAGAACATATGAAAATCAGTATCTCAAACATGACAATTTCACTTTAATAATGCAATCAGCCATTTAAAAGCCGGTGAACTGTCTCTGCAACATAGACCTAGTGAAAATCGACTGTCCTTGAGACAGAGACTCTTTGATTTGATTAAATTAATGGATTCACGCTCAGCACTAAGACAAAATTTAGACGACAGTATGCTTATAAAGCGCGGCTCATATCCTCGTGAGGACACTGCATACGCGGGTCAATCAGGAAGCTTTAGTCCGATGTGCGAGTTCTCTCATCCAAAAATTATAACTGCCCCCATCAGTTGTACCTTGCATTTCCCGAAGACAATCCTGCGGGCAATTCTATAGCGGGGCTACCGGTGACCGATATAGTAAATTTCGGGTTATGCAGGTTTAACACTAGGCTGACAACTGCGGCATAAATATAGCCGCCTTGAACTCACTTCAACGCGCTCAATTGGTTTTGCACATCGATAGCAAGCCTCCCCCTGACGGTCGAAGACGACAAAACGATAGCGACTACGGGTCAAGCCGTTTCGCTTTAGGAGGGCGACGCGGGCCAAGCTATTCGTGATGCCTGCTGTGGCCAGCGACTGTCGTGTCAGATCCAGAGTTGCCCGAGACAATGCGCCAAGTTGAGCGCGAGTCAGATCGCAAGGTCGGTCAAATGGATGCAGCCCCGCCGAATGGAGAATTTCTGAGCGTAAATAATTACCAATACCTGCAACAAAGGCTTGGTCTAAGTAAAGCGCCGCTAGAGAGCGTTTATAAAATTGCTTGGACAATAATCGGTTCAGTACGTCACGCCAAACTACGCCCTCATCCAGAGCGTCCGGCCCTAACTTTGCCAGATATTTTTGCAGCGGCAATTGTTCAGGCGTTAGCACCTCTATGTCCGAGGCGCTATAAAGAAGAGCGCTGTGGGTTTCTGTATGAATTGCCACACGTAGAGTTCTGCCTGTCGCGGGTAGCTTATCGCGCTTTACTACATACCATCGTCCGTACAGCTGGTTATGACTATAAAGAGTTAACTCATTGCTAAAGTGGGTCAGCATGGCTTTACCGCGGCTACTTACAGCCATAACTGTCTCGCCGCTTAGCGCATTATTGAAACGTTGTAGGTGAGGCTGCGAGAACGCTACGCTGCGGGTCTCTTTACCATTCAAAACTTTACCGATACGCAGCGCTGCCCGTCTAATTTCTGGTCCTTCAGGCATGCTATTTCACCTTATTTAATTGTATTAAATGTTGCGCAACGACATTTACAAAATCTAGCATTGGCAACATGGTCAGAGATTTCTTTTAATGCGAGTCTCCCACCCTTTTTTCTGCATCATTAGGCTAGGCGCTGTAAAAAGTGTACTCCTTTGTCCACTCAGGCAACCAGGCTTACAAAAAGCGGAACGATCAATTTATAAACAATATCTGACCACCACTTATGTCTACCCTGCGTGAAGTAGATAAAGACTCGTTTTTAGGTAAAAAGAAGCAAGAGCGTAGGGCACCATCCATTTGGTCCAGTAATGCAATTTGCCTCCGATTGAGCCATTCTTAACCATTCGCTGAAAATGGAATATCAATGAGTTTTAATAAATTAACTTGGGGCGTAAAAGCTAGCTTTAGGGGTTATGTCGAGGGCGCAGGAGGATCGGTCTCTTTGAGCGATGGCGCAACCCAGGCCGAGGATGGCACCTTCGTATTCATGGCTCAGCCAGGCGGCGATCTAGCCATTGCACCGGATGGAAGCGCAACGGGCGCTATGCGTTTTCAGGGCACAATCACTTTTGAAGCACACGGAGGTATGCTCAAGTCTACTCTCCGGGAATTGGGATTGGAGGCAGGCGACAATGGGCTTGTACTCACAGTCCTGGACGGTCCAACGAACAAAAGTCGTTGCGCAGTTGCAGAACTAGGCCCCATCAACATCAGCGCTGCAGGCAGCATGACTATAGTCTCAAAGATCACAATAGACGGCATGTACCAGATTGCCGATAACTATCCGCCTGGTACAGAATTAGACCCTATAATATTAGATTAAACGCCAAACGCCTGTGCAAATTGAGAAAGAGTCCAACGAGCAAACCTTTGAAAGGAAGCCTTATTAGAGAGCCCTTTACAAAGAACCTCCCCGCCTTACGCGAGGATTTCTATAAAGATCGGGTAACAGCTATTTAGACGCCGAGGTTAATCGACGACTAAATTTTCTTTTAGTTGCTTTCAAGACCAAAGCGATCTAACTGCATCACTTTTGTCCAAGCATTGACGAAGTCATCTGGGAAGCGCGACGCGGCATCATCGTAGGCATAAGCCTCAGCAATAGCTCGCAGTTCCGAATTTGAGCCAAAAATTAAGTCCACGGTGGTAGCCGTGAATTTCACCTCCTGAGTGGCGGAATCTATTTGTTCGTATACGCCTTCAGTTGCCGACTTGCGCCAAGGATTAGCACCATTCAACAGATTCAAAAAGAAATCGTTGCTCAGAGTTCCAGGTCGTGCGGTTAAAACACCATGTGCTGCCCCATCGGTGTTTGCATTCAGCACGCGCATGCCGCCAAGCAAAACTGTCATTTCTGGCACTGTGAGCCGCAACTGATCTGCTTTGTCCACCATCATTTCAGCTGGCGAGCGGTAAGCTTGGCTAACATTAAAGTAGTTACGGAACGCATCAGCTGTTGGTTCAAGTACAGCGAAAGACACAACATCTGTTTGTTCCTGTAGCGCATCCACGCGACCCGGCACGAATGGCACCGACACGTTGATGCCTGACTCTTTAGCTGCGCGCTCTATACCAGTGGCACCGCCAAGTACAATGACATCGGCCAAAGACACCTGAGACTTGCGGCTGTTCTCATTGAATTCGCTCTGAACGCGCTTTAACACGCCAAGTACTCGAGCCAATTTTTGTGGCTGGTTCACTGGCCAATCTTTTTGCGGCGCTAGACTTAAACGTCCACCGTTGGCTCCGCCTCGCATGTCGCTGTTACGGAATGACGCAGCCGAAGCCCATGCAGTGCCCACTAAATCTGCAACACTTAAGTCAGTTGCGGCAATGGACCTCTTCAATTGCTTGATTTGGCGAGCGTTAATCGGTTTGCTGGTAGCCGCTGGTAGCGGATCTTGCCAAATCATCACTTCGCTTGGCACATCATCGCCAAGGTAACGAGCTCGAGGTCCCATATCTCGGTGTGTCAATTTAAACCAAGCTTTAGCAAAAGCGAGTCGGTATTCATTTGGATCTGCCAAGAATCTTTCCACAATCTTGCGATACTCGGAATCATACTTAAGCGCCAGATCCGCAGTAGTCATAACAGGCGGATTAAACTTACCTTTGACGTGGGCATCTGGCACCGCACTGTGAAAAGATTCGTCTGTTGGAATCCACTGCAATGCGCCAGCCGGGCTGCGCGTTTGCTGCCACTCGAAGTTAAGCAAATTTTGTAGATACAACGTGGTCCATTGAGTTGGCGCTTGGGTCCACGCACCCTCTAAACCACTGGTCACTGTTTCTTCTGAATGACCCTTGCCACAGGTGTTCTTCCAGCCTAGGCCTTGATCTTCTATTGAAGCTGCACCTGGCTCAGGCCCCACACAAGACTTCTTGCGCGCACCATGCATTTTGCCAAAGGTATGACCGCCCGCGATTAGCGCAACAGTTTCTTCATCGTTCATCGCCATACGCCCAAAGGTCACACGCACACTTTTCGCCGAACCCACAGGGTCAGGTTTGCCTTGCGGGCCTTCAGGATTAACGTAGATAAGGCCCATGTGAGCCGCACCCAATGGCTTTTCTAATTTGCCATCGTTTTCGTGGCGTTCACTGGCGAGCATGGTGACTTCAGGTCCCCAATAAACCAGATCTGGTTCCCAGTCGTCAGCACGGCCGCCAGCAAAACCAAAGGTTTGAAAACCCATGTTCTCCATACCGACAGTGCCAGACAGTACCATTAAGTCTGCCCAAGACAGGCTTCGACCGTATTTTTGCTTGATGGGCCAAAGTAGTCTGCGCGCTTTGTCCAAATTGCCGTTGTCAGGCCAGCTGTTGAGTGGGTCAAAACGCATTTGGCCGCCATCAGCACCGCCGCGGCCGTCTAACGTTCTGTATGTACCCGCGCTGTGCCAAGCCAAACGGATAAAGAATGGGCCATAATTACCAAAGTCTGCGGGCCACCAATCTTGTGAAGTAGTCAGCAGCACGTTTATATCGGCTTTAACTGCAGCCAGATCTAAGGTATTGAACGCTTTAGCATAGTCAAAATTCTCGCCCAGTGGATTAGCTCTCTCGTCGTGATCACGCAGGGAGGATAGATTCAGTTGCTCGGGCCACCAAAATTGGTTGGTTTTAGTCTGATCTACTCGATGATTCGTTCCGCTTAGCGACTTTGATGCGCCCTCGTATTCGTCGCCGGCCTGTAGTGGTAGCGCAGCCAACATTACACACATCACCGCGATGAACCCTAAAAGCTTGTTTAACATTTCTTTAACCCCCATGAAATTATAAAAACCTGTCGCTTAGCGAACAGCTGAACTAACACTTAAACCTTAGCAGAAAACATAAACCTCACACCTCGATAGATGAAATTCATTTTATGAACTCTGGCGATAGGCTTTATCTATGACAATCCTTGTAATCAGAGGACATTTACTACTCGGTGACATTCATCTGCCGGAACGACTTCTGGGGAAATAGGACAGCAATTTTTTGATCCCAACCACCATTTTTATTGCCTCAATTAGAAACAAAATTTTGTGCAGCAGCTAATTAAGACGGAGATAACGCAGCGACATTTGATCCGCCAAACGCACTCACTTTGCATACATAAGCAGTAGATGTTTAACTCTTTATCTGAATCCGCAAGAAATTCAGGAGCGCGCCGCGTGACACAGTCTAGTGCAGACCCATTAGTCTCAATCAGTACCACCAAAACGGGCTTTTATCGGGGGTTCAACGTATCGGTTGCCGCCATCCCAAAAGTACTTATTTTCGCATTTATCCTTTGGGTTGGCTTATCTCCAGAACGTGCCGGCGAACAACTTGCAGCCCTGCAGACCTGGTCAACCTCATCTTTTGGTGGCTGGTATGTTTATGTCACCGCACTCTTCACAGTTACCTGCTTAGCCTTAGCGCTATGGCCGCGCACGGGCGGAATTGTATTGGGCAAAAAAAACGAAGCACCGGCATTCTCACTGTTTACATGGGTGTCTATGATGTTTGGTGCCGGCATTGGTATTGGCATGCTCACCTACTCTACCGCCGAACCTATTTTTCACTTCGCAACCAACCCTGAGACAATCCAAGGGTTGAGTACGCCGCTGGATGAATCTAATGTGCGTAATGCTTACAAATGGGCAATGCTCCACTACGGTTTGACCCCATGGGCGTGCTACGGGCTAATCGGTATTTCACTGAGCTATTTCAGCTATGTCCGCGGTTTACCATTAACCATCCGCTCCGGTCTGCAACCTTTATTCGGCGACGCCATGTCTGGCTGGGCTGGCCACTTAGTCGACATAGCCGCTATTCTGGCCACCATGATTGGCCTTGGTGTGACCGTCGGTTACGGCGTCTCGCAGTTCGCTTCCGGCATATTCAATATCAGCGGTATAGCATCAATTGTTGATGAAGCCGGAAAACCAACCTTAACAGCGCAAATCACCGGATTAGTTATTATCGTGGCAGCTTCCTGCATATCTGCCCTGTCTGGTATTCAACGCGGAATTAAGTGGCTTTCTAACATCAACATGTTGCTATCAATTAGCCTTTTGCTCTGCTTTGTAGCACTAGGGTCGACTCTCTTTGCAATTCAGTCATTTGGCTACGCCATCTGGGACTACCTAACAGCACTGCCATCTATGTCTACCACCGTTTGGAATGATTCGAGTACTGAGGTAGGCGCTGCCCTGCAGAGTTGGCAAGGTGATTGGAATATCTTTTACTGGGCTTGGTGGATCGCTTTTGCGCCATTTGTCGGTATGTTTTTAGCTCGGGTCTCGAAAGGTCGCACCATTAGAGAGTACGTTCTTGGGGCGATAATCGTCCCCTCACTGATCTGCCTCACTTGGCTGACCTTCGTAGGCGCTACAGCCCTTGACCTAGAGCTTAGCGGAATAGCACAAGGGGCGATCGTTAACTCTGACATCTCAGCACAGCTCTTCACTACGATTAACCTTATGCTTTCGCCAAGTATGGCCGTTGCGTTATCAGTGCTGGTAGTTGTTTTGCTGCTTACCTTTTTGATCACTTCTGCCGACTCAGGCATTTTGATCATCAATACCCTTGCTTCTGGCGGCGACCAAAGCCAAAAACAGGGGCTACACGTAATGCTTTGGGGCATGATATTCGCGATGCTAGTCAGCTTTTTGCTGATTGCTGGCGGTATGGACGCGCTACGCTCGGCAATGATTATAGGTGCACTGCCTTTCTCGCTGGTTATGGCGTTAATGGTCGTTGCGTTGGTCAAGGCGCTGGCATTCGATAGCTCGCCTAATTAGTGAGCAGATGTGATTCACCGACCAACCTCTCAGATTCTCTGAGCCATGCCTAGAATGAATCAGGATTAGTTTAGGACTTTCTTTTGCACCTTTCCTCTCACCCAGAGTATTTATTTTTTTGGCAAATTGCCGTTGTCATTTTAGGGATGATCGTTGGCAGTTTTCTGAACGTCGTGATCTATCGATTGCCTAAAATGCTTGAATTGGCTTGGCAAACAGAAGCGCACTTGGCCTTAGACCAAGAACCACAAGCACCGAGTGAGACCTTTAACCTTGCAGTGCCTCGATCCAGTTGCCCCAAATGTGAGAGACATATTAGTGCACTGCACAATATTCCGCTCTTCAGCTATATCTGGCTGAGCGGAAAATGCGCGCATTGCCAAACCTCTATTTCTTGGCAATATCCAGCCATCGAATTAATAACAGCTATTCTAAGCCTAGTTGTGTTTTGGAAATTTGGTCTGAATTCAAATCTGATTTTCGCCTTGATATTTACGTGGGCGCTGATTGCATTATCCGGTATCGATGCAAAGCACTTTATACTCCCTGACAATATCGTCCTGCCTCTATTATGGCTAGGATTACTCGCCAACCTGAACGGGAGTTTTGCGAGCCTATCCGATGCTGTTTTAGGAGCCATTTTCGGCTACGGTGTTTTATGGGTTTGTTTTTGGTCATTCAAACTGGCTACTGGCAAAGATGGCATGGGCTACGGCGACTTCAAACTAATGGCCGCAGTTGGCGCTTGGTTTGGCTGGCAGAGTTTACCTGCTGCACTGCTTCTTTCATCTTTAACCGGTGCTGTTGTAGGTATAGCGCTGATTTTTTTTAAAAAAAATAACCGCTCCTCAGCAATACCGTTTGGTCCCTATATTGCAATAGCCGGCTGGCTAATGATGATGTTCGGAGAGTACCTACGAACCCTCTTATCCCAGCTAATGAGCATAAACTTTTAGCATGTGATCCTATCTTATGTTGCCAGTTCAGTAACTGCTTGGGGGGCAACTGAAGGTCATTACAATTTGGAATTTTTTGTCGCAGGGCAAGACCATCAAAGCTTAAAACCATCACCCTCTAACAGGTTGCACTTACCTTCGATAGAGACCTTTGTGCCACCCCGACCTGCGCTGTGGTTCAGGACGTAGTCTAGGTTAGCGCGATCAATAGACAGATCAAAAGCGCCAACGACCTCATTTCCAGCAAAGCTTGCTAGAAATAGCCCTGTAGAAAGGTTAATGGAATTCGTCTGCGCTACAAAAACTCGCTGACCTAAACCACCTGTAAACTCAATGACGTCTAAAGCCGCTGTGATTCTCAACATGTGCGAGTAACGCTGGCCGTCTGGAAATTTTGCACCGCACACTATCTGCGAAACAAATACAGGGGTTAGCACCGGAGTTGTGACAGACGCTGATTTAGCTGGCGCTCCAAGCACGGGCAACGCCCCTGAGCCTATTTTACTTTTTTCATCACAGCTAAATAAAAGCGTCAGCACCGACGCACCGACCAATAAGCCAAAGTTAGAACTCTGTCTGACATTTTTTTTCTGCATCGAACACCTCAAGCAGTCATCTTCACCTTCAAATTTAGATATCAAAAATAAAAATCGTTAAATCACCCCAACCGCTAATCCCACCTTATATATTCAAAAAACCATTATTGGACCTGTCTAAATGAATGATTCAAAAATGACCATAGCCACTATAAATACCAACAAAAATGCCATTCATAGGAATATTCGTTATTTTTTTCTCAAAACAGCACAAAACAAACCCGCAAATTGAAGAAACGGGCAAGGTAACTATTTACTTGCTGAAAAAACCGCCTGGACCGAGGTTTAACAATGCTACAGCTAATACCGCCCACCGGGGAAAAATCCTCACAGATCGAACAGACCGA
>CAJWNY010000044.1 GCA_913043815.1 uncultured Gammaproteobacteria bacterium
CTAACCATTAAAGACAGCCCACGGTTTCATTGGCGAGGTTTGTTACTAGACGTGGCACGGCACTTTTTGCCCATAGAGGACTTGTTTGCAGTTGTAGATGGTCTGGCCATTTTGAAGATGAATGTATTGCATATCCATTTTAGTGACGACCAGGCCTACCGACTGCCGAGCACGGCGCGGCCACGTCTACCTAGCGTCGAGCATTATTCCAAATCGCAGTTGTTAGATCTGGTGGCTTATGCAGCCAATCGGGGGGTGCGCATTATTCCAGAGGTGGATGTGCCTGGGCACGTTACTCATTGGCTTACCGCCTATCCCGAGTGGGGTATGTATGAGGTGGAGGCTAGCGCACGCTTCGGGGTTCATAAGGCCTGTTTGAATCCGACGGATGAAATGGTTTATATCGCGCTCGAAGAAATATTTGCCGAAGTAGTGGAGATTTTTCCAGATGATTTTGTCCATGTAGGCGGAGACGAAGTGAACCCTTCTTGGTGGTCTAAAAATTCGCAGGCTCAGGCGTTCATTGCCACGCATAACTTATGCGATGTGCGTGGGTTGCAGAATTATTTTTTGCGGCGGCTGTGCTCAATGTTAGAGGTGAAGGGTAAGCAAGTAATTGGCTGGGATGAAATTCTGCATTCAGATATGCCTAACTGCGTGGTGCAAAATTGGCGGGGGATAACGACTCGCGACCGTGCGCTTGCTTTGAACAGAGACTGCGTGGTTTCTGCGCCCTTTTATTTAGATTTATTTTTCCCTGCCGACGTACATTACGGCATTGATATTGAAGGCAGCCAAGAGGAAATGCTGGCGCTAGAAGATGAATTAACTAGAGACGTACGACTTCAGCATATTGCAGAAGCGCTTGCTTGGACACATCAGTGGCGCGAGGGGGCAGTAGATATAGAAGCAGTAGAAACCTCTGCTCGAGTGTTGGGTGGTGAAGCCTGTTTGTGGGCTGAACTGGTAGATTCGCAAACGTTGATGACGCGCTTGTGGAGTCGATTGCCTGCTATAGCCGAGGTTTTGTGGTCGAATGTAAGTACCCCGGTTGCAACTGATGATATGAATGATTTTTATCGGCGACTTATTAGTAGTTGGCGCGGCCTGCCCAATGATCCTGAGCAGTGTCAAAATAAAGCTTTAGAAAAAATAGGTTTCTCGAAGTCCCAGCAAGTGGTTCTGTCCTATTTAGAGCCTGTTAAATGGTATGGCCGTTTGCTTGGCGAACAGGCATTGCAGGCCAGATTGTCTGGAACAGAAATGCCCCAAGCGCGACCTTACGATGTCAACACGCCGCTGAATCATATCATCGACTTCATAATGCCTGAGAGTATGGCTGCTCGACGATTGGCTGCGGTGATAGAGGTGAAAGTCATCAGCCAGCTTAAAGACCAGTGTCAGGCGCAAGCGCTCGATTTCCCTTGGCCTGAAGAGGTGCAGGGTGCGCTTGATGTGTTGGTTGAAGCCTGTGACTTAATGTTGAAATTTTTCAGTGGGGAGTTGAATGCGGAAAATAGTCAGGCGCAACTACAAGCCTTATACACCCCTCGCGGAGAGTTTATGGTGGCGGTTATCCCTCACTTTATAGACCACCTCTCGCCAGCCCTCCAAACGTAAAGTATATAGTGGACCAAGCTAAAGTTTTACATCAGGCCTATGAAGTATCTGCTCAGTGGTTTGATCAAGTTTCTTTATCGCCATTAGGCAACGGGCACATTCACCACACTTTTTTGCTCACCAGCTCCCAGCATCGAGCACACTTTGTGTTGCAACGCGTGAGTGAAAATGTATTCCCTAATCCCTATTTGGTTCAGCGTCAGACCCGGCGAATAATCGACCATTTGTTAAAAAACGAGGAGTTTTCTAGACGTTACCGAGTGCCTAAGTTACAGCCTTGTAAAAACGACGAGTTTCATTATGTTGCGGAAAGCGGTTTTTGGCGGGTGTGGCAGTATTTGGATAACACCCAAGTTTTAGAGTCGCTCGAGGTTCCAGCACAAATTACGTTAACTGCCCGAGCTTTTGCAGATTATCAGCGAGTGCTAACGGATCTGCCCGGAGAATCTTTGGTAGAGACCATAGAAGGATTTTTGCAATTAGACTTTTATTTACAACATTTTTCACTGGTTGCAGAGAATTTACCCAGAGATCTTAGGAACTCTGTTGCACGCTTGCGAAAAAGAGATTTAGGATTCTCGGAATTTAATGCCTACGTACATGCGGACTGCAAAGTGAATAACTTACTCTTTAATGTTCAGGCTACGAGGGTCGCCGCAGTAATAGACTTAGATACCACTATGTACGGTCATTGGGCTTGGGATTTTGGTGATTTAGTGCGGTCGATTGCTTTCAGCCGTGGCCGAGTTGATTTGTACGACTACCAAAATGCTGCAAAAGGATTTCTACAAGGCTTGCAAAAGCCAGTGACCGAGCAAATGGTGCAAGAAATGGCAAAGGTTCCGGGATATATCGCAGGAATGTTGGGCTTACGGTTTTTAACCGATCATCTGATGGGTGATGTCTACTTTCGAGTCAGTGAATCTGGACAAAACTTGCAGCGAGCGCGTGAGCAATTTGCGTTGATGCAGCAATTTGATGATAACCAGAAGCACATGAAAGACATTGTTAAAGGCTTGAGTGAGAATTTAGCGAAACAGTTTTATTAGACAAATTATTAAATTTTTCCGTAGCTGAGCCAAGCTTATGTTTGAAATTTAAATTAGGTGACTTGGCTTAGAATAAATCTTACCAAAGTCGCCATAATCAGCACAAAAATTGCTGTGAAACCCACACCAATTATTATGAAATGACTGGCTTTGCCTCGGGCAAAGTCGCGCTCTCTGTTTTTACTCGATTGCACACCCGCCGCTGCGGATAAAGCGCTGCCGATCATTTGCCATAGTGTCAGAGGGGGCAACTCTTCGTCGACGTTGCCTACGTCGGCAGTTTGCTCTTCCGAGTTTGGCTTTGCAGAATTTTTTTCTTCGTCACGCATTATTTTTTTGGCCATTTTTTATGGTTTTTGGCCACCGATTTAACAAGAGTGTTCAACGCTTTGTTTGGGTGGCGATTTTATTGGCGGCGGTTATGGGTTGCTCAACATTTGGCCTACAATCGCCTCTGCCATGTTAGGGGTTGTTCGGATATTCTAAAGTATTGTTACACGATTAGCATAATGCGATGGTTAGTTGATGAAGTTACACCCGCTTAATCAGGATTTTAGTTGGCAACAACCAGTTGGGCCGTTCGCTTGTATCACTCAGGCTCAGGCCGATGCCTATGCAGATCAGGGTGGTTTTGTTTTTCCTGACGTTTTTAGCGCAACGGAGTTGGCCGCTTTATTGGCAGAGCTTGACCCATTGGAAGCCGAGACAAACGAGTTGCTGCAACATTTAGACCCCAATGAGATAACCATAGCTAAACACGATGAAATTGTTTTTCGTGCCCATACGGTACTGCAATCACCCCAGGCCAGGGCGCTAGCGAGTCACTCTACTATGCGGGCCTTGGTTAAAGACCTTATAGGTCCAGCAGTGCGCTTGTATTGGGATCAAATTGTTTACAAACGTTCGGGGACGCCAACGGAGTTCCCATGGCATCAAGATAATGGCTACACTTTTGTGCAGCCGCAGCAGTACTTAACTTGTTGGATAGCCTTGAATGATGCGGTGGAAGAAAATGGCTGTCCGTGGATTGCACCGGGGTTGCATAAGCTAGGTACGTTAAATCATTGGTGGGCAGATGTGGGTTTTCAATGTCTGAAAGAAACACCTCCAGACGCCGTAGCAATGCCGTTAAAAGCAGGTTCCATTGCGGTATTTTCAAGTCTTACTCCACACCGCACTGGCCCTAATCTGACTGCAAAAACGCGCAAAGCCTATATCCTACAATACGCTCCAGATGGCGCAGTGATGCATCATCGGACAGGCGAAACTGAATTAGCGGAAGATTTATATCGTCAGTTCTTAGTGACCTAGTTTTCTAATTGCCGCTGCCGCTGCCGCTGCCGCTTAATTAAGGTGAAACATATGACCTCATTACTAAAAACAGCAATTGAAGATTTAGTTAAATGTGCGGCAAAGTGTGTGAATCGCCCCTATGGGTTATTGGTAGCAGTACTGTTGTTTGCGGGTTGCGCCGGTCAAGACCGACCGTTGCAGTTGAGTAGCGGTGCTGCGCCTATTTATCCACCCCAAGCTCTGGTTCAAGCCGTAGAGGGCAAGGTGACAATTCAATATGATGTTACTGATCAGGGCTCAGTGATTAATGCTGTGATTATAGCAAGCTGGCCGGATCAAGTGTTTGACGCGGCAGCGCTGCAGGCCGTGACAAGCTGGGAATTCACTCCGGCAAGACGAGGGGGCGTGGCTATTGCGCAACGAGGGATAGTGAGTACACTCAAGTTTAAAGTGGGTATGAGAGCTACTGATGAAGCTGAACTACCGAGAAGATAGTCACCTATATGGATGGTCTGGGTCTTTTGGCCGGAATAGTATTTTTACGATAACCATTTTTTCTCTGGGGTTAAGTTTCTATTTCCAAGATCACGCATTAGGTACCGATTTTGCAGATATATCTGCGACCGATCATATTGGCTATATGCTGCGAGTTACTGCTCGCATCGCTTTTTTTCTATTATTGTTGGCTATGATCGCCCGGCCCTTTCGGCAGTTGACCGGAATGGGTTTCGAGCTGTTGCGCCATCGGCGCTACCTGGGTTTGGCTATGTCTTTTGTGTCCACTGTTCACTTTTTCTATGTGGTCGCTTACCTACAAATCAGTGGTGAACCGTTGAAAATGACCACCATAATTTTTGGTGGTTTTGCGTTTTTGCTGACATGGATTTTGGCAGCCACCAGCAACGACTCCTCCCAGCGCATGCTTGGGGTTTGGTGGCGGCGCATACACGTTTTCAGCAGCTATTATATTTGGCTGATATTTATGGTTACCTTTTTTGGCACTCTAAGGGAAAACAGCGAACCTCTTTACGCGGGTATAGTGTCCACAGGGTTAGTTGCAGTATCTCTTCGCATTGCCGTACATCACAGTCAGCGATTTAAACGTACTGCATAAAGCCCAGAGAATCCGCCAGCCTCTGCTCCGTCTGCAAGCAGCACCTTTGTGCTTAGCGGAAACCGACCTTTGCCAGTAGTTTTAAGTTTTTCAAATTCTTTCAAATGCTCGCCAAAACTGCACGTCACATGAATGTCTTCGGCCACAGGCCTAGCGTAGTCAACCTGGCCGTTGGCGATAACGATGGATGCGTCCAGATCATTAAGCTTCAACTGCAAGTGCATCATACCCCAGCCAGTGAGGGCTTGAATGGCATAAAGGCTGCCCGCAAAAGCAGTGCCATGAACGTTTACATTGGGGGCCAGGCCCGCATGGGTGGTCAGCACATGATTGCGAAAATTTTCAATTTTCATAGTCATAGCTTTAGACAGAGGAATTTGTTCATGCCAAATGGCTTCAAGATTTTGGCAAAGGGTGTCCATGTCAGTCATAGTGATTCTTCTTAAGTGCAGACAAATTGGGGAAACAAGTGATCAGTGTGAATATGGTAGCCGCCAATGTCTACGAGGTTGTTTTAGAAGGCAGCGAAGAAAGCATTCACCGAGTGACCATGAGCCCCGAGTGTTATAAACAAATATGCGGCGGTACCTACACCCAAGAGTGGGTAATTATCGAAGCGTTCCGGCTTATGTTGGAGTTTGAGCAGCGTAGCGAAATAGCCAAAGAATTTGATCTGTCAGAACTCATCCTGCGCTATGAGTATTTTGTTATCCAAATGCAGTATCGGCTCGGCTATCAGGAGTCGCCCGGATCTGATTGATCGGTGTTTAAAACTGAAGCAATTTCTCATTACCAAATCCACTTGGAATAAAATCAGAGAAAGCGCGATTTAAATATTTTGGCTGCTTGCAGGTCTTCTGCTCTGTCTGCAATCAGACAAAAATTTTTGTGGCCGAAAGCCGAAGGTAGATGCGGCTAGCAGAAAAAGGTCGGGAGCTGGTTTGCCCCTACATATTCTTTTGCTGAAAATATTCTCCTAGGAAAAATGGCGGCAATCTTTTTTTCTTTAGTTGGAAGTTATCACAATATGCCTTGAGCCTGATGCAACACACATTTTCACGGGCAATGATGCAAATCCTTCTCGGTGCGTTCTATGAGTTTTCCTTGTGTGTTGTTTATGGGCTAAACTTTATCTTTATCGGAGGGGTGTTATGCGTTTTATTGCTTTGTTGTCTTTAGGTTTATCTGTTGGCTTAAGCGCGATGAATCCGGCTGTTTGGGCTGAATCTGACCTGCAGCTGCGCTCTCAGCTTGCTGAGGAAGTGAATGCGGTCGGCGCTGACGTTATTCGTTGGCGCCGAGATATTCACGAGCATCCTGAGCTATCTAATAGGGAGTTTCGTACCAGTAAGTTGGTGGCAGATCATTTGAAGTCGCTGGGTCTGGAAGTGCAAACCGGTGTAGCCCATACCGGTGTAGTTGGTATCTTGCGAGGCGGTAAGCGAGGTCCTGTATTGGCGCTACGTGCAGATATGGATGGTTTGCCTGTAGTCGAAAAAACTGGTCTTGCCTACGCGTCTAAGCAGCTGGGTGAATACGAGGGTCGCGAAGTTGGGGTGATGCACGCCTGTGGTCACGACAACCACGTGGCAATTTTAATGGGCGCGGCTCAGGCGCTGTCCGCTGTGCGTGAAGATCTGCCCGGTACCGTAAAGTTTATTTTTCAGCCTGCTGAAGAAGGTGCGCCTAGAGGTGAAGATGGCGGCGCAAAGATGATGATTGCTGAAGGGGTGTTGAAAAACCCTGATGTTGATGCGGTGATAGGTTTGCACATTTCTCAGGGCAGTGCGGTGGGTACGGCGACTTATCGCAGCAAGGGTTTTATGGCCAGCGCTCAGCGTTTTGATATTGAGATTAAGGGTTCGCAGACTCACGGTGCTCGTCCTTGGGCGGGAGTAGATCCGATTGTGGTTGGCGCTCAAATTGTGAATGCGTTGCAGACTATCGTCAGCCGTCAGATTGATATTACTCAGCACCCTGTTGTGGTTACGGTGGGTAATTTCCAAGGTGGGGTGCGCAATAATATTGTGCCAGAGACGGCGTCTTTGAGCGGCACCATCCGTACTTTCGATCCGAATATTCGCTTGGCAGTGCATGAAAAAATTAGACGCATTGTTTCTAATATTGCTGAGTCTCAAGGTGCAGAAGCCACGGTTGAAATCGATCCCGGTGTACCAGTGACTTATAACGATGCTGATTTAGCGGCGTTGCTCGGGCCGACTTTGGATAAAGTTTATGGTGCGACCAATGTATACGAACCGCCGCTGGTAACAGGCGCTGAGGACTTTTCGTTTTTTCAAGAACTCGTGCCGGGCTTTTTCTTCTTTATTGGTGCGCGTCCCTTAAATGTGCCTCCCGAGAAGGCTATTCCTAACCACTCTCCCTACTTTTATGTGGATGAAGGCGCTCTAAAGCCCGGAGTCAGTGCGATGACGCAATTGACGTTGGATTACCTGCAAGCCAATCAGGTAGCTAGCGAATAGCGATTAGAATAGAAACCAGAGTAGAGTCAAGAGTAAAACCGAAAGCTAAGATAAAAAAGAAAAGAAAGAGATGAAAAAAAGGGCACTTGTAAGTGAGCGCGCATCTTTGGTAGCTGATCATAATTAGCTAGCTAAAGGCCCAATCGCGTAACTATTTTGTAGTTACGCCGCGGGGTCTTTTTTTGCCTTTGGTTTGCAATCTGGGTTGGATTAAAGTCCCCAACACTCGTTGTCATTTGCAAACAATATGGGACCGTCGTAGTTGACTTCCATTGCTGCTCTGCTGATGCTTTCGCGGCCACGAGTGCGGGTGTTGCGATGTCCTAATATAAGCATTCGTGCATTGGCTTGCGCGGCCACTTTACCAAGCTCTGACGGCAGGGCAAATTCTTCTCTGAGCGCACCTCGGGATACTTCTGGGATGGCGTGGCTAGCTACCAACGCATCTACGTCTTTGGCGAAGGTGGCCACGCTGTTTTTGTCGTTGTTAAAATCGCCGGCAAAGACAATAGTCTTTCCGCCAATTTCTACCCGCCACGCAAGCGTGGGCACATCACCATGATTTACTGGAATGGAGGCTAGGCTCAAAATGTCGCTTTTGTACCGTGACCAACGTCGGGTGCCGGTTGCGGGTACATTGATCGCTCGTACTTTGTAACCAAACTTCGAAGCGCTGGTGAGGGTGTGGGCTAAGTAGCTGTACACGCCATTAGGGCCTATTAGTCTGTCAACAAATTCCGTGGTGCTTGGATAAGCCGGATTGTTACTGGCTGGGCCAAGAATTAACAAGGGTAGCTCTCGGTCTTCCCCTTCCGATCCACTGATATATCCAGCAAGGTCTGCGCTGTGATCAGCGCGTAGCTGACTAAGTGCAATAACCTCTATCTGGGTGAAGTCTGCGCCAGATCTTTCAAAGGCGCTTTTCGAGCCTGAACCTATATCGACTAACAGCCTCGCTACATCGTCTTGCCAGACTAGATAACTGCTAGAACCCTGGCCGTCGGTAATCTCGCCGCTGCCCGCGCCAAGTATTTCGATCCACACGCCCTTTTCACCGCAATAGTCGCTGCCCGCTCGAGCGATTATAGCGCTGAGGCTCAGCAGCATTGAAAGGGTTATTAATAAAAATGTCTTCATATTTTAAATCCAGCGAGGAGTGCTATGAGTATGTTTGGAGCCATGTTTGGAATTATGTTGATAACTATTTTTATAACAGGGCCTCTACTTCTTGCAAAATATGCTCTACCGCAGCCTCGTCTGGCATGCGCCAATCGCCCCGTGGCGATAAACTGACACTGCCCACTTTAGGCCCGGGTGGAAGGGTAGTGCGTTTAAACTGTTGGGTCATAAAACGCTTAAAGAATTGTCCCAGCCACTTTTGAATAGTTTGTGCATTGTATTTATCAGCAAAACTATCAACGGCTAAATAAAAAATTTTTGTGGCATCTGCCCCATTACGCAAGAAGTGGTATAGGAAAAAATCGTGTAACTCGTAAGGTCCTACTAATGCCTCAGTAAGTTGGCTGATCTCTCCGTCTTTGGGTGGAATCAGCTCTGGACTGATGGGCGTAGCCAAAACATTTTCCAGGACATGAGCGAGGTCGGGCTGGGATTTGTGTTTGGCGTACCAGCGCACCAAGTAGGCCATCATAGTTTTTGGCACGCTTGCGTTTACATTGTAGTTGGCCATGTGGTCTGCATTAAACGTGCACCAACCAAGTGCCAATTCGCTGAGGTCGCCTGTGCCCACAACAATACCGCTAACTTTGTTTGCCATGTTAAAGAGTATTTGCGTGCGCTCACGGGCTTGGGCATTTTCAAATACCACGTCATGATCACCCTCGTGACTGAGGTCGTTTAAATGTTGCTCAACGGCGGTAGCAATGGAGATTTCGTCCAACGATACTTTGACGGCTTTTGCTAATCCATGAGCATTATCTAACGTGCCAGTCGTTGTGCCAGGTCCGGGCAAGGTTAGGGCGTAAAGGTTGGCCGACGGTAAATCTAATTTGGCCAAAGCATCTTTAGCTACTAAAAATGCCAAAGTGGAATCTAACCCGCCAGATAAGCCAATGACCAATTTTTTTGTGTGGGCCGCAAGCATGCGGCGAGCTAGGCCGGTAGACTGAATGTTTAATATCTCTTGCGCCCTAGCATCGAACTCGCCCTCGTCCTTAGGTACAAATGGGTGAGCAGGATACTGGCGGGTCAACTTGGTTAATGGCTCGCATATACTGCCGGCAGGCACAATGCGGTATGCCCTTGGGCGCGCAGCTTGGCTAAACGTAGTATTTTGTGCTCGGTCGTGCGTTAGTTTTTGGCAGTCTATCTCGGTGATTAAGGTTTGCCCTTTAAGACTAAAACGTTGGCCTTCGGCAATAATTTGGCCAGCTTCAGCCACCATGCAATGCCCCCCGAATACCACATCCTTGGTAGATTCTGTGGCGCCAGCTGCTGCGTATACATAGGCGCAGAGATTTTTCGCGCTTGTCATGCGTACCAAGTCCCGGCGATAGTCGGCTTTGCTGATGAGTTCGTTACTGGCTGACAAATTGAGCAATATTTGCGCGCCGGCTAACGCAGCGTTAGTGCCGGGTGTTAGGGGAGCCCAAAGGTCTTCACAAATTTCGATCCCTACTAAGTGTTTGTTGAATTCGAAAAGCTGATCTACCCGAATTTGGAAGCTGCCCAAGTCTTCTGTGATCTCAGTTTCATTCACTTGCCCACCGGGTGCAAACCAGCGCAAATCATAAAATTCACCGTAATTAGGCTGCACGGACTTTGGCACCATACCGAGTATGCGGCCGCGGCCAATCACTACGGCGCAGTTGATTAAACGGCCGTCCCGCAGACGCCATGGCGCACCCACGGCTAATAACGGCAGCTTGGATTGCTCGCAAAGCATCGCTAAAGCGCGGCGGGTGTCTCTTATAAGCGCCTCGGTATAAAACAAATCTTCCGCTGAATAGCCGCTCAGACACAGCTCTGGAAATACACCCACGGCTACACTTTGGCTGTTTAGTTGCTCGCAGGTGGCGGCAATAACCTTGGCGTTAGTTATTGGATCACCAATGGTAATGACTGGGGATGCGGCGGCCACACGTAAATACTGAAGCTGAGAAAAATTAGGCAATTTCATAAGGTGATTCTAGCCTTTTATCAGGCTCAGGAGGCAGTGAAAATATCGCTACACGCGGAGTGGTTTCATTTGAACATTGTTTGGACACTTTGCAGTGTTGATGGTTGTTCTCTAAGAGCGTGATATATGCTTAGACAGTCAATAGGTGAATTTCATTTCGGGTCTGCTATATTTCGCAGTCCGCCGCGTTTGGTACTGTGCCAGGTTTAGAGCGGTTTGAATGATAAGAGGGGATCGAGTTTATGAATTTTGAATTTTCAGACGAACAAGAATTACTGCGTGAGCAAGCCAGAGGCTTTCTTGCAGACAATTGCCCACCTGCTGTAGTTAGAGCGGTACTAGACGGCGAGTCGGATCACGATGCGGAGTTATGGCGTAAAGTTGCTGAAATGGGATGGACTGCTACGGTTATTCCTGAAGAGTTCGGTGGTTTGGGGCTTTCTTACTTAGAGCTAGTTGTCATAGCTGAAGAGCTGGGCCGCGCTGTTGCGCCGATTCCTTTTAGCTCGTCTGTCTATTTGGCTACTGAAGCCGTTTTGGCTTTGGGCTCTACTCAGCAGAAAGAAAAGTGGCTGCCGTTACTCGCCACTGGTGAGGCAATTGGTACGTTCGCATTGGCTGAAGGCAATGGCCGCCCTAGCGCGAAGAGCTTAAAAACTAAGATGTCTGGCGCGGGTTTAAGTGGCCGCAAGCTGCCAGTTCCCGATGGCCGTGCTGCGGATTTTGCCATTGTAGTAGGCTCGAGCGATTCAGGCGATGGCGCTAGCATGTATTTAGTGGAGCTAGATCAAGTCGGCGTTAGCCGTAAAGCAGTACGGACCTTAGATTTTTCTCGAGGACATGCGGTTATCGACTTGAAAGACGCGCAGGCTGAGTTGCTTGGTGGGGAGGGTGTAGGCTGGTCAGCACTAGAGAAATTGATGGATCGTGCTGCGGTTCTATTTGCTTGGGAGCAAGTGGGCTTAGCCGACGCTGCACTTGAGCAGGCAAGAGATTATGCCATGGGGCGTTATGCCTTTGGCCGCGCTATTGCGTCTTACCAGGCTATTAAGCATAAGCTTGCTGGCATGTACGTGAAAAACACATTGGCGCGCAGTAATGGTTACTACGGCGCCTGGGCTTTGGACTCTGACAGCTCCGAGCTGGCCTTGGCAGCTGCAACTGCTCGAGTTGGCGCTATTCAAGCGTCGGTTCACGCCGCTGAAGAGAATGTACAAACCCACGGAGGTATGGGCTTTACTTGGGAATTCGATTGCCAGTTTTATTATCGTCGCGCCAAGTTATTGAGCGTCAATATTGGCAGCGAAGGCTATTGGCAGGATCGTTTGATTACTGCAATGGAACAAAATAACGCAGCCTAGTTAACTGTATAGTTAGCAGCTTTTTAAAAAATTAAGTTTAGGAAGAAAGATATGGATTTTAACGATAATCAAGAAGAAGCGGCATTTCGTACGGAAGCGGCAGCATGGTTGAAGGCCAACGTACCAAGTGTAGATGAGTTGAATGGTTTAGACGACATTGCAGCATCTAAGTTATGGCAGAAGCGTAAGTACGATGCGGGCTGGGCCTGCATTCGTTGGGACAAGGAGTTTGGTGGCCGTGGTGCAACAGCCATTGAGCAAGTGATCTGGAATCAAGAAGAAGGTAAATACGACCTGCCCGGTGGCGTGTTCAGCATTGGCCAAGGTATGGCTGCGCCGACGATGATGACTTGGGCTGCTGAAGAGCATCACAAGCGTTTCTTGCCCAAACTAGCCAGTGGTGAAGAAATTTGGTGCCAGTTGTTTTCTGAGCCTGCAGGCGGATCTGACCTTGCTGCTCTGCGGACTAAAGCAGAACGTGACGGCGATGACTGGGTGGTTAATGGCCAGAAGATCTGGACTTCGGGCGCGCATTATTCTGACTACGGAATTATTGTTGTGCGTACAGATCCTAACGTCGCCAAGCACAAAGGTTTAAGTTATTTTTTCTTAGATATGAAATCTCCAGGTGTGGAAATCAAGCCTATTAGACAGCTAACTGGTGGCGCCAACTTTAATGAAGTTTACTTTACGGACGTACGTATTCCTGACAGTCAGCGTTTGGGTGAAGTTGGCCAAGGTTGGCAGGTTGCTTTGACCACTTTGATGAACGAGCGTGCCTCTATTGGCGGTGGTAGTTCAGCTGTTAATGTTGATATGGCCTACCGCATTGCCAACGAAGTGATGATTGATGACAAGCCTGCCATTGAAGATGGCGCGGTGCGTGCGAAGTTGGCTAACTGGTATGTTCAAGAGTCTGGCTTGCGTTTCACCGGCTACCGGTCGATGACTGCGATATCTCGCGGTGAGATTCCAGGACCAGAAAATTCCATTGGTAAGCTGGTGGGTGCACCCAAGAACCAAGAGATGGCTTCTTTCTGCATGGACCTTTTGGAAATGAGCGGCGCGATTTGGGATGACGAAATGTCCAAAGAAGCGGGTATTATTCAAATGAACTACATGGGCGCGCCTGGCTTACGTATTGCCGGCGGTACTGATGAAATTATGGCCAACATTATTGCGGAACGCGTGTTGGGTATGCCTCAAGAACCTCGCATGGACAAGGGTATGCCATTTAGTGAAGTGCCTACTGGCAGCAACTAAACTGGTGCGAAGCTGCCTCGGAAGCTTGAGTTGAGTGGAAAGGCGTCCTTCGAGACGCCTTTTTCTTAAGGACTTTGCTATTTGTCTTTTTTGCTGTTTGATATTCGCCAGAGCACACTCGTTGTAATGAGATTTTGCAGTGAGGCTTAGTCTAGGAACTCTATTATGTCGCCCGTATTGAAAGAGCCCGGTGTCACTATGCTCACATAGGCGCCTAAGTTGCCGCCATTTTCTTTTACCAAATGACGCATTATTTTAGGGTCTTTGGGGAGATCGTCAAAACCGTGGGTGGTGATGACGCAGCGTGGGCAGGGCATTTCGAATTTAATCACTGCATTCCCAATTTTTGCTCGTCGACCCATCCATTCATTTTCTGGAAAGTCGTTTGCCTCCATATCAAAGAGGTCTAGAAGAATGTTGGGGCGAAAGCGTCTTACATCGAAGTTTGAATGACCGCCTGCTGAGGCCGCTGCTTTATTTAAGTGTATTAAGCTTGCCTTACTCATAACCAATATGGGAAATGCGTCGAAGTAGCTCCCTGGGGGAGATTCGTATTTAAGCACTTCCTCGGGAAATAAGGACACATCCGGCAAGGGTTCGTCTGGGTTGCGTGCAAAAATTTCTCGGTAGTAAGCCTCTACATCGACATTTTCGTCCATGGGTGGGCGCAAATAATGTTCGAGCTGGTTCTCCGGTAGTATTGGCCACAGACTCACGGGTGACCCCACGGCGCTAGAAAGCACGGCATTTATATCTTTGTCGGTAGACGACACCACTTTGCCATCCTGCAAAGTAATGCTGACCGTGGGAGATATGTTTTCCTCGTCAGGTTCGCTGGTAAAGACCGGAGTCATAGATAACAGCTCGGGGAAGCGCTTGCCGCCTTTAATCCCTCCACGCAGCTCATCTTTAAGTGCCCACGCTCGGTCACCAGGTATGCCACGCTTGGTTAATAAGGCGCTAGATAAGCCGTGGCCCTTCATGCTTTTTACGGGGTAGCGAAAGATGTCGGTGATAGTGGCGTGCATTAAATGTCCTTTTTGTTGCGTTTGGTCTTGTTGTATTTTTAAGTTTTTCGCGCCCGTGCTAGTCATAGAAATAGATCGGTCCAACTTAATGTCGGGTTAGGGATTCGCCAGCCAGTCCATCTACTAATACTTGGGTTTTATCCAATATGCTGGAAACTAACGCGTCTGCGGTGGAAGAAAAATTGAAGCCCATTGCACTTGCTGATGAAAGGTCAATGATGGGCGATTTAATATCCCATTCATTGTGGGCCACTTCAATGCGCTGCTGAATGCGACAAAAGTGCGCACGTTGGGTTAACCGGCCTTCTGCTTCCAACTGTAAAATAAGCCTGTCCAGTAATGGGCTAATTTCATTTCTCGCTAGCGTGACCGTGTGCATAAGCTTTCACCAGTTTGACCTTATTGTCATTCTGGACTTTGCGGAGAGGTATGCCAACCTTTGCTCTTGCTGGTTTTTTATTGGCTGCTTTTGGGTTAGTCGCAGCAGTTGTAATTAAGATACATAAATTTGTGGGAGCTAAATTTTTCGATAATCCTGTAAAACTTCATTTGCCCCGGCGTTGAGTAGTGCTTGAGCATCGTTACTGCCACTGAGCACGCCAATACAATACATGTTCAAGTCTTTACCGGCCTGCATATCAAGTACTCCGTCGCCTACCATGGCACTGTGCTGCGCTGAACAATTAATAGCATCTAAATTTGCCTGCAAGTGACGCACATCTGGTTTTAAATGGACCGTGTCATCTCTAGCGTGTAAGGCGTCGATATAATTATTCAGATCGGGGAACATCTGCAGCACAGCGGCCCGGCAATTACGCGTGACAATGCCTAACTTTATGTTCTGTTCTCGGAGGGCGGTGAGTTTACTTCGCGCTTGAGGGAAAAGGTTGGTGATTTTTGCCGCCGCTATTTCTATATCGATAATGCGCTGATTGCTGACTGCTTCAAATTCATCGGCCTGTTTGTGTTGGTTTTGTCCTCGCATCCAAGCGCTGGTGGCTGTGATGATTTCTACAATATATAGGTCCGCGTAGACAGTATCAGGTGTCTGAGTGGCGGCGGCGATTGCGATTATCTGGCGGCGCATGTCTGCTAAGTCGAGATTGGGTGCTAGGGTGCCGTCGAAGTCAAAGAGAATGGCTTGGAACTGGGCAGGTCTATTGTTGGCCAAAATGGGCGGCTCTCTTATGGTTTGTTATCTGAATTATCAGAGCGTTCTGAGGTATCAGATGACTCTGAGTTGTCAGAATGGCCTGAGTCTTTTTTTGCATCTTCCGGCTTACGCCTTTTGGCCCAACGCTCTTCATGGGTGTCTGTTATACGCTGACGAAATCGATGCAAACCTAGGCGGCCTGCGATCAGTGCACTAACACCAACGATTAATGGATAAGCCTGAGATTCAACCCAAGAAGCTGAGTACAGGTCGAGGTGAATTGCCGCCAAGGTGCCGCAAGAAACTGCCACGGCCATGACCGAGAAGGTCATAAAGTAAGTGCCAATGGCTAAAAGCATGGGCAGCCATAGCTTGTGCAAGGCTGTTGATTGGCTGAGGTCTAGGGCGAATACTGCTATGAGCGCCAATACTGCGCCTGCCAAGCGAAATTGAGTCTGCTGCATTAAACTAACTGCTTCTTTTGGTGGTGCTTAGAAATTAAGGTTTAGGAAACTAGGCCGAGCTGGCCTCCCTCCATTTTAATATTTTGGCCGTGAATAGCATCGGCTTGAGGCCCACATAAAAAGGCGACTAGCCCGGCTACTTCTTCGCGCCTAGAAATGCGTCTTATAGGAATGTCTTTGGCCACATGGGCTTCAATTTCGTCCCAGTTATCGCCCCAACCTTGTTCCAAGCCACGTTGCATATAGCCTGCTTTGACTTCGGGTGTAAGGATCATGCCCGGAGAAACTAGGTTTACGCGTACTCCGGTGCCAGCCACTTCTTTGGCTAGGCTTACAGTCATAGTGGCCAGTGCGCCTTTGGCGGAGTAGTAGCCGGGGTTGCGCGAATTTGGGCTGGTTGAGCCCACTGTGCCTAGATTAATGATGCGTCCCCATCCATTGGCTATAAGGTTAGGCAACAGGCCTTCTATCAGTCGCTGGGCTGACAGAACGTTCTTCTGATATGCGACAATCCACGGGTCTTCTTCAGCAACCGCGTTTGCACTTTTGGGTTGCCAGCGGCTAGGGTCAGCAGCGCCGTAGTTGTTTATCAAGATATTCACAGGATACTCTGCGCAAGCCTGTAGCAATTCTTGACAGCCGCTTCTGGTGACAATGTCGCCACTTACTGCAATGCCGCCATCAAGTTCATCCACCGAGGCCTGGGCTTGAGCCTCAGTCAACCCGTGCACCAGCACCTGAGCGCCCTCGCTTAAAAGAGTTTGCGCGATAACTTGACCGGTGCCTCTGTGACTGCCGGTGACGAGTGCAGTTTTGTTTTCTAAATCTAGATACATGAATTACCTTACCAATTTGCGCAAGCGGAACTCTACCAGATTTGGTGGAGCGTTGGGTTCTGTGCTGAGCCTACGGTGGATTTTGCGGGTCTTTGTTGGTTATTGTCCACCTGCGTTCCGCGCTCCTGTGGCACACTAACTCCGTGGAAATTCAATCAATCATCATTTTTCTTGGCGTCATTTTATTTGGCAGTTATGTTCAATCGGTAGCAGGTTTTGCTATGGGCATGACTATTGTGGCGGTGGTGGGTGGTCTGCGCTTGCTGGATATTCCAACTTTGGCGGCAGTCGTCAGTTTGATGACCATTGTGAATACTACGTTTTCTTTGCGCGGCCAGCTGCAACACGTACATAGGCGTTTATTGTTTTGGATTGGTTTGGGCCAATTGCCTGGTATTTTCATTGGTCTTTGGTTGTTGGGTTACTTGGATGCTGAGGATGGCCGCACCTTGGAGCTGTGTTTGGGTGTTTTTATTACCTTGGGTGGTCTGGCCATGACTATTCGGCCGCGTGCTATGAAAGAGGTGTCCGGCGGATTATTTGCTTGGATCAGTGGTTTGCTCGGCGGTCTTTTGGGCGGCATGTTTTCAGCCAGTGGACCAGTTCTGGGTTGGTTTGGTTACAGTCAGCCGTTGGCTGTAAATGTTATTCGCGCCACCTTGCTCAGCAGCTTTTTTATGACCACGTCTACGCGCACTTTGGTGGTCGGTGTGCAGGGCGGCCTGACGGAGACCGTTTTAACTTATGCGGCTCTTGGTGTGCCGGCGGTGCTTTTGGGGGCTTGGTTGGGTAAGGCGTTTCCGCCGTTAGTCAGTGAAGATGTCTTAAAGCGCGGCGCGTTTTTCATTTTACTGCTGATGGGTGTTTGGATCTGCTTTAGTGCCTTGCAGCCGCTGTCTGTTTTATGATTTTTTTAGCGGAACGTCAATAGCCGCGTACCTGGCTAACTGGGATACAGCGATTGCACTGGGTCTTGCGTAAGGCTCCTTGAATGCAGATGATAGGCGCTCTTTCATGAAGTTGTTGGAGGCCTTTGTTGGCGCCCTGATGTCAGACTACGATTCCATTAGACCTTTTCTTGATCACGAAGTGCCGAGTGTTATCCAGCGCCTAGTGAATTCCTCCGCACTGGCCGTTGCTGCCAGTGAACTGGCTATGCCCCGAGTGTTGGCCAACAATTTCGTTGGTCAGGCCTTAACCCGCCTGATACTCCTATATAAAACTCGTGGTCTAAAGACTATTCGAGATTGCCAAAAGCTGATGACTCACTACTTTGACCAAGTAGTAGATCGTTCTATTGACAACCTCTCTGTTAGCGGTCTTGAGCACTTAGACCCGAACCAATCTTACTTATTTATTTCCAATCATCGCGATATCTTGATGGATTCCAGTCTGATCAATTATCTTATTCAGCAGGCGGGTCACGACACTTGCCGTATGGCGGTTGGGGATAATTTGCTCACAAATACCTTAGCCGCAGATTTAATGCGTTTGAATAAAAGCTTTATTGTTGAGCGCGATGTGGACGGTATGCGTGCTCATTATCGCGCGCTAACCAGAACCAGCGGCTATATCCGTCACTCGCTAAATGAGGGTGTTTCGGTTTGGATTGCTCAGCGCGAAGGTCGTGCAAAGGATGGCTTTGATAGAACTGACCCAGCGCTGCTAAAAATGCTTTTGCTCGCCTATCGCGATGAAGAATCGCCAACATCTGCTCTTTTAGCGCAAGCACAAATTGTACCGGTCTCGGTTTCTTATGAAGTGGACCCTTGCGGTACTAAAAAAGCGCAAGAGTTAGTTGCGGTTGCGCGTGATGGAGAATACAAAAAGTCTGAGCACGAAGATCTGCAAAGTATGATTCTTGGCTTGATGGGCTATAAGGGCCGGGTGCATCTTAGTTTTTCTCGTCCCATAGATAACGTTGGTGGCGTTGAACTATTGGCTGAACGTTTAGATAAAGACATTGTGGCAAATTACCGGACTTTCCCAACTCATCGGTATGCTGCGAAAACGCTAAACGGTGGTCAAGACAGCGAAGATGCCAGTACGGACAAAGCACTGGCCGCACTGAAGGCTGATTTGGCTTCTTGCGGTGAGGACGAAAAAACCAACTTGCTTCAACAATATGCAAATGTTTGGGAGAATCGCAAGGCACTGGGAATAGATTAGAAAGCTGGTTTCTACTTGATTGATTTCTTGCTGTTTTGATGGGCGCTACGTTGAATATTCTTTGCCTATCAGTTAAGGAAAAAACTACAGATACATTAATGGCGGTTCGTCTAACATTGACATTTGTTCACGTAGTGCTAGCACATGATAGGACCAGTAATTCACTGAATCGAAGGTAGGGAATGCCACTGGAAATGCAGGGTCTTCCCATCGCCGCGCAATCCATGCTGCGTGGTACATGATGCGCAGAGTGCGCAATGGCTCAATGAGTTTTAACGTGCGCACGTCAAAATCATAAAAGTCATTGTATGCATCTAAAATGGTTGCCAATTGTCCGGTTTGTTCAGCGCGGTCTCCGTTTAATAGCATCCATAAATCTTGAATGGGTGGCCCCATAAGGCAGTCGTCAAAATCCACAAAGTGGGGTGTTTCGCCGCGCCATAGAATATTGCCCATATGGCAGTCGCCATGAATTCTGATGGAGGGTAGATTTTCCATCTCGCTCATCATCGGTTCAATGTGTTTGAGCAGATGCTCGGTAACCGATGCGTAAGCTTCTTCCATTTCCAATGGCAGAAAATTGTTTTCGAGCAAAAAACTTCTGCTGTTGCTGCCCAAGTGTTCATAGGTAAGAGTAATACGGTGCTTAAATTTTTGCTGGGCGCCCACAGCGTGAAGTCTGGCTATGGTCCTAGACAGTACCTCTAAATCGGCCTGATTTTCTAAGTTGGGCGCGTGACCACCTTGGCGGCGGAAAATTGCGAAACGAAAATCTGCATGGTTAAACACTGTGTTGCCGTTGATTTGCATAGGCGGTACTACAGATATCTCGTCATCGAATAAGCCCTGGGTGTACGCGTGTTCCTCTGCTATGGCTTCATCGGTCCAGCGGTTGGGCCGATAAAATTTGGCAATGACAAACTCGCCGTTTTCTAAGCCCACTTGGTATACGCGGTTTTCATAGCTGTTTAGGGCGAGCAAGCTACCTGTGGGTTCAATGTCGACACTTTCGATAGCATCCAAAATAGTATCAGGGCTGAGTGCGTCGTAGGGTGCCGTATTGTTTGAATTCGCTTGCATGAGCGCACTGTAACAGCCAGTTTGATTATTCCGAACCATTAAGTGATTTAGTCGCTGTGATAATCCATTATGTTAGGCTGATGCACAACGTCCTCGCGGCGGTTAAATGGCACGCTACAAATCTACCCGCTTGGCGCCTGCCTTGCGCAGTAACTGTTTAATATGGCGAGTCGTGGTCCCGGGTCTGGTAGCGTGCATTCTACAAGTCGAGCGTTCATAAACCGAAAAAATGGTGTTTTGGTACGGTAGCTCTAGTTCGCCGCCGTAAATCTCGCGGGTTTTTTCTAGCTCCCCTAGCTTGTATATCACCTCACTTACGGTCATTGCGAAGACGAAATCTTCGACACTTCGGCGGGGATATATTTTTGGTTGTTAAAATAGGCTGATGTCTAATACTTATCTGAATTCCTTATGAAAAAAGGTTAGTACGCAATGGGTCTCATGGCTAGAATCAGCAGCTTAAACTAGAGGAAAAGTACCTTGGATTATCAAGCACAAGAAAAAGACGCCGCGTTTCTGCTCTTTGATGTTTTTCACGCAGAGGAAAGCTGGGCTAAGATTGAAGAATTTAGTGCGTTAACCCCAGATGTGGCTCGCGCAATTTTAGCGGAAAGTGGCCGTGTTGCTTCCCAAGTTTTAGCGCCTTTAAATGAGATAGGTGACACCTACGGGTGCGAGTGGAATGATGGTGAGGTCACTACACCGCCAGGGTTCAAAGAAGGCTTCAGTGAACTTACCCAAGGTGGCTGGCTGGGTCTTTCGGGCAATCCAGCCTTTGGCGGTCAAGGCATGCCCAAAAGCTTGGGTTGCTTGGTTGAAGAGATGTTTTGGGCGGCCAACAGCAGTTTGTATTTATACGGCACGCTTACTGTAGGTGCTTGCCTGTGTTTGGATGCCCATGGCAGCGCCGAGCAAAAGCAGACCTATCTAGAAAAGCTTTATTCTGGTGAGTGGACTGGAGCCATGGCCTTGACCGAAGCCCACTCGGGTACGGATCTTGGTATCATGCGCACCAAGGCTGAGCCTCAATCCGACGGGTCGTACAGCATCACGGGTACAAAAATTTTCATCACCGGTGGTGAACACGATATGGTCGATAATATTGTGCATCTGACCTTAGCGCGAATCCCAGATGGCCCTGCGGGTAGCAAGGGTATTTCGCTATTTATTGTGCCGAAATACTTACCTAATGCAGATGGCAGCTTGGGTGATCGCAATACCATGGGCAGTGGCTCTCTTGAGCACAAAATGGGTATTCGTGGCAGCGCCACCTCTGTTATCAATTATGATGGCGCAAAAGGGTTTTTGCTGGGCGAAGAGCATCAAGGTTTAGCCGGTATGTTCACCATGATGAACTACGAGCGTTTGAGCGTTGGCTTACAAGGCTTAGGTTCTGCGGACCTTGCGTATCAGCTGTCTGCGCGTTACGCCCGTGACCGCATTCAGGGAAGATCTGTGACGGGGCCGCAAGATCCGAACGCGGCAGCAGACTCCATTCTTGTTCACCCCGATGTGCGACGTATGTTGCTGACTCAGCGTGCCTATGCGGAAGGTTGCAGAGCGTTTGCTTTGTACGTGGGCATGCAGTTGGACGAAGCCAAGTTCAACAATAACGAACGTGCAGGTCGTATCAGCGAATTGTTGACACCGGTTGTTAAAGCGTTTTTGACGGACAAGGGATTAGATGGCGCAGTAATGGGCCAGCAGGTTCTAGGCGGTCATGGTTTCATTAAAGAATGGGGCATGGAACAAATTGTGCGTGACGCACGAATTGGTCAAATCTACGAAGGCGCCAACGGCATTCAGGCGTTAGATTTGGTTGGTCGAAAAATTATGCGCGATGGCGGCGGCTTAATGCTGGAGGTCATTGAAGACATGAAGGCGAGCAACGTTGATGGCGCCTATAAGATTGAGTTGGTCGAGGCTTGCGGCCGGTTGGCTAGATCTACACAGTCTATTGTCGCTCGCGGTAAAGATGACCCGCATTTGCCTGGCGCAGTTTCTGTAGATTATTTGGATATGGTCGGTATGACTATGTGCGCATGGGTTTGGGCCTTGATGGCTAGCTGTGCGCCAGAAGATGATTTTGGTGTGGCGAAGAGAGCCACTGCGCGTTATTTCTACGACCGACTTTTGCCTAAGACTTTGGGCTTGGAGCGTAGCATTGAAGCTGAAGCTGATGCGGTAATGGAAATGCCCCAGGCTCTATTTAGCCCTGCCTAGCTGGCGAGTTGGGATGGAGAATTGAAAGGCCGCAATGCGTTGCGGCCTTTTTCTGCTGATTCCCCCTATTTTCTGGGGAACACCCAGGGGTGAGATGCTGATAAACCGCCGTCTACTGGCACTGCCTGTCCATTGACATAAGACGCTCGGTCGCTAAGTAGGAAGCAGGCCATTTCACCAATTTCGCTGGGTTCGCCAAATCGCTTGGTCGGATTGATCTGACCAATCTTCTCTTCTTTGCCTTTCTCTCGGGCTAAATCAAATGTCGGCTTGGTCATGCCGGTTTCAATAAGACCAGGGCAAATGGCATTAATGCGCACACCGGAGCCATAAGTTTGATATGCGGTTGTCTGCACAATACTCACCACGCCAGCTTTACTGGCGGAGTAATCTACCCCGCCAGCGTTAGCTCTTAGAGCTGCGACCGATGCAGTGCATACAATTGCGCCGCCACCTTGTTTAACAAAGTGCGGTACGGTGTGTTTAACCGCTAAAAACACGCCGATGGTGTTTACGCCTAAGGTCCGATGCCAATCTTCTACAGTGAGTTCGGTTACGCTTTTGCCTCCGCCAGAGACCCCAGCGTTAGCATATATGCCATCAATGCCACCGAATTCGCTGACGCATTTTTCTACAAAACTGATCACCGACGTTTCATCGCTGACATCTGCTTGCACGGCTATCGCGGTACCGCCAGCTTGAGTGATCTCAGTCACGGTCTCCTCGACCCCGTCAGTAAGGTCAACACAAACTACATGAGCGCCATAACCGGCGGCCAATTTGCTAGTGGCACGACCAATACCGCTACCTGCGCCTGTAATGATAATTCTCTTTTGCTCTAACACTTATTTTCTCCCTGCTGAAATGACCGGCTAACTTGGAGCATCCTGACCAATGTCGCGCATACACAGAATTCTTTCCTTTTCTGCGTAGCCCAACAGCACTGGTTGCTCGTCTTCTTTATGAGTCAGTGCATTGGCAGCATCTATCATTGCCATGAAAGATTCGTCTGTAACATCATCCTCATCCGCTTGCTTGAAGATTAAGGTGGTGGCATTACTCAAATGCCCGCGCAAATATATTTGTACACTATCACTTGGGTCGACGTTTTCGAGGTGTGTGACTTCGACACCTCGCGGCAGCCAGCCTTGGGCGTAGGCGAATTCCCTAATTGCTTCGGGTTGCTCAATAGTTAGCCTCACCTATCGGATCGCGACGGGGTTGATCACTGCTTGTACAGCGCCAACAAATCTGGGTGTGCCTAAAACAAAGAGGAACTCACTAGCGTTGTCTGCAGCTAAGGCACGAGTGTCCATATTTTCTAAGATATAAACTCCGTTCTTTGCAAGGAGCTCTGGGTGGACTGGGAACAGCATGGTGGCGTCCTCTGAGGGCAGAACTTCTAAGGCCCATGTATCAGCGCCAATGGCTACAACGCCTAAACTGGCTAAGTAGCGCGCGCCTTCTAAGCCGAGTCCTGGGGCACTTGCCATAAATGCTTGTGGATCTGAGTCCATGACGTTTAGCCAACCAGTATGGAACAGTACAATGTCGCCAGTTTCAATGGTTATGCCAGCTGCTTTAGCTGCTGCATCGATTTCTTTTTTATTAAAGGCAGTGCCCGCTGGCAAAATATCGGTCTGCATTAGCTTAGCTATGTCTAACAGCACGCCTCTTGTAGCTACCGGAGGCAGGCGATCTATAGACAGTTTAGTCAGACCTGAGGGTGTGACAAAGTCGCTGGCCATATTGCCATTATAGTATTGATGGTTAATGCCCATGTGTCCTAAGCCGTCAATTTGGCTGCCTATACCCATCCATATGTGCATAAGATCGTCGTTGCCTGTGGCTCTGTTACTGCCCATAGGCGTTCCCATGCCGTCATCTAATTGCAAAATTGTCATTGAGTAACTGCGCGGTGGGTAGGCAGGGGAGGTTGGGCCTGTTTCAACCCCTAACGCATAGGTTTTGCCGGTTTTAACGAGTTGGGCAGCGAGCTTGGTTTTTTTCTCAGAAAGCTCATTTATTGCGCCCAAGGTGTCATCGACACCATACTTTGAGGGATACCAATTATCTTCAGCAATCGCAGAGGTGTTTAGGCTAAATAATGCGAAGGTTAAGGCTAGTGCAGCGGCTATGTTTTTGATTGTATCATTCATTGAAATTGCTCTCCCGATTTCATTCTTGTATCTAGTTAGTTGTTGGAATGTGCTCTTTTAACTCGGTTAAATCAACATCCGTAGCGTTCACTTAAGGAGAGTTACTTTACACTTGGGTTGGGCAACTACATTTTATTGCTCTGCTTCACTAATGGGTGCAAGCGCCTCTAAAAGTAATTGGTATATACCACCGAAAGAGCCATTGCTCATAATCACTACATGGCGTTTGCGCTCACTTTTCTTGGGCGTTCCTTCGACTATGTCCTTTACTAGGTTTGGCACGTTGTCTGCCATTTGTGCCGGCACAACGCAGCGGTTGATGATTTCACCTAAATCCCACTTTATGTTTTCACCGCGGAACCAAATCACCTGATCTGCTGCGGCGCAGCAGGTACAAAGGTCGTTGCTTAATGTGCCTAACGACATTGTATGCGTACGTGGTTCGATGACCGCCAAAATTTCATCGTTGCCTACTTGTTTACGTAAGCCTTGTAGTGTCGTTCGTATAGCGGTCGGGTGGTGGGCGAAATCATCATAAATAACGGTGTTTTCGTTTTCAAAGATCACCTCCAATCTACGCTTAACACCCTTAAACTCGCCAAGCGCCCGGATGCAAATATCCGTTGCAATGCCTGCGTGGCGAGCGGCAGTGATTGCATTGAGCGCGTTATTTATATTGTGCTCACCGATTAACGACCAACTAACGCGTCCTTGTGTTTTCTCATTTAAGACTACGTCAAAAATGCTTCCGTCTGCTTCAGCATTTGCCACTGTCCAAGTGTCGCCGTTGTCCAGATCAAATTCGTTTTTGCTCACCTTTTGACCGATGCGGCTGACTGGGGTCCAACAACCGCGGTTAAGCACCTCGTTGATATGCTCGCTGGAAACCGGTGCAACGACTAAGCCTTCGCTAGGTACTGTGCGCATGAGTAAGTGAAACTGGTCTTGGATTGCGCCGATATCTGAAAAAATGTCTGCATGATCAAATTCGAGATTGTTCAGTATCAAAGTGCGTGGCTTGTAATGTACAAATTTAGATCGTCGGTCAAAGTAGCTGGTGTCGTATTCGTCCGCTTCAACGACGAAAAATGGGGTTTCGCCTAAACGGGCTGATACGTCAAAGTTGGCCGGTGCACCGCCGATTAAAAAGCCTGGCTTTAACCCTGCATATTCAAGTATCCACGCCAGCAGGCTTGCGGTAGTGGTCTTGCCATGTGTGCCTGCAACCGCAAGCACCCAGCGATTTTGCAGTACAGTAGTGCCCAGCCATTCAGCGCCAGACGTGTAAGGCAGCCCTTTGTCTAAAACGTACTCTACGGCTGCGTTACCACGGGGCAAGTTGGCATTACCTACGATGATTTTGTCTGGAATTGGATCTAATTGATCTGGGGAAAAGCCTTCAAAGACCTCTATTTCTGCTGCGGCAAGCTGGTCGGACATGGGGGGATATATGGCATTATCGCTGCCACTAACTTTGTAGCCCATTTCCTTTGCAAGCAGGGCTAAGCTGCCCATTAGTGTGCCGCCGATGCCTAAGAAGTAGAGACTTTGTTGCATTAGTTTGTGTGTTCCGTAGCTGTGGTTAACGCTGTGAGTAAATGATCGTTTAAAGTGTAGCCTAGCTCATTGAAATACAATTACTTTATTAGCTGTTGCCGACCGCTATTTGACTTATAGCGAATGTTAGAATGAGTAAGACCAATGCAAGGCTGCTCCCTATGATCATATGTACCTCCAATGCTCGGCTAAAAATAAAGCCAAACACGGCGGTACTCCAAACAAGTATTATGATGGCTATGTTATTAAGTAAATCTAGCCCAGCTAGCTTCGACAAACTAATAGCAATGGCAACAAATATATTGAGTAACAGGTCGCAGCCAAAATAGGCGGTCAGCG
>CAJWNY010000045.1 GCA_913043815.1 uncultured Gammaproteobacteria bacterium
TGTTAGCTTGTTAGCTTGTTAGCTTGTTAGCTTGTTAGCTTGTTAGCTTGTTAGCTTGTTAGCGCTTGCTGCAAAAGTATTTTCAATATCATCTAGATCTTGCAGCCGCGTGGACAGATATGGCAGATCGCTCAGCGAGAAAAAATTGGCGTCGGACACTTCTATCCCCGCCATTAGTGTTACGCGATCATCAGTTTGTTCGTATAAGAAAAACAGGTTATAGAACGCTCTCACATCGCGATAGTCGTCGTGTTGGCCTGGTGTTTTATTGCATATAAGCTTGTAACAGCGACTTCAATTTGCGCTTCTTCGCTGATTTCTTTTTTGATGTTTCGTGACGCCGAAAGCCTACTGTCGGCGTAGCCTCCTGGCAGCGCCCACAAATCATCCGTTTTTTCTTTCACCAATAGGATCTTATTGTTATTAACGACAGCGCCGCGAGCATCTTATTGGCGATGCCTGCGAGCTGTTGGTAACGCTCTTTATCAAAGTCGCCTGTGGCAAAAATTATGACCGTATCTGCAACGTTCTGAATTCTCTTGGCAAAAGCAAGCCAGCTAGATTCCCTAGAAATGTCCCTATTCGTGGATTAAATAACGCATTTTAATGCGCTAGGCGAAAGTGTTGCTACTATTTCAATTCTATTGGATCGATTATGTGCGCGGGTCCGATAGCAACGTCCTCTGAGCAAAATTCCATATAGCTAAAGTTAATATTTATCTGCAAGGTGCACGAAGTAGAGTCTAGATCGCATTATCAGTAGTGGCCAGACCGCACCTAATTACTGTGGTGCAAAGACTGTGAAGGCGTCTAATTCAATAGGAAGCGTTTGGAGATTGAGTGTGTTGAGCCTAAATTCCCACGTTCAGGTAAAAACCTCTGACTTTATGGTGAGGTTGGAGAAGTCTGAGAGCATTCGAGTCGTGGTCATTCCTCATTAACAGTATGCTGCATCTAATAATCCAGATAGAGCATTACTGGCTGCAGCCTCCAAATGGGATTATAAGAGACTAGAGGGCAGCTGTTTGGTATTAAAGGTCTTGACTGAAGCGTTAGAACACAAAAGACCGAGCTTTATAGGAATGCACAGCGACCACAACGAGAATCAACTTTTGATTCACCGTTAGTTGAAATGAAAAGGCAGTTACAAAGCTGATCTGGTAAAGATTAAGTCAATCAGTAGGAGAGTAATGATGGATTATTTACAACAACTCGCTCAAACGGTAATCCAATGGGGTGCATTATTGCTTTTGTTTTTTGTAGGCGTAGGAGTGCTGTGGGTATTTGTCCTATATTTGGTAGATAAGACGCAAAAAATACACACTATTCGTCGTAACTATCCGGTTATTGGACGCTTGCGTTACGTGTTTGAACACTTTGGAGAATTCTTCCGCCAGTATTTTTTTGCTATGGATCGAGAAGAACTGCCGTTCAATAGAGCAGAGCGCTCATGGGTGTATCGTGCGGCCAAAAACGTAGACACAACTGTCGCTTTTGGCTCTACACGGCCGCTAGACAAGCCAGGTGATGTTATTTTTCTCAACAGCGCTTTTCCTGTCCTTTCTCGAGACAGCGCCGACGCCGGGGCAATTACTTTAGGGCAGGGTAGCTGTAAGCAGCCTTACACCACCAAGTCTGTGATCAATATTTCCGGGATGAGTTTTGGTGCAATATCTAAACCGGCTGTACGCGCATTGTCCAAAGGGGCTGCTGCTGCTGGTATCTGGCTGAATACCGGCGAAGGCGGGCTTTCGCCATATCACCTAGAAGGCGGCTGTGATCTTGTGTTCCAAATTGGTACGGCAAAATATGGTGTTCGCACGCCGCAGGGTGAGTTAGATCCAGTTAAATTGTCGGCGATTGCGGCTCACCCTCAAGTGAAAATGTTTGAAATAAAAATGAGTCAGGGGGCCAAACCAGGTAAGGGCGGTATTTTACCTGGCGGTAAAGTAACCAAAAATATCGCTGAAATTCGCGGCATAGAGATGGGGCAGGCCTCTATAAGCCCAAACGGACATGAGGATATAAGGTCGGTAAACGACCTGCTCGACATGATTGAAAATGTCCGTAAGGTAACTGGTAAACCGGTGGGGTTCAAAATAGTGGTAGGCCAGATGGTGTTCTTTCACGATCTATTCGAAGAGATTAATCGGCGAGGCACGCTTAGTGCTCCCGACTTTATTACGCTTGATAGTGCAGACGGGGGTACAGGCGCTGCTCCACAGCCGCTTATGGATTATGTTGGTTTGGGGCTGCGCGAAAGCCTGCCAATGATTGTTGACCAGTTAGTTGTCTATGGTTTGCGCGATCGAATTAAGGTTATCGCCTCCGGCAAACTTATTACGCCGGGGAAAGTCGCATGGGCTTTAGCTTGCGGTGCGGACATCGTTACGTCTGCTCGAGGTTTTATGTTTGCCCTCGGCTGTATTCAGGCTCTTCAATGCAATAAAAATAGTTGCCCAACTGGTATCACGACGCATCAAAAAGAATTGCAGCGCGGCTTGGTGCCGGCTGAAAAATCTCTCCGAGTTGCGAGCTTTGCCGAGCAAATTGTTCATGACGTTGGTGTCATTGCGCACTCATGCGGCGTTGCGCAACCCAGAGAATTAGAGCGTCATCATGTGCGTATTATCGAGTCTGGCGGTTTCTCCGTATCTTTGGCGGAGCAATATCCAGCACCTGTAGTTATCCAAAAAGAAACCCCGCCACTGTCAGATTAGGTTGGGTGATATTTCTGTGATTTTGAATGGGTCAGAATTTAGCGATCGGGGTGTCAGCTGTGACGGTCATTGCCCAGCATTGCAGCGCGAAGATACTTGAAGATAGCGCCGCAATATTCGCGGGCGAAATTTTTTATTGGCGTTTCTGAGATCGTGCCGTTGAGTCTGCTGGTAAAAGGCACGACTAATTTGAAAGTGATCGCTCACTTTGCTGGCATGCCGCTAACAATAACCTAGCAACTTAGGCGAAAACCCGCTAGTAACCTTCGATGACAAATAAAAACCCCAGTCGATTTAGTCTAGGGTGATTGCTAAGGTCCGATAGCCAGCTGATTCTATCGCAGTTTTAACTGGCCCTGAGCTGTCTGGGCATAGCGCGATCATTGATCCGCCACCACCGCCGCCAGTGAGTTTTGCACCCACAGCGCCATTTTGTCGCGCAACGTGAATCATCTCTTCTAGCTCTGGGGTGGAAAGCTGCAATGCATTGAGATAACCGTGGCATAGGTTCATCAGCTCGCCTAGCTCATTCAGTTGGCCGCTTTTTACCGCATCGCTAGCGGACACGGTGAGATGCCCAATCTGATCAAAAATCGTTTCGTACCGCTCTGGATATTGCCGCCACGAGGCTCTGACTTTGGCCACTGTGTCTGCGGTCAGACTCTCTTTACCTGTCATGCCAATAACCAATTCTAGTGGTTGGCCTAGTTTTAGCGTGCTGAATAATGGTTGTTCGTCTCTACGCTGGTAATACAGTGGCGAGCCATAAGTTGCCACCGTATTGTCGACACCGGATGGTGTGCCGTGAGCGGCTTTTTCGCATTCAAATGCCAATTCATTAATGCGCCCATCTTTGAGATCTAACTTATAGGCGTGGTCAATGGCACGGATAATGGCTACTGCCAATGCTGAAGATCCGCCTAATCCCATTGCTCTGGGGATATGCGGGAACACCTCAATGGTCATGTTTTCTTTGTCGAGGCCAAGCTGCTCTAACATTTGCGCAATAATTCCCGTGAATCCAGGGTTAGTGACGCGGACTTTTTGTTCTACGCCCCAGCGTGGAATGACCACGTTAACGGCTTCGCCACCTTTACGAATAGCTGCCTCTACTGCCAACGGAATAGGTAGGGCGATTGCTGGTCGTCCATAAACGACTGCGTGTTCGCCAAGCAGAATTATTTTTCCGCAGGCGGCTTGGCGTTCGGCGACGTCTGGTTGTACGATTTTCCTCGCTAGGTTTTTAGCGATCTCTTGGGCTTTCCAGACTTTAATATCGCCGGATTCAATAAGGCCTTCTACCACCGTCTCGAAGTGCTCGTCTGAAACACCCGCAGAACTTGCCACGCTGCGTGCGTGCAAATTCATATGGTTTTGCTGGATGCCGTCGGTAGAAAGTGAGCGCAGAGCGGCAAAGTTTTGTGCCAACCCGATAGCTGCCATAATACCTGCGAGTTCGGAAGCGTTCGGTGAACCCAGGAGTCTGTGGTTAATTCTAACGCTAGGATTGGTTTCTAAAGATCCACCTACTGTGCCCACTTTCATTGGGATAGCGATTTCGCCAACCAAGTAGCCGGGTTCGTCTTTGTGCCAAACTGTTAACGCCTTATAGCGTCCGCTCGCGGCAGCAAAGGCGTGTGCAGCGGCCTCAATAGCACGCCAATCGTTACCTGTGGCAATGGCCACGGCGTCTACGCCGTTCATAATACCCTTGTTATGTGTCGCCGCACGGTAGGGGTCTGCCAGTGCTAGGTCATTAGCGAGCACTATTCCGTCTCTGACCTCTTCGCCGGTAAAGCCTTTACCTTCCAAATTTTGAATAGGGATGCGTACCGAGGCTCGAGCTACTGCGCGGTCTGTAAGGTTGGACAAAATGCGCAGGAAAACTTTACCGCCTGTGAGGGTTTCAGCCAGAGAGGCCACGCCCTCGCACATGGTGTTAACTAGGTTAGCGCCCATGGCGTCTCGGGTATCTACCAGTAAATGCATAACCACCATAAGGCGTCCGTCGTGTTCTGCCTTGTAGTCAAAGACTTCTATGTCTAGCGCGCCGCCGCCTCGCGCCACCATCTTTGGGTGCAGGCTATTGGCCAGTGCAAGTATTTCCTCTTTGTTCTCTAGTAACACGGATTTAGCAGTCTCTGGGTCGCCATCTATTACTACCTGCACTTGGCCAATGAGTATGGGGGTTACTTCTTCGGCGACAAATCCACCCCCCAGCCGTGCCAACCGGGCCGCGCCGGACAAACCTGCAACGATAGAAGGTTCCTCTACCACTAGCGGTATGACGTAATCGCGATTGTTAATGAGGAAGTTCAGGGCCACGCCCATAGGTAGGCCAAATACGCCGACGACATTTTCAATCATCTTATCGGCAACGTTTAGCTGCACTTGGTGACTGCCCGTAGTGAGTTGCTGCACATCTTCTTGAGAGAGCAGGCCGCGCTGATGCAGAGCCGCAATACGTTGATTGATGTTTAAGCGGAAAAAATTAGGAATCCGAGAGGATCCCTGCTGGTCTTGTTCAGTCTTTGACTGTGATGCCATGTTCGGCCATCTCCAAATCTAATAACAAAAAATTTTGGTTGGACACTTTACTTCGAAATTTTTCTAATGCGTCTTTATCCTGGCTAAGCGCAATGCCGATATCGCCTCCACCTGCGCCACAAGGTTTATAGGCGAGGCCGCAAAAGGCCGCCAGTTTAACCAAGCTGAGGTGCTCTGTGGTAAAAATATTCAGCTTTGCGCTTTGATCTAGCGCAAAAAGTGCTTTTTGGTATTGCTTCAGCAGGCCATCGTCAATGGGATGCTCGCACAACTGGCTACTCAGCGTAGATAAATCATCAAGCAGGCCGGATCCATCCGTTTGCCGCCAAGTATCAAAACTCGTTATGTGGTCTGCTGTTTGGGCACTTTTGCCCGTCCATACCAGCTGCCAATATAAGTCTCGCGGCCAGTTGAAGGGTTGGGCCACGCCGTTTTGATAGCTGATTACGCCACCGAACCAAGAGGATGCGACGTCTAAACCGCTACCTTTACCGTTTTGCCAGCTGCGATGAATTTGCTGTGCCTCTGCTAAGGATGGCTCTTTGTCCAGTAAGTAACATAGTCCCGTATAAGTGGCATTGCACACTGCGGCGGAAGAACCCAAACCCAATTTGTGACCAGTAGAAAAAAAATCACTACTGTCTGTATGCAGATTCATGCCGTTGCATAGATCGCTGAGTTGCATTAAACCCCAATGCTGCAATATAGCTGTGGTAAAACCAGCAGTAGGGGCCGTGGGTAATATGTCGCCCTGCACGCTAATCCTGGGACTTTCGAAGCCTGCGCTGCTGAAGCGCCATGTTTGGTTGCTGTGCGTTTCTATGCTTACTTGAGCCCTGGCGTTCACCGCCATGATCGCCGCGGGCGCGCCGGCCAGCACCGCATACTCGCCCCAAAGAACGGCTTTACCTGGCGCAGTAAATTTCACTGCTCGATAATCTGTGCGCCTTCGCCCAGTCCACAATCGATAATTTCTAGCACGCCTGGCACTCGTGCCAATGCGGCGCTTACTGCTGGGCGGCTTTCTGGCGTGCACACGGCCTTAATTTGCGGTCCTGCATCTACGGTAAAAAATACCTGATGTCCTTGCTCGCGCAATGCTCGGATACAATCCATGCAAGCAATACTTGCGGGCGTCCAGTAGCTCAAAGTAGGGCTGCTGGTTAGCATAAGGCTGTGCATTTTTAAGCAGCTCAATTCAGCAACTTGGGTCAGTTGGGTGAAATCGCGCAAACTGATTGCTTGAGCCGCAGAGCTGTAGTCTTCTGCTGCACCTCTCAGCCAAGCATTGTAAAAGGGTGAAGTTTGCTTGGATCGTTGCATGCCTTGAGTAGAGTTAACTACCTTTGCAGCTCTGCTAGTTACAGCAACCACTACTTCTAATGGCCAATGACTGCAGGAAGCAAGGCGCATGGCTTCCCACTGCGGAGGCACCAATGCCACAAACCCGCCGTGAATTGAGCGGGCCGCGCTGGCGGAGCCTTGGCGCGCCCAATTTGAGCGCATTTCTTCATTTAGACCTAGAACGCAATGCGCGTTAATAGCGGTGATAAGCGCCGCAAAGCCTGATGCAGAGGATGCAAGACCTGCACTGGTTGGAAAGTTGTTCTCGCTATTGATAATCAGGCTTGGGATCTCTAATTCACTGCGAAGTGTTTGCAGCCAGCGCCTTATTTTTGCATCCTCAATCTGTTCGCCGTTAAGGTGAATCTCGTCTTTTTTACCTTCTTGTATCCGCGTTGTGGTGGTCAGATTTGACAGGGTAATAGATAGGTTGGGCGTAGCTGGCAGGTTGCCGGGCTTGCTTTGTTTGCCCCAGTATTTTACCAGAGCAATGTTGGGGTGTGCTTGGGCTGTTGTTGTATTTTGCATAAGGCAATGTTAACTCATATCCACCTGCGGAAGCAGTTCGCTTAGGCTGGAAGTAAATTTTTCAGTGACTTGTGCGTATGCTCAGGAGTGACTCGAAAAGAGCAATATAGCTTTAAAAAAATATTTAAAGTCCAAAAATAGACTACGAGGCAGCAATTCATAGTCTATTTGGTTCTCACCCCGCCTGCGCGCTTAGGCGCGCAGGCGGGGTACTGGCCGGGCACTGAATAAGTGCTAAGTATAAGCTGGCGGCGGTGTGAAACTAAATCCTGCTAGTTCCAGCTTTTGTGCTACTCCTATGGTGATTAAATCGCCAAGTTCCGGTCCAACGATTTGCACGCCGATGGGCAATCCATCGTTATTCAGACCAGTTGGAATCACCGTAGACGGTAGAAAGGAGACGCCTGTAAGGCCGGCCCAGAACACTTGTTCAAAGTAAGGGCGTTCTTGGTTGTCTACTTGCAGCGTGCGCTCGGAAAAGGGACGCTGGTCGTGCTTAAAGGCTGGAGTCGCCATCATAGGTGTGAGCAAAATATCGTATCTGCCAAAGAACTCGTGCCAGATCCAGCGCAGTTTATGTCGTGCTTCATTAGCCTCGCCCCATTGTTTAAAGCTAGACACTTGAGCGCGCAATACCTTTGAGCTTTCGCGGTCGTCATTTGGGTCTAAGTCTTTCACGTACTTGAGCAAATTTTCATAGTCCGCATCAGACATGCGCATGGCCATAGTCGAGTGCAGTAGCTTGCGGTAAACGTCTTGCAGATGTTCCGTGGAAAAGTCGGGGCGGGCGTTTTCATCAACAGTAGCACCTTCATCCCTCAGCGCTTGGGCCACTAAATCCACTCTGGCTTCGACTTCTCTGCTAACAGGTGCAGATGCGTCGTTTTTCCAAACACCAACTTTAAGGTCGCTCAGAGGCCGGTTTCCTAACTCTGGAAGGTCTAGCTTAAAACCACGGGAGGTTATCTCATCTGGTCCAGCCATCACCCTTACTGCGGTTTCCAGATCAAATGCAGATCTGGCTAAGGGGCCAATCACAGATATGTCAGATCCTGCGCGGCTGTCTCCCGGGGGCGCATGACCACGCATCCAGAGCAAATTGTGTGTAGGCTTGTGACCAAATACACCGCAGAAGTGCGCGGGGTTACGAATGGATCCGCCAATATCCGAGCCTGTCTCCAAACCCGTTAATCCTGCCGCCAGTGCCGCAGCTGATCCACCAGAAGAACCGCCAGGAACGCGCTCGTGATCGTAGGGGTTGTTAGTTGTGCCGTAGATTTCGTTGTAGCTTTGAAAGTCAGCCAAAGACAGTGGCACATTGGTTTTACCAAATAATGTGATGCCAGCTTGCTTAAGTTTTTTTACAGACTCGGCATCCTCCTTAGGCACGTTGTCTATCCAAGCTGGGTTGCCCCATGTGGTGGGCGTGCCCGCAACGTTGTAGGATTCCTTCACGGTCATAGGTACGCCGTGAAGAGGGCCACAAGATTCGCCTCGTGCGATTTTGGCATCTGCTTTTTCAGCATCCTTTAATGCTTGCTCACGGATGTCTACAATAATCGCATTGAGATCACCGTTGTATTTATCTACACGCTCTAGGTAATGGTTAAGCAACTCGACTGCCGAAATTTCTTTATTTTGTATTTTTGTGGCAAGTTGTGTTGCCGAAAGAAATGCTAGTTCGCTCATGGTTCTTCCCCGCCCGAAAAAATGCCGATAAGTTTAAAGGTCAGATTAGACTGTGCAGGGTTAGCAAGAGATTTTCAAGGTAAGCCTGATTAACAAGGTAGGTGTTTGTATTCTACACTTCGAGATTTCTTTCATCAGGAGTTTGTTGCCAGCGCTGGTTTCACTCGATGCTTTGAATTCGCAGTTTTTCCATCCAGATTTGTATGTGTTTTCTGGCGGGGGGTATATCTAGCCCAATAAGCGCCATGCCTAATGGCAGCATCCAGAAGCCAAGTACCGGGAGGAATCCCAACACGCCACATATCATGCAAAGAAATCCGACTACGCTACGAAGACCAGGTGGTAATTTTTCTTGGCCAAAGTTTAAGGCTTGGTAACATATTCCCGCAATGCGTGCTTTCAATGCGGTTTTTTTTTCAGACATGCTATCTATTCAGCTAAACGCTCGGCTAGGTGTAAGTTGGCGCTTCATTGGGCGCTTCGTGATCGTCTGGATGCGCTCGCCTCGCTAACGTTGGATCTATGGAGTGGTATTTATACACGCCTTCATCATTTAACGCTCGCTCGATTTGATTGCGGTGCATTAATAAGTGCACGTGGGCAATTGCTTCGCCCAGTGCCATCATCATTTGCGGTGGCCCGAGTTCTCTAGAGAACAAAACGGGCAGCAATTCTTTTGCATCTTTGGGTTCAATGCACGCTTCTTCGATTGCCAGCATTCTGTCGTCGTGATGGCTGATCAAATCTCGCAGTCGCGCCTTAACACCAAAGAATGGCAGGTTGTGAGCGGGCAGAACAAAGGTATCGTCCGGGATAACTTTGAGGAAATGATCATGTGAGGTCATCCAATTATGCATGGGGTTAGCATTAGGCTCTGACGGATGAACGCTGACGTTTGAGGTGATAATGGGCAAAATTTGATCGCCGGAAATCAGTACCTTCAGCCCCGGGCAGTATAAGCACGCGTGCTCTGGTGAGTGCCCTGAGCCCACCACAATGCGCCAATCGTTGTCGCGTATGGTTAACACCTGACCGTCTTCTAGGCGTTCAAAGCCCCCACTCATGGAAGGCATGCTCATGCCTTCTGCTGCGCGTGTGGACCACATTTTTTCAATCTGCTCCATGTAATCATCCGGCATGCCGGCTTGCTTATAAAATCTCTTGCCAATCCAATTGTTATGACTAAAGCCGCCGCTGCTGGAAAATGCTCTGGCCTGATAATATTCGCCGTATGTCATATAAAGTGGGCATTGGAATTTGTTGGTGATCATCAGTGACTGACCGATGTGGTCAGGGTGCATGTGGGTGCAGATGACACCTATAACGGGTTTGCCTTGTAGCTCGTCAGCAAAGATTTTTTCCCATAACGTTTTGGTTTGTTCGTTACTCAGCCCGGTGTCCACTACCCACCAGCCTTCTTTGTCTTCAAGCAAATAAAGGTTTATGAATCCCAAGGAACCGGGCATTGGCATGGCCAACCAGCGCACGCCGGGAGCAACTTCCATGGTTGTACCAGCGTCGGGTCTTTCGGTAAGCGGATAGGTTATTTCTGTATGTTCTTTTTGGTTTTTTATATTCATAACCGATAAGTATAGCCTGTAGTTTTCTAAGCTGCCTTATTTGCGTAAGCGGAATTTGTAAAAGCCAAAATTCTACTATTTTGACGCTGGCGGCTTTTAATCCCAAGCAGACCTGAATAACGTTCATTTAGACTGTTGAAAAACAGTGGGTATGTTAGTTTGTTGAAATAGGCCAGCCGACTTGTAGCAAACAGCACGGTGCTACAGTTCAGGGACTAGGGGGGAAGTGAGTCGGAGGACTTAGGTGAAGCAAATATTAGACGGCATTACTGTTCTAGAAGTAGGTAACGGGCCCCTGTCAGGCTTAGTAGGGATGGTTCTGGCAGATTTTGGTGCGCAAGTAGTTTGGTTTGAATACGGGCAGTCTGATGGCCAATATCGAGTTTGGCATCGGGGCAAGCGGCGGGTAAGAGTTAGTTTAGTGGCGGCAGAGGGCAGTGCCTGTGAGGATGCGACTAAGATACGCCAGCATATTTTGGATTCTGCCGATGTGTTTTTGACAGATCTATCAGCCTCTGCTCTGGCACAATTGGGCCTGAGTTGGTCGAGCTTTGAACCTTTACGGCCTGATTTGATTCAAGGCCAAGTCAGCGGCTTTGGTGAAAACAATAAATATAGCCACCTGGCAGCCAACGGTGAAAGTTTGGCCGTTGATGAATCTTTAGTGGCCGCTGCCATTGGTCGCATGATGGTTTTTGAGGGCGTGGCAGAGCGTTCGGGGCCAGTTTATCCCGCACTAAAAGTGGGTACTCATGGCGCCAGTCAGGCCATGCTTGCGGGGATTTTAGCTCAGTTGTTTAATAAAACTGAGACCGGTCATGGGCAGTTAGTGCGAAGCAACATGTTATGCGCCCTTACCGCTTATGACCTTGTGGGTTTGGGTTCCAGTCAAGTAGACCCTTCGCCTGTACCAGATACGGATCCTCACGCGGTGTTACCTATGCTTAATTATCAGCCGGTGCAATGTGCAGATGGGCGCTGGTTACAGCTGGGGAATTTGTTGCCTCATTTGCAGGCTAACTTTCTCAAAGCCGCGGGCCTTGAGGACGTGCTTGAAGAAGTTAAGTTGCTCCAAGAACCTTTTAGCGAGGCAGTTACCGAGGACTTTAGGCGACGCATTTGTATGCAAATGCAGACTCGCACTCAGCAGCAGTGGATGGATCTTTTTCTAGCAGATGGTGGTGTTGCGGGCCACCCGTACCAAAGCACCCAAGAAGCGTTATCAGATGCGGATATAGTGGCTAACGGCCATAGTGATGTATCAAGTGACGTAATTCAGCTCGGTCTTTTGGGCGATTTCACTGCAACCCCCGGGCAGTTGTCTGGCGGACCTGAAACAACGTCTATGGCATCGCTCTCGTCGCGAGCATCATTTAGCGGCCCGCAAAAAACCGTTACGCCAAAGAATGGGCCTAAGACTGAAGCTTCTCTGCCTTTGGCTGGGGTTACTGTCGTGGAAGCCGCCGCCATTATCGCCTCGCCCTTTGGCGCAAGTATGTTGGCGGACCTAGGCGCCAGGGTGATTAAGATAGAGCCCATAGACGGTGATCCATTTCGTGTCATGGCCTTTGGCCTGGGAGCAGCTCGGTGTAATACGGACAAAGAAAGTATTGCCCTGAATTTGAAGTCCGCGGAGGGTCAAAAAATTGCCCAATCTCTGATTGCCAAGGCGGACCTGTTTATTCACAACTATAGACCAGGGGTGCCTGAACGTTTGGGGCTAGATTATCCAAGCTTGTCTGAACTCAACCCTAAGCTCGTCTACATGTCGGTGAACGGCTACGGGCCTAATGGACCGGGCGTACTGCGTCCATCTACCCACCCTATACCGGGTGCTGCACTAGGGGGCGTGCTCTATCAATTTGGCCAGCTGCCTAGCCAGTTGCAAGCCTACCCCGAGTTACTTGAAACCAGCCGGCGGCTTTTTCGTGCCAATGAGCTCAACCCAGATCCAAATACTTCTTTCGTCGTTGCCAGCGCTGCCACTATGGGTCTGCTTGCGGCGCGTAGGTTGGACAAGGGTCAGATTGTTTATCTAGATATGTTTGGCGCTAATGCTTACGCGAATTTTGACGACTTTTTGTTGCAGGAGAAAGCTAGCAGCAGAGTGGCTTTAGACGCAGATTATTTGGGTAAAGGGCCTTATCAGCAGCTTTATCAGTGTAAAGAGGGTTGGCTTTTTGTAGGACTCAATAGCGAGGCAGAGCAGCAACAATTCCATGAGGTGGTTGGCAATTTTGCAGATTTAGCGAACTTTTCGTCGCAAGAGTGGGAGCAAAAGCTACTGCCGTTGGGGCTTGGGTGCATTCAAGCAGACGGCCCAACACCAGGTAAGCGCATGCAAGCTGAGCATTTTGTAGCCAGCGAGTTAGCCGTGAAGTTTACCCACCCTTTGCACGGGGCAGGGCTGCGGCACGGAGCGATGTCTGAGTGGCCAGAGTTGCAGCGCACTTTACAAGGACCGTGTGAAGCAGGCGACAGCACCGATGCGTTAATGAGTGAGTTGGGCTTTACGGGATCTGAAATTGCTCAATTGAGAAAAAGTGGTGCTATTCATTAGCCCGATTTAAGGGCGTTTATGGCTCTTTATATAATGGAACTGGTGCTTTAGGCGGAGTAAGATCTGCGCCTTAGCAAATTGAATATGGATCTCGAGGGGTCTAAATGAGTGATTTACAACGCCCCGGCGATTTTTTTTCGCCGACTGAAATAGCCTACCTTCGTACAGTATCTAGCTGGCGCAGTACGCTGGCTATTGTGCATTGTTGGGGTGTGATTTTGGGCGCATGGATTGTGGCCAGTGTTTGGACTAATCCTCTGACCGTTATTTTAGCCATTATGATTGTTGGTGCGCGACAGTTGGGTTTATTTGTTCTTACGCATGACGGAGCGCATGGTGCGTTGTATGCCAACCGTAAGGTTAATGATTGGGTTTGTGAGTGGGTTCTTAACCGGCCGTTTACCGATGAAAAAATTGATACCTATCGCAAATACCATGTTCAGCACCATGTGAATACGCAACAAGAAGACGATCCAGATCTTGCGCTGTCAAAACCTTTTCCAATTTCTAAATCTTCATTTCGCCGTAAAGTTATTCGCGACCTCACCGGACAAACCGGTTTGGACCAGTATGGACGCATAGTGCGCGCGGCGTTTAAAGGAGACAACTTAAGCCAGCGCTTAGCGAACGCTCGGCGCAGAATCGGCCCCAATGTGGTGATCAATCTACTTTTCTTAGCGGGTTTCGCTGCTGCAGGAGTTTGGTATATGTACTTCTTGCTGTGGTGGGTGCCGGCGTTAACTTGGAACCGCTTTGTTGTGCGCCTGAGAAATATTGGTGAGCACGCAGTGGTGCCAGACAATGATGATCGGCTGCGTAATACTCGAACGACTATTGCCAGTTGGTGGGAACGGGCTCTGATAGCACCGTACAACGTGCAGTATCATTTGGAGCACCACTTGGTGGTAAACTGTCCTCAGTATAAGCTTAAAGACGCGCATAAAATGCTCATTGAAAAAGGCTTTGAGGATCAAATGGAAATTCAGAAAGGTTATAAGGCGATCTTGGCTTTAGCGGTGCCAAATTAGAAAAGACCTGACAGAAAGCTAGTAGTAAGTTAGTGAAAGGCCGCTTCACCCCGAAGCAAATAGCTAGCGTATTTTTAACAGCAGCATTACTAAACGCATATAACGAATAGGCAGTATGGATTTCACGCATACTGCCCGGTACTCATTTGCATAACAGTCAGCTTTACCCTCAAGTCTTTTTTGCTTTCTGAGCATTAATAAACTCAATTAAAGTCAGCGTTTCTGCTGCGTCCATACGCCCTACAGGTGAGTTACTGTATGTGGAGGCCATTACCTTGCCGCTCTTAGTGAGTATAAATTCGCTGGGTTGGATAAAGTCTCTACCCTCATCCCACCATGCACCTAGGCTGTCGCCTTGTGCTCGAGTGACACCGTGAGCTACTGGGAAGCCCAGTGGTTGCCCTACCTCACTGGCTTTCTCTAACGAATCTACCGCTGCGGCGATCACTGATACTCCTTGTGCTTTGAGGGCTTCACGACGCTCTTCATAGCCGGCTAACAGTCGGCGGCAGTAAGGTCACCAATGGCCACGATAAAATAGCACTACGGTAAATGGGCTGTTGAGATCAGCGGGCAGGTTTATTTCACTGCCGTCTACGCTTTTGAGGGTAATGTCTGGAAACATATCCCCTAGTTGAAGTTTGTTTGTCATCATTTTCCCCTTTTATTTTCCTGAATAAATTTTTTTTCGTCTTTAGAAAAGACTGTCGAAATCTCTGCGCTCGTTACTGCCGCGGCAGCTTTGTATACATTTAGCCAATATAGGAATACCTGCGCTGATCTGTTCTAACGTCAGGTGGCCAAAAGCCAGTCGTAGGTAAGCCACGTCTTTGCGCTGGTAGTGAAATGACTGACCGGGCAGGAAATTAAGGCCTTCGCCCAATGCCATGTCGCGTAATGCTTTTCTGTCTACGTCTTCGGGTATGCGCACCCAAATAAATAGGCCGCCAACAGGTTCGGACCAAACACAAATATCGCTTAATTCGCTTTCTAGACCGGCAATGGTCAGATCGCGTTTTTCTTTAAGAATAGGATTGGTGGCTTTTGCGTGGGCCTGAATACCTTCCTTATAGAACTCTGCGGCTATAGCCGCGGCTAGGTAATTGCTGCCCGCGTCGTGCCTGCGAGCTATAATCTTTTCTAACATGGGAGGGCGGGCATAGATGTAACCTAGTCTAAGTCCCGGGGCGAGAATTTTTGACAGCGAACAAAGATAAATCTGATTCGGGTCATCGTCTAACGCATAAAATGCCGGTTCTAGCGGGCCATCATAGTGCACGTCTGCGTAGCAGTTATCTTCAACAATGGGTACGTTGTAGTGCTTGGCCAGTTCAATAATTTGTAGGCGCCGCGCCTTGGGCATAACAAAGCCAGTAGGGTTTTGGTAAGTGCTGATGGTATAAATAAACTTAGGTAGGCGCTTTTCCTTTTCTAGCCTTGATAAAGCTGTTTCTACAGCGTCTGGACACATGCCGCCCTCATCTAAGGGAATACCTACCATGTCGTACTTTAGGCTACGGTAAGCACTGAGAGTGCCCGGATAGCAGTACTCTTCTACTAATACCGTGTCTCCTGGATTGTCTTGCAATGCCTCAGCTGTGAGCGTGACACCCTGCATTGATCCGTTAGTGAGTAGTAGGTGATTGGGGTCAATTGTTAAACCCTCACGATCTGCTTCGCGTTCAGCCATGGCAATACGCATGCCTTCATGCCCCAAATTGCCCGGGTATTGGGTCAAGGCTTCTGCTTGCTCTTCAATGACTTTAGTTGCGGCGGCTTGCAGCGCTGCTACTGGGAACGTGGCTGGATCAGAGCGACCGCTGCCGAAATCATATTTTATTTTAGACATTGCCTTTAGCCAATCCATTTTCTGTTAAGTATTTGTAGCTGCGCGCAATCGCCGTGAGCATATCTGTGGCGCAGGCATCTAGTTCGACCACTGCCCATTCAAAAACCTCTGCGTCTGCAGCTGCGAACACGCCGGCAATATCCATAGCGCCAGAGCCGACCGCCACATGGGGCATATCTGGTTTCAGCGGGCCGTCCTTTATGTGCATGAGTGGCGTGCGCTGTTTAATCCGAGTTAATTCAGCTGCAGGGTCATTGTTGCCAAAGTTGGCCGCCCAGTAGGAGTCTAACTCAAAGGTCAGTTCTGGAATCGCGTCCTGTAAATAGTGGTAGCCGGGCCGGCCTTGAATTTCGTTGAATTCCCAATAGTGGTTATGCAGGAATAACTTCAAATCATAGGGTTTAAGCTGGTCAACAAAAGCCTGTGTGGTTTCTATGGTGCGATTAACTGCGTCCATATCTTTGAAGTCATCAGGGCCATAGCCACCGGGCACACGGTTGAGTCCTAATTCTTCAACAATGCCCGCTACTCTGCCAATGTCTGGATTGCGATTGACCCATGGGAAGTGAGTAGAAGAGACTTCCATGCCCAAGTCTTCTACCTGCTTTCTGAATGCGGCCGGGGTTTTACCAAAGAGGTGAAAGGGTTCTACGCCCTTAAAACCAAGTCGCGCGATAATATCTAGCACTTGATCAAAGTTCTCAGCGGAGGCCTCTCTAACGCTGTAAAGCTGTACCGAAATAGGTACTATTTTCGTGCTCATAAGTCTCTCCCAATACCGTATCCTAACCTGTACTTTATAATCTGACACCCTGAAAGAAAAAGAGGCCAACACAATTCAATCTAGAAAATTAAAATTTGGTTTAGTTGGCGGCGGCATTGGATCCTTTATCGGCCCAGTTCATCGTATGGCTGCGGAAATGGATGGCTTGGCTACGCTAGTTTGCGGTGCGTTTTCCTCTAATGCCCAGCGTTCCAAAGAGTCTGGAGAAACGATTTATCGAATACCTGCGAGCAGGTCATACGAATCATATGGGCAGATGTTTTTAGCCGAGCAACAACTGCCGCAAAATCAGCGCATGGACTTTGTGGTTATTGCTACCCCTAATTATCTGCATTATCCGGTTGCTATAGCAGCACTAGATGCTGGGTTTCATGTGGTCTGTGATAAACCAGTGGCCTTTAATGTTGAAGAAGCTTCGGCGCTGCAAAGCAAAGTAGGCGAGTGCGGGTTGAAGTTTGCGTTGACGCATAATTACACTGGCTATCCAATGATTCGGGAAGCCCGTGCACTTATCCAAGAGGGTAAGTTAGGGACCATTCGGCGAGTAAACTGCGAATACCTACAAGGTTGGCTTGCCCAGCCAATGCAAGACAATAAGCAAGCGGAATGGCGCACTGATCCAGAGCGCGCTGGTGCTGCCGGTTGTTTTGGCGATATAGGTAGTCATGCCGAAAACCTGATGAGTTACGTTACTGGCCTTAAGATTGAAGCGCTTTGCGCCGACACCACTACCTTTGTCCATGGCAGAAAATTGGAGGACGATGGTAATGTATTGTTGCGTTTTGCCGGTGGAGCCAAGGGCATGCTTAGTGTTAGTCAAATTGCGCTAGGAAAAGAGAATGATTTAAAACTTCAAGTGTTTGGTCACCGAGCCAGCATTGAGTGGTGTCAGGATGATGCTAACTCATTGATTGTTAGACATGCAGGTGCGCCGATGCAAGTGTTCCGTTCGGGCTGGGCCGGCACTGGGGCTTATTCCAGCGCTGCTACGCGACTGCCGCCAGGACATCCAGAAGGTTATTTGGAGGCGTTTGCCGAGGTTTATAAAAATTTTTGTAACCACTTGCTGGGTGTCGTGGACAGTGCCGACTACCCTAGTATTGCTGAGGGTGTGCGCGGCATGCGTTTTATTGAAAGCGTAGTTGCTAGTGCCGAGAAAGGCGCACAGTGGATAACTTTGGATTAGCTTTGCTCAGGTCTAGGACTGGTTCTAAAGTGAGGGCGCCGCGCGGTGGCCCACCTAATTGATAGAAGATTTGCGCGGTCAAGTTTGCTGATGCAGGCCCTCGATGCAAGTGATAATTATGGGGATTTGATAAATGAAAACTCTTAAAGGTCCGGGTATTTTTTTAGCCCAGTTTATGGCGGATGAGGAGCCCTTTAATTCTATCGATGCAATGGCGGAGTGGGCTGCAAAATTAGGCTTTGTCGGAGTGCAAGTGCCCATTGGCAACTCTAACTTTATTGATGTGTCTTTAGCCGCGGAAAGCCAAACTTATTGCGATGAGTTAGTGGGGCGGGTGACCGCGCATGGTATCAAAATTACAGAACTTTCTACCCACCTAGAGGGGCAGCTAGTTGCAGTGCACCCGGCGTACGATGAAATGTTTGACGGTTTTGCGGCACCAGCGGTGAGGGGTAATCCGGAAAAGCGTCGAAACTGGGCGGTAGAACAAGTGAAGTTGGCGGCGCGTGCTAGTCGTCGGTTGGGCATAACCGAACACGCGACCTTTTCTGGTTCACTGCTTTGGCCTTATATGTACCCCTGGGCGCCGCGCCCTGCGGGCTTAGTTGAAGAGGGCTTTGCAGAGCTTGCTAAACGTTGGCTACCGATCTTAGATGTCTTTGCTGACGAGGGCGTGAACGTTTGCTATGAAATTCACCCTGGCGAAGATTTGCACGATGGGGTCACTTTTGAGCGTTTTTTAGATGCGGTAGAGCAGCATGCGAGCGCGAATATTTTGTATGATCCTAGCCACATGGCCTTACAGCAAATGGACTACTTAAGTTTCATTGACCACTATCATGAGCGGATCAAAATGTTTCATGTTAAAGACGCCGAGCTTAAGCCCAATGGTAAGAGTGGTGTTTACGGAGGATTTCAGGATTGGCTTCAAAGGCCGGGACGTTTTCGTTCACTGGGTGATGGGCAAATCGATTTTAAGGCGATTTTTTCTAAGTTCGCAGGTTACGATTTTGACGGCTGGGCGGTATTGGAATGGGAGTGCTGCCTTAAGGATCAGGAAGTAGGCGCTCGGGAAGGCGCAGAGTTTATTCGTCAACAAATTATACCTGTGACGGATAAAGCCTTTGACGACTTCGCCGTTGGTGAATTAGACGAAAAAAGCAATCGAAGAATATTAGGTTTAGACAGTTGATTGAGTAACAATTGTTTGTGGGTTGAAAACGACCTGACTTTTTTGGCGCGGGAGGGCGCTATGCAAGATATTTTAAACCGACCAGCTAAGACGCTGAGTCAAGCCCAGCGGCAAGGCTATTTTCGCGATGGCTTTATTGGAGTGGAACGTTTGGTTAGTCAGCAATGGCTAGATAATCTCAATGCCGTCACCAACGAATTTGTGGAAATAAGCCGCAATTTGCAGGGTAAGGATAGGCGTTTTGATTTAGAACCTGACCATAGTTTCACCATGCCGCGCATTCGCCGGCTAAATTCGCCGGTTGATCATCATGAAACTTTTTGGGAATTTGCCAGCCAAGGTCCGTTTGTAGATGTTGCCGAAGATTTATTAGGGCCAGACGTTAAGTTTCACCATTCAAAGCTAAACTTTAAATGGGGTAGTGGTGGTGAGGAAGTCAAATGGCATCAAGACATTCAGTTTTGGCCGCACACCAACTACCAAGTATTGACCATTGGTGTTTATCTAGACGATGTGACAGACGACATGGCACCCATGGGCGTTATTCCTGGAAGTCATGATGGGCCTCTTTATGACTTGTACGACGAGTCTATCCAGTGGACAGGCAATATTGCTGATAAGGACATTCCCCAGCTCGATGCCGGTAGCGTAGAGTATCTAGGTGGTCCTGCCGGTTCCATAACAGTACATAACTGTCGCAGTGTCCATGGCTCATCACCGAATCTGAGCCCGACGCCTAGGCCGCTGTTCCTATGCGCTTATTCCGCAGCCCACGCTATTCCAATTACCAACCTAACTGCGGGAGCTAAATACTCCGAAGTGATTGTACGCGGTGTACCTGCGCGTTGGGCCAAGTTCGACCCCAGGCCTGCATTGCTGCCGCCAGATTGGTCAAAGGTAGGTCATAAGTCGATCTTCGAGCACCAGCAAGGAAAATAGTTGTTAAGTTTGGAGGTCAGATTTAGCGCACGCTATGCACTAAAATTAATTTACAGATAACTTTTGGCCTTTGAGATAATTATTACCCATTAAGATTTTTTGTTGCTGATAACAACTGTTTTTTGCCGCCGTAATAAATCTACCGGATTGAGGTTCGAAATGAGTTAGTGATTTTTTACGCGGCTGAAATCCTGGGTATGATCGACCGTTCTGGATATCAGCGTCAGTTCTAGCTATGGTCCGGTCTGGTCTTACCGGAGATAGCAATGTCTAAGCCGAACATTATTTTTATTTTTGCCGATCAACATCGCCATGATGCACTGGGGTGTGCGGGCAATGAAATAATTCAAACACCAAATTTAGATCGACTGGCAGGTGAGGGTGTACGCTTTGCCAACACCTGGTGCCAGTCACCTATTTGTCAACCGTCTCGGGCGTCCATGATCAGTAGTGCTTATCCGAGCGAATTGGGGGTTATGCGCAATTTTGGCCGTGATCTGGATAGCAACAGACCTACCTTTATGCGGCACTTGCAACAAGCGGGTTATCGCACTGCCAACGTTGGTAAAACCCACTATTACTCAGAAGGCTTGGTTGAGCCGGATAAGGACGATGGTGATATGCGCCAGTTTGATGATCAAGTTAAGGCCTTTGGCTTTGATCATAATGTAGAAGAGTTCGACCGTTATGTTCACGCTATGGAGGGGGTCACCACTCCCTACACAGAATACTTAAAGCGCGAAAGGGTGTTTGAACCTTATCGAGATGTAATTAAATCTATTTGGCGTTTAACAGAACAACATTGGGATGGCGTGAACAGCCCGATAAGTAAGGAGCAGGACTTAACCAGCTTTTTGACAAGGGAAGCTCAGCAATGGATCGCTAGGCAAAAAGACGATGAGCCTTTTTTTCTTCAGCTCTCTTATGTTCAGCCTCACGTGCCGTTAATGGGTGATCCACAATGGGCAGAGTATTATGCCCAAGCGCCGATCACACGCGGGGCGGCCCTTGTGCAGCAGTCGCATCCCGAGATTTGGCAGAACTACTTAACCTGGTGTGACCACCACGCCAACGGCAAGTTACTCACTGATGAATATGTGTTGGCTGGCGCACGTCAGTACTATGCGATGATCTCTCTCGTTGATGAGAGTATTGGCAGGATATTGGCACAACTTGAAGAGCAGAAGATGTTGGATAACACAATGATTGTTTATAGCTCTGATCATGGCGAGATGTTGGGTGATCATGGGTTGATGGCTAAATTCACCTTCTACCGAAGCTCTGTGCAGATTCCTTTAGTTGTTAGGCCCGCAGGCGGATGTGCAGGCCGGGTGTCTGAGGCGTTGGTTGAGCTAGTAGACGTAGGCCCTACGTTGTTGGATGCTGCTGGTGCTCCAGGCCTTGAAGACACTCAAGGCCGCTCAGTATTGCCGTTAATGGATGAGGGCGATGGCGGTTCGCGTGGTGGGCGAGAATATTTATTCAGCGAAATTATGCAGCAGACGCGATCTAAAGAGGGGCCAACTTTTAGAGCCGTCCGCGATGCGCGTTATCGAATGACGCTGGAAACCACTACGCAAACGCCGTGTGAGTTCTATGACTTACAAAATGATCCCGATGAATTGCACAATTTATTATGTGAATCTACGTCGTCGATGGGTAAATATACCAACCGCATTGAGGCCCTGTCCCAAGCGATTGCTCAGCGCACGTTGAATCAGGTTGAAGTAGTGGCTAGCCAGCAATAAATGCTGGCTAGTGCGCTGGGGAGAGCTGAGTCTCGCCGTTCAAGCTATAGTTTTAGGTCTGGGCCTTAAACTTAAACGAAGCCATGTACTTAGGCTGCTCCGGTGTTGCTGAATGTTGCCGGTTTAACAGTTGGGTTTCTAACCAATTGCGCTGATGGGGTTTTACGCTCGTACTTCTCAGCAGGTGTATTGATGATCTCTAACAATTCCCCTTGCTTGTCACCAGCCTTCACACGTTCGCCGCTCACAGTGCCATAAATTGTAGAGCGCTGTTTCGGGTCTCTATTGAGATTACGCACTATGGTCTGCATCTGCCGCGGTGAAGTCTCTTGGCCATGCTGAGTCCCCGCAGCGCGACTGATAGATTCATTCATCAGCGTGCCACCTAGGTCGTTACACCCGGCGTTGAGGCAAGCCTCTATACCTTTATGGCCCATCTTCACCCAGCTCGCTTGAATGTTATCTATCTGGCCGTGAAGTGCTAGGCGCGCTACCGAATGCAGCAGAACTGCTTCACGAAAGGTTGGGCCTTTGCGCGCTTTGCCCTTCAGGTACATTGGCGCTTCCATATGAATGAACGGCAGCGGCACAAATTCCGTGAAACCACCTGTTTTCACTTGTTGAGCGCGTACCCGCAGTATGTGCCTTGCTAGGTGCTCGTGCTTTTCAACGTGACCGTACATTACTGTGGCCGTTGTTTTGAAGCCCACTTCGTGGGCAGCGTCCATTACATCGAACCATTGCTGAGTATTGATCTTGTCCGCGCAAATCACGGCGCGCACTTCGTCATCGAGAATTTCCGCAGCCGTGCCGGGTAGCGTACTTAGTCCTGCATCCTTGAGTTGGGTTAGGTAAGTTTTAAGATCCATTTCAAGGGTCGCAGCGCCCTGCCAAACTTCCAGTGGCGAGAAAGCATGGATATGCATTTCTGGCGCGGCTGCTTTGACGGTTTTTACAATATGGGTGTAGGTGTCACCAGTGTACTCGGGATGTATACCGCCCTGCATGCAGACCTCGGTGGCGCCTCTGTCCCAAGCCTCTTTGGTGCGGCGAGTAATTTCTTCGTCGGAAAGATCATAAGGTCGGCCTCTAAGATTCTCTGATAACTTGCCTTTGGAGAATGCACAAAACTGGCATTTGAAATAACAAATATTGGTGTAATTGATATTACGGTTCACAACAAAACTGACGCTGTTGCCGTTGGTGTTGCGTCTTAGTTCATCAGCAGCTTGCGTTACCGCGCTGAAGTCATCGCCTCGCGCTTGAAATAAACGCACAATTTCTGATTCAGTTAGTTCTTTACCTAACTTAGCGTCCTCGATAATAGAAGCCACGTCAGCCGATAAGTGTTTCACTGGATTAATGATGGCGCTCATGACCTCTTCAGGGGGCTGAGTGTCTATGTCCCCTGGACACCATTCATCAATACGGGGCATGCCCTCGGTGTCGATCATTTCTAATACGCGTTCGTGCAAATCTGGGTGCACCCAGCGCTCAAGATCTTGAGCATAGGCGGGGTAAATGGTTAAACGCTCGGTCAGGTATTTGCCGGCTGACGCAGTCTCGCGGCTGAGTTCTTCAACTTGTGGCCAAGGGGCCTCTGGGTTGACAAAGTCCGGGGTCACCGGCGAAACGCCGCCCCAATCGTTTATGCCAGCGTGAACAATTTGCGGCAGCACGCCTGGACTTAAATTAGGCGGCGCTTGAATGCTCATGGTGGCGCCAAACAAAATTCGCGCAATGGCGATGGTCCAAAGCAGTTCGTCAAGATCTGGCTCTGGCGCGTTGACCATTTTGGTACCTTCCTTGGCGCGGAAGTTTTGAATAATAATTTCTTGCACATGGCCGTGACGCGAATGTATGTCGCGTATAGCTAGCAAACTTTCGACGCGCTCCAGGCGAGTTTCACCAATGCCGATCAATATACCCGTGGTGAACGGCACCCCGGCAATGCCCGCGTTGTCCAAAGTTTGCAGGCGTACTGCGGGGACTTTGTCTGGTGAACCATAGTGGGGCATGCCTTTTTCGCACAGTCGTTCGCTGACTGATTCCAGCATGATGCCCATAGAAGGCGAAACCGAGTGAAGCTCTGCCAACTCTTCCGGGTCTAGGTTGCCCGGATTTAGGTGGGGCAGTAGTCCTGTTTCTTTAAATACCGCTTCTGCCGCTGTGAATAAGTATTCAGTGGTGGATGCGTAGCCCATTTCTGCCAACGCATCTCTGGCTGCTCGGTAGCGCAGTTCAGGTTTTTCCCCAAGAGTGAAAAGCGCTTCCTTGCAACCCATGGCTTGACCATGCCTTGCCACCTCTAAAACCTCTTCAATGCTCATGTAAGGGGCTTTAACTTTACGCGGCACTTGGGCGAAGGTGCAGTAGTGACAGACATCCCTGCACAGGTGCGTGAGCGGTATGAAGACCTTGCGTGAATAGGTCACCACATTTCTAAAGCCTTGGTCGCGCATGAGTGATGCCGCATCGGCCAGCGCACGAGTGTCAGTGAAATCGGCGAGTGTTAGGGCTTCTTCGTTGCTTGGACTTATTCCAGCTACTGCATTTTCGAGTAGGGACTTCATAAATTATCCTGGGCCAAATG
>CAJWNY010000046.1 GCA_913043815.1 uncultured Gammaproteobacteria bacterium
AGTCTGGACCGTGTCTCAGTTCCAGTGTGGCTGATCGTCCTCTCAGACCAGCTATAGATCGTCGCCTTGGTGAGCCTTTACCTCACCAACAAGCTAATCTAACGCAGGCTCCTCTAATAGCGTGAGGTCCGAAGATCCCCCACTTTCCTCCTAAGAGCGTATGCGGTATTAGCTCGAGTTTCCTCGAGTTGTCCCCCACTACTAGGTAGATTCCTACGCGTTACTCACCCGTCCGCCACTGTACTCGCACCGAAGTGCTTTCTCGTTCGACTTGCATGTATTAGGCGTGCCGCCAACGTTCAATCTGAGCCATGATCAAACTCTTCAGTTTAATTTTTTCGACTTTCAGCTTTGCGATCGGATAAATCTTTTCGCATTGCTATGATGCCAAGTAATCATTTACTCAAAACGAATCACGTGTTCCCACACGAATGGCTTGTTTTGTACTAAGTGTCTTTTACGAACCTGTTAAAATTCGAAATCACTTCGTACTTGCTATTTCTTTTTAAAGAGCTGCCGCTTCGCTTTCGGCGTCGCTGCAAGGGAGGCGTATAATACGCACAGGGAATTTCGGCGCAAGCCTTAATTAGAAATAAATTGAAATAATTACAAAAAAACCCAAATCAGGTAACGCAAACAAGCAAGCAATATTGTTTTTTGCCCCTACGTATAAGGTAAAAACGTCCAAACAGAGCTTGATCAAAGGAAATCTTCATACGCGAATCTGTTACGGGCTCACCATTAATTTTGATCCCATTGCCCTCAATCAGATTGCGTGCCTCACCTGTCGATTTGACCAAGCTCGCTTCGACCATAGCTGTAAGCAAGCCTACTCCTGACTCACAAATAGTGCTGGGTAGACCATCCTGCTGCAATTGAGCTAGATCGGCTTCTTGCAGTCCAGTTACCTCGCCTGCAAACAAACACTCACTTATGCGCTCAGCGGACTTCAGCGCCTTGTCCCCATGAACCAATAAAGTCACCTCCTGAGCCAATTTGCGCTGACCGCCGCGCAACTCTGGGTGATCTACAGTTTCACGAACTAATGCGACAACTTCGTCCTCAGTAAGAAATGTGAAAAGTTTTAAAAACGACTCCACATCTGCATCAGCAGTATTCAGCCAAAATTGATAAAAACTATAGGGAGAGGTTTTTTGCGGATCTAACCAAATGGCGCCAGATGCCGACTTACCAAATTTCGCACCGTCAGACTTTGTCACCAAAGGCATTGTCAACGCAAATGCTTCCTTACCGACATGCCTACGCACCAAATCAATGCCAGAGACAATATTTCCCCATTGATCACTTCCACCAATTTGAATAAGGCAATCCTGGCGTAGGGCCAACTCCAAGAAATCCATTGCCTGCAGAAGCATATAGCTGAACTCGGTATAAGAAATGCCTTGACCTTCGCGATCAAGCCGAGCCTTTACAGACTCCCGCTGAATCATTCCGTTTACCGAGAAATGTTTACCTATATCTCGTAGAAAACTTACGACATTTAACTTTTCAGTCCAATCTAGGTTATTGCAAATAACGGCCGAATGCTCACCATCGAAATCTAAAAATCGATCTACCTGCGCTCGTAGTGATTCCACCCACGAACCCACCACGTTTGGGGTGTTGAGGTTGCGTTCGTCATCGCGCCCAGCAGGGTCACCAATTAATCCCGTTGCCCCACCCAGCAATAGTATTGGTTTATGCCCTTGCAACTGAAAGCGCTTCAGCGCCAGCAGCGGCACCAAACTCCCTATGTGCAAACTGTCTGCGGTGGGGTCGAACCCGCAATAAACCGTGCGCGAACCGCCTCCCAAATATTCTTCTAAGCCAGTCGGATTAGAAAGCTGAGAGATAAGCCCCCGCCAACGAAGTTCATGCATGAGACCGTGTGTTTCCATATGCGCCTTAAACTGTAAGTATAATTTTTCATTGTCGCCCCCGCTCCCCAATACTAACCTTGACCGTTCGCAAGCATGCATTCTGGACGTGGATATCCGGGCCCCTTATTAAAGCAGAGAGGGCCGGCCCAAAACAGGGGCCTCCGGTAAGACTTTTTTCGCCGCGAGATTTCCTTATACTGCAAACATCCAAACGAAACTGGTCGGCTTGTTTTTGACGACATGCGAAAACCAGTCATACACACGCAGTCTTACGCCTCAAACTTTACGAGCAAAAAAACATAGAATGAGTTTCCCCACCTTACACAAGCGCCTAATACTAATGACTGGTATCGGGTTACTGATTTTCGAACTCAGCGGGATAGGCGACGGCGACGAGAACCCATCCAGACGACAAAGCCACCTTTCTCAGCTTGAAGCACCATCCAGCGATATAACCTCGAACAAAGCGGCAAATCAGGAATTGGCCAAAAAAGCTAAAGAAAAAGAGACTCTAGGAAACACCACTGTCCAGAGCGACGCAGTTAAAGCGGGCGATAGCTTGGCGAAAATTTTTGCTCGAAATGGACACTCCGCCAAGGACTTACACCAAATCAGTTCCACCAAGTTGGGCAAACAGCTTAAAAACATCTTTCCGGGCAATGACATTATTTTTCAGTCAGACAAAGGTAAGTTAGTAAAATTCACTTATCATTCATCGCGCCTAGAGTCTCTTGAATTTACGCGTATCGACAAAGATTTTGCCGGACAAAAAAACGTAGTCTACCCAGATCGAGTTATTTCTTATAAACACGCCACCATCGACGACAGTCTTTTCCTTTCTAGTCAGCGGGCAGGCTTTCCAGACAAATTAACTATGCGGCTCGCGCAAATCTTTCAATGGGACATAGATTTCGTATTGGACATCCGACCCGGAGACCAATTTTTTGTGCTCTACGAAGAGCTATATTTGGACGGTGAAAATATTGGCACAGGGGCAATTCTAGCAGCTGACTTTATTAACCAACAAAATACATACTCTGCGGTAGCTTTCACAAACACAAATGGCAACACTGATTTCTATACACCTAAAGGTATCAGCATGCGCAAAGCTTTTTTGCGAGCGCCAGTAGAATTTTCGCGCATCAGTTCTAGTTTTAACCTGCGCAGACAACATCCATTACATAAGACTATTCGCCCGCACCGAGGCATAGATTATGCGGCGCCGAAAGGTACGCCAATTTTGGCCGCCGGCGATGGTCGAATAAAAACTGCATCTAGAACTAAATCAAATGGGCGCTATATAGTCATTCAACATGGCGAACAGTTTGTAACTAAATACCTGCACCTTTCAAAATTCGGAAGAAACATAAAGTCAGGACGTAAAGTTCGCCAAGGACAAATCATCGGTTACGTAGGTTCGACAGGATGGGCAACAGGCCCACACCTACACTACGAATTCTTAGTGAATGGTACCCACAAGAACCCACGCACCGTAAAGTTACCCAAAGCCGAACCAGTAGCAACACGGGAACTTGCGACATTCCGCGCGGCGACCAGACAATATGCGCTACTTTTAAACAGCTACAAGGATCAAATTACGCTGGTTACTGCACAATGATCCGCCCGACCAACTCTCTTTACGTCGGCGCAATGAGCGGTACCAGTGTGGATGGATTAGACCTCGCTTTAGTAGATATACGACCGTTAAAAGGCACTTTGCAAATCAAAGTCATCGACGCGAAGACCGTCGCAATACCCTCAACTCTACGCGAAGATCTTTTAAAATTAGGTCAGCCCACTGATGACAATTTCGATCAACTTGGCGCATGTGACAATTTACTGGGCCTGTTTATTGGTGAAAGTATAAGCTTTTATTTGGCAACCTTAGGCGTGCACGCCCAGGACGTAGCCGCAATCGGCAGTCATGGCCAAACTGTCAGGCATCGCCCTCCCGGCACGCACGCAACACCCTTCACTCTTCAAATTGGTGATCCAAATAACATTGCCGAGGTTACTGGAATAACGACCGTTGCAGACTTTCGCCGGCGTGATGTGGCCGCTGGCGGACATGGAGCGCCGCTAACCCCAGCCTTTCATAAAATATTATTCGGTAATCTAAATGCCAATATCGCGGTTCTGAACATTGGAGGCATTAGTAACATCACCCTTTTGGGCACAGAACGACTGGTGGGCTTTGATACCGGCCCTGGCAACGGCCTTATGGACCAATGGTGCAATATTCATCAAGGCGCACCGTATGACAACGAAGGTGCTTGGGCAGCCAGCGGCCAAGTTTCCGACTCCTTACTCGAATCTTTCCTCTCGGACCCGTACTTTGCTCTAACCGCACCTAAAAGCACGGGCAGAGAATACTTTAACTTGATTTGGCTCGAACGACAGCTGGGTCTTTTTGGTCAGGTGGCTTCTGAACCACCGCATGTAAAAGACGTCCAAGCAACTTTAGCTGAACTTACCGTACAAAGCATAGCGGACTGCATTGAACAAAATTCTAATGACATTTCAGCACTTGCCGTATGCGGGGGCGGCAGGCTAAATAACTATCTCATGCAAAGACTAGCGGTACGCTGCGGGTTCGATGAAACCCGCAAAATTAATGTGCAGCCGACCGAATATTGGGGCGTGGATGGGGACTCTTTGGAAGCAGCTGCATTTGCCTGGCTTGCCTATCAGAGGGTGAGTAACTTGCCAGGCAATATACCCTCAGTCACTGGGGCTAAAGGCGAGCGCATACTTGGCGCCGTCTATCCTAGTTGATTAATTGATAGGAATGGGGTCTGCGTTTTTAAAAAATAGCGCGTTCGCACCGATCAACAAACACTGGATTATACCAAGTAGCAGTGCTTCTAGGAGAAATGCTTCTAGAAACTTATACCGATTAGATTGCGAAGGAGCTACCGCACCCGCAGGTAGCAGATGCGTTAGGGTTGGTAACCACGAACTGCGAGCCGTTTAAGTTTTCAATATAGTCCACCTGCGCTCCAGCAAGATAGGGGTAACTCATAGAATCAACCAGCATTGTTACGCCCGAGCGCTCTACCCTTGCATCGTCCTCAGAAACATCGCTGTCAAAGGTAAATCCATAGGAGAAGCCATTGCAGCCACCACCCGTTATAAAGACGCGCAGCTTAAGCGAATCATCGCCATCGTTCTCTATCAGGTGCTTAACTTTGATCGCAGCGCTTTCTGAAAAACTGATTTCTGCTTGCATAAGAATCGACTGTCTCTCGGTTTTAATAAAAGGAGAAGCATATAGGCAACGCGGGGAAACCAAAAGCAGCTAACTCAAAAAGATCTATGTGCGACCGGTGTCCACTGGCAGCGCATGCACGGTACCCTTTTTAGCCGACTCTTTATCGGAATGTATTAGCCGCCCCTGAACCTGGGCGCCCATGTGCATTTCGACTACGCTGTAATAAAGATCTCCTTGAACCTCGGCTCCGGCAGAAACTTCTAAACGCTCGGCCGCGTAAACATTGCCTTCAAGACGTCCATTAATGACAACGTTCGGAACTCGAACATCTCCGACCACCAGGCCCTCTGGACTCACCACCAAAATCGCGCCAGACTCTTCAGCCGAAATATTCCCAGTTACTTTACCCTTTACAAACAGCTGGCTACTAAAATGCAGACTGCCTTCGATTTCGCTGTCTGCAGCTACCAACGTAATGTCTTGTTTGGATTTTATTACTTTCATATCTGATGTTCCCCCCAAACTCTATTATCTGCTGATTTTTTGCCATTTGCCCAAAAGGCTAAACAATGGCCAGATCTTATGCCTCTTCCACGGCCCATGGAAAAGACCTATCTACTGACGGCCCTTTTTTCGTACGAACGGTCACAATGACGACTTGGGGCACGAAATTTTCAGGAAGATTCAGAACACCAGCCAAATCTTGAAAGTAACGAAAACGAAAATCCAGCGAAGCCTCTTTATCGGTACCTAGCTCTGTCAGACTAAACTGCGCGTCATTACCCTCCAGGATACCCCGGACTACAAGAGAAGCTTGCCCTGAGACCAAACGCCTTACTTTGGCTGCCTGAGTAACCAAAATGACAAAATTGTAACTACTGGGGCCTTCACCGGCATACAAATCAAAATCACCTACGCGTAACCCTCGAGGCCCATCGTCGGAGGTCATGAGATTTCTGAAAAAACCAAGTTCCTCAAGCAATTCGGCCCTTTCGCCGTGCATGTTGGTGAGTTGCACTCGCATATCAGTAACCGCGAACTTCTGAGTTGCCAATGACAACTCTGCATCGACGATCCTATTGCGTAACTCCTGCTCCGCATCTTGAGTTTCGCTCAGAGCAACGCGCAGTATGGCGTTTTCACTAATAGCCTGCTGGGCGCGCCATTGACCCGCAAGAAATCCACTAACCAGGACCAGCAATAACGTGAGCACAAAGGTCATGGCATACACGCCTTTCCGAACAGGCTGATCTTCAACAACTCGGTATAACGAGTTTTTCATACTTCACCAAGACTTTTTAGAGATTTATCCATCGTTCTACTTATAATGTGGCTCGCTAGGACAATAGTACCTCAATCGCCGCCAATGAAAGAAAAAACCGAGTTTGAATTAGAACTTGGCCTCTCAGCGACATAGTTGATGATCCGCCACTTTTGGCGCCTAGCATGGGCAAACATTTAACCCAACTGTTTTTAACCGAAAAAATAACCCTAGGAAACTAGACATTGAATATTTATCTCTGGCTTAAAGCGTTCCATTTAATTGCACTCATAGCTTGGTTCGCTGGTATTTTTTATCTACCAAGGCTGTTCGTTTATCACGCAGCAGCCCAGGACCAAATTAGCAAAGAACGCTTCAAAATCATGGAGATCAAACTTTTGCAGATCATCATGAACCCCGCAATGATTTTGACCATAGTTTTAGGCATCTGGATGCTGGTAGTTAACTGGACAGCGCTTTCTGGTCAAACATGGATTTGGATCAAAACTGCATTAGTTCTTGGGCTTGTGGGTTATCAACACTTTTGCCTAAAAATAACCAAAGCTTTCGCTCGCGATGAAACGCCCTATAGCGAGAAATTTTTTCGCATCTTTAACGAAATACCGGTACTTATACTCGTATCCATCGTTCTTTTAGCGATTATCAAGCCTTTTTAAAAATCTAGACACGAGACCAATATGAATCGAGAAAAATCTAAAACTCTCATGGAGAGAGCCTGCAAAACTATTCCTGGGGGAGTCAATTCCCCAGTGCGCGCTTTCAAAGGCGTAGGCGGCGACCCGATCTTTTTCGAACGCGGCCAAGGTGCTTATATTTACGACGTTGATGACAATGCCTACATCGATTATATCGGTTCTTGGGGGCCGATGATTCTAGGACACAACCATCAACCAACAATAGACGCGGTAACCCTACAAGCCACCAAGGCGCTAGGCTTTGGCGCACCCACAGAAATTGAAATAATGGTGGCGGAAAAAATTGTCGAGATAATGCCCAGCATGGAAAGTGTGCGAATGGTCAATTCTGGCACGGAGGCGACAATGTCAGCTATTCGCCTTGCTAGAGGGTTTACCGGCCGGGATCTAATTGTCAAATTCGAGGGCTGCTATCACGGCCACTCAGATTCTTTACTGGTCAAGGCAGGCAGCGGCGTGCTGACTCTTGGCTTACCCAACTCTCCCGGCGTACCGGCTGCGCTGGCAGAAAAAACACTCACTGTGCCCTATAATGACCTAGAGTCGACCGAGCAACTTTTCAATACCTACGGCGCTGAAATCGCCTGTGTAATTGTTGAACCTATCGCGGGAAATATGGGTTGCATACTCCCCGACCCAGATTTTTTGCACGGACTAAAATCTCTCACCGAGAAATTTGGCGGCGTTTTGATCTTTGATGAGGTTATGACCGGGTTCAGAGTTGCTGCAGGTGGAGCGCAAGATATTTATGGTATCACTCCAGATTTAACCACACTTGGCAAAATTGTCGGCGGCGGTCTTCCCGTTGGCGCTTTTGGCGGGCGCAAGGATATTATGTCCCACATCGCACCACTGGGGCCCATTTACCAAGCAGGCACGCTTTCCGGCAATCCATTAGCGATGAGTGCTGGGTTGACCACACTTAACCACCTGACACCGGCGCTCTACACCAAGATCACCAAAGCCACAGACAAACTAGTTGCCGGACTGATAGACGGCGCGGGTAAAAATGGAATAACCGTCTGCGAAAATCATGTTTGTGGCATGTTCGGATTTTTCTTCGGCATTGAAAAAGCCGATAACTATCAGGATGTTGCTTCCTCTCATATTACTATGTTCAATGAGTTCTTTCACATCATGCTGAACAACGGCATTTATCTTGCGCCCTCGGCCTTTGAGGCAGGCTTCATATCTGCCGAACACAATGACGACATCATTAATATCACCCTAAAAGCTGCGGAGAGCGCCTTCGCGCAAATCGCAGATAAACGAGCTTAGACTGGAAAAATAACAATGTACGATATTTATGGAATAGGAAACGCAATTGTTGATGTTGACGTAACAGTCGACGATGACTTTTTACAAACGCAAGAACTGCCTAAAGGGCAAATGACCCTAACTGACTCACACCGAATCAGCGGTTTGGTAGAGGCCTTAGGTGCCAAACCAATGAATAGAAGTAGCGGCGGCTCGGCGGCTAATACTATCTTTGCGGCAACAGGCTTTGGCTTAACAACAGGTTACGCATGCAGACTTGCTAATGATGTGAACGGTAATTACTTTGCTAATGAAATGTCCGAAGCCAACATCCATACCTCGGCTATCGATACCCAAAGCAGTGAGAGTTCAGGTCAGTGTCTAGTAATGATCACAGACGATGCACAAAGAACAATGTGCACAGATTTAGGCATTTCCAGCAACGTCACAATGAATGAAGTAGATCAAGCAAGGCTAAACCAGGCCCAAATGCTCTATATCGAGGGCTACCTCAGCTCCTCACCTACTAGCTCTGCCACGGCAATAAAGTGCCACGAAATAGCCCGCGAGAAAGGTATTCAAACGGCCCTAACACTGTCTGACGTTGCAATGGTTTCGTTTTTCCGCGAGTCGCTTACGAGCATCATTGGCAACGGCGTAAGCGTCTTGTTCTGCAACGCTGAAGAAGCTCTTAGCTGGGCACAAACTGATCGCTTAGATATTGCGATTAACGAATTGAAAGACATAGCTCAAGAACTGTACATCACCTTGGGTGCCGACGGCGCTCAGGTGGTCACTAACTCTGGCTCTAATAATATAAGTGGCTTGTCCGTTAATCCGATAGACACTAATGGTGCTGGCGACATTTACGCTGGCGCATGTCTTGCCGCAAGAAGCCAGGGTGCCAGCCCCCAAGATGCAGCGAAATTCGCTAATCATGCTGCGGCTCATCTCATTCAGTCCTATGGCGCCCGACTCTCCTCAATCCAAGCTTATATCGATCTAAAAGCGAGCTTCGTAAGTTGACTTTTTAAATCCGATCTAGCTCTATAAAACGCCATAGCCCTGCTGGGGTTATGGCTACTAATAAACGGTATCCGATCGTCTTCGCGATTAAAAAGCAAAAACCATGACACTGGCACAAAATCAACCGAAAACCATAAAGAGCCTATCGGTTAATTTAAAGAAAATTCTAATTGGGCACCAAGCCTCATGGTCTTCAAATCAGTCACGCAACCGTAGGCGAGTACCTCCACCCCCTTATTAATGGCCTGCTCTAAAGCCGCAGCATACAAAGGGTCTATCTCATGGGCTGGTCGAACCCGCGCTAGCCCAGTATGCTGAGCACAAAAAATAAGTACGCCTCGGTCTCCCGCTTCAACCCGCCGTATCAGCGCATTTACATGCTTGCGAGCGCGCTCACTCACTGAATCAGGAAACGCGCCCTGAGTACCCTCTATATGAAAAGTCACGCTTTTCACCTCGATATAAGCGCGGCGCTCGCCATGAGATGCTAAGAAGTCAAAACGTCCATCACCTTCTGGAATTTTAATCTCTGGCTTTATTTCCGGGTATGCTTTCAGTTCTTTTATCCACCTTTTTATCAGGCCTTCGCCCACCAGCGCATTCGCTCTAGCGGTATTTACACTCACCAAACCGTGTTCGCTATCTACAAATTCTAAAGTACCCGCATATTTACGCTTAGCATTATCGGATATAGAGTAATAAATCCGGCTGTCTGGCACAGCGCAGCCCGTCATAGAACCGGTATTAGGACAATGCACGGTCAATTGCTCGCCATCCTTGGTAATAACATCAGCCAGGAATCGCTTATAACGGCGAACCAAAACACCTTCAAAAAGTTCTGGTAACGTCAAACCTTTAGCCCCCAGTCTTCAAGGGCGCAGCTTAAACGTTCTAAACCCAACTTAATTGACTCATCGCTAGTAGTGTATGCAAAACGAACATAACGGCCAGCATTGCTATCACCAAAATCATAGCCGGGGGTTACAGCAACTTGATATTCCTCAATCAAGCGCCAGCAAAAATCTGCACTGTCCATATTCGTATGACTGATATCAACATAAAGATAAAAGGCGCCATCGGGCATCACTGGAATATTAAACCCCAGAGCAACTAACCCGTGAGCGAGTATCTTTGCTCGCGCTTCAAATGTTTTTTTACGCTGGTTATGTATCGACATTGCAGCGTCGGTAAAAGCTGCAACCGCGGCATATTGCGCAACGGTACTGGGTGAGATAAATAGATTCTGTGCTAGCTTGGTCATTGGTCCCACCGCTAGTTCAGGCACAACTACCCAACCTAAACGCCAACCAGTCATCCCAAAAAATTTGGAAAAGCTATTCAGCACAAAAATGTCAGGGCAAAGACTTAACCCCGTAGTGTAGGAAACATGGTCGCGAGTTAAGTTTTGGTAGATTTCATCCAGTATAAAAAAGCCACCCTGCCCTTCAACAAAATGTTGAATAGCAATGAGTTCATCTTCAGCCAACATTGTACCGGTCGGATTGGCTGGGGACGCCAGTAATACGCCTCTAGTCTTTTCGCCCCAGGCATTTTGTATATCAGCCAGCGTGGGCTGAAACCGATTTTTAGCAAAAACGGGCACCTTTATCGGCACACCGCCAACAAGTTTGGCAAATACTTCGTTACACGGATATCCGGGATCTGTGATAAGCAGTTCATCGCCAGCGTCAAGCAATAGCGAAGATAATAGGACTAGGCCACCGCTTGCGCCGCTAGTCACGATTATCCGCTCTGCAGAAACGGTTATGCCTTGGTCAGCATAAAAATCTGCGATGCACTGCCTCAGGACGCCAATGCCTCGAGCGGAGGTATATTTAGTCTGGCCTGCATCAAGTGCTGTATGACCTGCAGCAGCAATTGGTAGCGCTGTCTGAAAATCTGGCTCGCCTACCTCAAAGTGCACAACCCTCTTACCTTTCGCCTCAAACTCACCGGCGCGCTGCACCAACTGCATAACCGTGAAGGGGCTAATATCATTACTCAGCCGTGAGTACATGGCTTTTTCCAAGAGATTAAGGGCGTCAATTCTGCACTAGTTCATGGGTCTATGAAATTAGCTAATTCCTTTTTATATATATGTAGTCATCTTCTTCAGCTTCTGGTAGGTTACGCCCCCCTCGTAATCTTGGGTTCAAATATCTGCGAATGAAGGACACCACTATGGCGGCTAATGCAAAAGCAAAGACGGCGACAGAAAAAACTTCTGAAAAACGCCCTGCCAAAAAGCGTGCAAGCGCTGGGGCAGACTCTCAATTCCGCAACTTCACACCCTATAAAAGCAAGCGCAGTGAGAAGTATATGAGCGAAGGCCAACTTGCTCATCTTAAAGAAATTCTTGTAAACTGGCGTAAGGAACTGATGGAAGAAGTCGATCGCACTGTGAACCATATGCAAGACGAGGCTGCGAACTTTCCTGATCCTGCAGATCGAGCAACTCAAGAAGAAGAATTCAGTATTGAACTGCGAACGAGAGATCGAGAACGCAAGCTAATTAAAAAGATTGATAAGACCATAGACCTGCTAGACTTAGATGATTTTGGCTACTGCGAAACCTGTGGCATAGAAATTGGTTTGCGTCGCTTGGAGGCAAGACCTACAGCCACTCAATGTGTTGACTGTAAAGCCCTTGATGAGATCAAAGAACGACAAATACACGGCTAATTAAACTTGCTTAACGCTCGGAAAATATGGCGCGATCACTTAGCTAACTAAAACTTTGACCGCACCTACCCTTCAAAATCTACCGCAAAACGGATAGTTTTACGTCTTTCTATATCGTCGCCGAAGTGAAGCATTGCTCCGCTAACTCAATATCAAAGTCTGCCCACGCGCAATCGAGCCGAACCAAGGCTTTTCATCAGTATCCCTTCGTGCTTTGGGCTAGTATTTACCTTTTAACTAAAGAACTAATGCTCTCAACAAGAAACCTAATTGGGCGATTTGCGCCCTCGCCTAGCGGGCCACTGCATATGGGCAGCCTGATTGCTGCTGTGGCCAGCTATTGCGACATCAAACATCTCGGAGGACGTTGGCATGTACGTATAGATGATGTGGATCCGTTACGTATCGCGCCCAATGCGTGTACATCTATTTTACAAACCCTAAATGCCCATGGCTTGCACAGCGATATACCCGTTGACTACCAAAGCCAACACTCTGATGCTTATAGCGATGCACTAAATCAGCTAACGCCCCAATCTTTTTTTTGCACGTGCTCGCGTAAGCAATTAAAAACCTTTGCTGTCTATCCGGGCAGATGTCGCCAAAAAAAGGCCCCCACCGCAAATTCGTCTACTCGAATCTCTGTAGGCGACAACAAAATAACGTTCCACGATTTGATTTTGGGCAGCCTCGAACACGACCTAAGTGTTGCGCCTGGAGATTTCATAATTCGACGCAAGGACGGCCTCACAGCATATAATTTGGCCACAGCGGTGGATGATGGTGCTGAAATAACCCACGTTGTTCGAGGCCAAGACTTGTACCCAACAACAGCCGCGCAAATTCACATTATGCAAATACTCGGATTAAGCCCTCCGATTTATGCACACATACCTGTTTTGACCTTTGCGGACGGTAAAAAGTTGTCCAAGCAACATTTTGCGCCAGCTTTGAACAACGCTATTGCTACAGAGAATCTGCGAAACGCCTTTAGATACCTCGGCATACACATTCGCAAAAACGATAGATGGACAGTGCAAAAAATGCTGGATTGGGGCACAAAAAACTGGGATTTAAAAAAAATACCAACGCAGCTCCCGCTCTTTTTGCCAAAGACCTAGCACGGTTTTGCGACGAACAACCAAAGATTATTCTTAAATCTCAAAAGAAGCTCAAATTTGTACCAAAATGGTTAAAGAACACAACTCTAAGAGCGACTAGCTGTAGAGTGTTTGCTACCATCTGGCCATGGTTAACCTAATTCTTATCGACACAGATTCGAACCGAAGAACGCAGACGGCGAATGACATCCGTAATCATGGGATTGAAGTCCAGGATACGGCAGATATGCCCACTGAGTCCTTAGCACAGTTTGATTGTCTACTGATCGTTGATAACGTTATTCCAGACAACTTCTCAGATATTGCCCAAAAATTTGCCGTTATCGTTCTTGCATCAACGCCGAGCATTAAGGAGTCAGTGCGTATGTTGCAAGCTGGCGCAGCAGACTATTTGGCACTTCCCTCTGAGACTGGCGATCTCCTCGCCAGTATTGAAAGAGCTACTACCTCCCCTCGAGCCGCGAAAAACACAGGCATGGCCCAAATAGAAATGATCGGCTCCTCAGAGGTAATGAAGACTCTTCGCAAGCGCATAAGCAAGATTGGTCCAACAGATTCTTCGGTGCTAATCCTAGGCCAGTCAGGGACAGGGAAAGAATTAGTCGCTCGAGGGCTGCATGCTTTCAGCGATCGAGCCCACGCACCAATGATCACGCTAAACTGCGCAACAGTTCCGCAGAATTTAATCGAAGCAGAACTATTTGGCGCAGAGGCTTATGGCAACAATCAGGTGGGCAACCGCGGATTAATACACGCAGCAGATGGTGGTACCTTGTTTTTAGATGAGGTCTCAGAACTGGCGCCCAGCGCGCAAGCTCGACTCTTACAGGTAACCCTGGGTGAAAATCGTAAAGTCGGCGCCGCAGACACCAATCCGATCAACGTTCGAATTATTGCCGCAACTCACAGAGATTTGAAAGCACTGACCGAAAATGGTTTCTTTCGTTCAGATCTTTTCTACCGCCTTAATGTAGTGACTTTTAACCTCTCGCCCCTGCGCAGTCGACATCAAGATATTCTGGAAATTAGTGAGTACCTACTAGCAGAAACCTGCCGTAAACTAGATAAACCGCTGCTAAAAATTAGTGATGAAGCAAGAAAAGCCATGCTTGAATATCATTGGCCCGGTAACGTCAGAGAGTTAGGCAACGCCATTGAGCGCGCCGTGATACTGACTGAAGAAGGAGGGCTAATAACCCAAAGCCTTCTTGCAATAGAAACTGATAAAACAAAAAGTGGTGGTGATTTAATCGCAGTGGACCCTTCGCAAACAACTCTAGAAGATTACTTTGTGCGCTTTGTAAAAGACAACGAAGAATCTCTTACAGAAACTGAATTAGCAGAAAAATTGGGAATCAGTAGAAAGAGCCTCTGGGAACGAAGACAAAGACTAAATATACCGCGTAAAAAAACGAAGAATCGCAGCTTGCGCATTGCTACAGGATCTTCAAACTGAACGCTAAAAATACCAATACAGATGTGCCGAAAGCTCAACGGATTACTCAGCATGGCATCAAAGAGAAGCATTTAGATGCAAATGCGCTTAAAGTGATCGCCGAGCTCAACGCTAACGGCTTCCAAGCTTTCTTAGTAGGCGGATGCGTCAGAGATACACTATGCGGAGAACGCCCAAAAGATTTCGACGTTGCAACTAATGCCCCACTTGAGAAAATCAGCAAAATTTTCCGACGCGCACGAATTGTAGGGCGCAGATTCCCAATCGTTCACGTCCGCTACGGCCGAGATTTAATTGAGGTATCCACATTCAGACAATCTATATCTGAAAGCGTAGTTCACGACCAGCAAGGCATGATCCTGCGCGACAATGCATTTGGAACGTTACAAGAAGATGCTTTTCGCAGGGATTTCACTGTCAACGCGCTCTACTATGACCCGAATACCAACGAGATCATAGATTACGTTGGCGGCCTAAAAGACATACAAGAAAAACGCCTGCGTTTTATCGGAGAGACCAAAGTTCGCCTTGCCGAAGACCCAGTGAGAGTACTCAGGGCGCTAAGATTTGGCGAGAAACTAGGCTTTACTGTAGACAATGAAATCCTTGCCCTTTTGGACGACACAGCAAAACGTTTAGATGCAGTGCCGCCAGCCCGATTATTTGACGAATTCTTGAAACTATACCTCAGTGGCTACGGCGAAGGGATTTGGCGCAAAATGCGCAGCACGAAATTAGCCGGAGCATTATTCCCCAGTTGCAACCCACGAAGCCCATTAATATTGGCAGCTATGCGCAATACTGACGAAAGGATTAAAGACGGAGCTTCTATCACCCCCGGCTTTCTAGTCGCGGTACTTTTGTGGGAAGATTTTTGTGCCCGCAGAAATAACTGGCAGCCAGGGGATGAAGACGCCGCATTTATGACGCTGAAAGACCAACAAAGTTTCGTTGCAGTGCCTCGTCGCTTTGGCAGCTTCGCCCGCGAAGTGTGGATGACCCAAGACAGGCTGATAACCAGAAATCCAAAATCTATTGACAAGGTAAACGCTCACAAACGCTTTAGAGCAGGTTATGACTTCCTATGCTTGCGAGCCGAGTCCGAACCTGACCTTAAAGAATGTGCCGATTGGTGGACCAAATATCAAATAGCTTGTCCAGACAATAAGTTGGGAATGATTGAAGTGTTGCCCAGAGATACAAAAAAGAAGCGCCGCAAAAAGCGCGCAGATAAGTCCAAATTATCTGAAAGCAGCGAACAACAAACTTTAGATTAGTAGTGTTCAATCTGAATACGTTAACGACTCATATTCTGGCCTTTGGCACCGTTCGAGCAATTGATAGTTGAACCAAAGATGGCCCTTGTCCATGATTGACCCCTATCAGATTAGGGAGGAATGGCCGCTAAAGCGGAATAGCCCACTAGTACCATGACAGAACAAAATCTAAAAAATGAAATTGCGATTTCCGCGGTGACAATGGTTGATATGAATAAAGCGCCAAGTGATTACCCAGTTAATGCTGTGCAAAGGGCAACTACGATGATCGAGGCGGCGGCACAAATACAGTCTTTGCCAAAGTACTTAGCGGTGGAAGGACCTGTCGGGGCTGGCAAAACTACGCTCGCGCGCAAATTGGCCGAAGTATTCGCCTACCCTCTAATGCTTGAACCGGTAGCGGAGAATCCATTTCTAGATCGATTTTACGCGGAAGGCGCCAGTCAAGCACTGCCCACTCAACTTTTTTTTCTCTTGCACCGCGCCAGAAAGGTGTCCGATATGCCAGGTAACGATTTACTCGACTCATCCTTAGTCGCTGATTTCATGATGGAAAAAGATGAGCTGTTCGCAAAGCTCACCCTCGATTCAAAGGAATTTCTGCTCTACCAACAAATTCAAAGTAGCCTGAAGGTTAAGCCACCTGAACCCGACCTAGTAATTTATTTGCAAGCGCCAGCTAAAACCTTAAAAGACAGAGTTCTGCACAGAGGTAATACTTTTGAGCAAAGCATAGAGCTAGATTACCTCGATGCCATGAACGACAGCTACACCGAGTTTTTCCATTACTATGAGCAGGCGCCGCTGCTCATAGTTAATGCATCGGAAGTTGATTTTGCTAATAACGATGAGCATTTTTTAGCGCTGCTTGAACAAATATTGTGTATGGAAGGTACACGGCAATTTTATAACCCTAACCCCACCTTGATTTAACACACGTAATCGATAGACCGAGTTCTATTTATAGCACTCCAGTGCCGATTCACGGGGCAACGCAAAAAAGAAAGAGAGCAAACATGAGCGATATTTATACGGTTCCCGCAAACATTGCTGAAAGATGCCTTATTAATCGCGATACCTACCAAGAAATGTACCAACGCTCAATTACAGATGCCGATGGCTTTTGGGGAGACCAAGCCAGTCTGTTTCTAGATTGGCAAAAACCATGGAATAAGGTGTCTGAAGCAGACTTGCCTAACGGCAACGTCACTTGGTTCAGTGGCGGCCAGCTCAATGTCAGCGTCAACTGTATAGATCGCCACTTACCTGAGCGGGCCCAGCAAACAGCAATTATTTGGGAAGGCGACGAACCAAACAATGACGAACACATTACTTACCAACAACTCTCGGACAGCGTTTGCCAATTAGCCAATGGCTTGAGAGAAAGGGGCGTCAAAAAAGGCGACCGCGTATGTATTTATATGCCTATGATTCCGGAAGCAGCCTATGCAATGTTGGCCTGTGCTCGAATAGGCGCAGTGCATAGCGTCGTTTTTGGCGGCTTTTCGCCACAGTCTCTGAAAGATAGAATTTTGAATTCAGATTGCCAAACGTTAATAACCGCCGACGAAGGTTTGCGTGGCGGCAAAAAGGTCGCGCTTAAAGCAAATGCAGAAAAAGCGTTAGAGTCCTGCCCCAGCGTGCACACCGTCGTTATCGTCCGTAAAACTGGAGCAGAGGTGCCGTGGCAGGAGGGGCGTGATATTTGGTACGACGAACTCACTGCTGCTCAGTCAACTAACTCAGAACCTGCAACCATGGAGGCAGAAGACCCGCTATTTATTCTCTACACCTCCGGCTCCACAGGAAAACCAAAAGGCGTACAACATTCCAGCGGTGGCTATTTGCTGCATGCGGCCATGACGCATAAATATGTTTTTGACTATCAGGATGGAGACATCTATTGGTGCACGGCTGACGTTGGCTGGATTACTGGGCACTCGTATATTGTCTACGGCCCGCTTGCTAATGGTGCAACCACGCTCATGTTTGAGGGCATTCCGACCTACCCAGATGCGTCGCGTTGCTGGGAAATCATAGACAAGCACCAAGTAAATATTTTTTATACCGCGCCAACTGCTCTAAGACAACTTATGGCCCAAGGCGATGACTACGTAAGAAAATGTTCTAGGAGTTCGTTAACTATTCTAGGCAGCGTAGGCGAACCCATTAATCCAGAAGCGTGGGAGTGGTATCACAGAGTGGTTGGCGATGGTCGCTGCCCAATAGTAGATACGTGGTGGCAGACAGAAACCGGCGGCATCATGATCACGCCACTGCCTGGGGCAACTGACCTCAAGCCAGGGTCTGCAAGTCTACCGTTCTTCGGTGTACGACCGGCGCTTATGGATGCGAAAGGTAATCTCATCGAAGACCAAGCGGCCTCTGGCAACTTGGTCATTACTGGTTCTTGGCCAGGACAAATTAGAACTGTTTACGGCGATCACCAACGGGTTATAGACACCTATTACTCAACCTACAAAGGCTATTATTTCACCGGCGATGGCGCCCGGCGAGATGAAGACGGTTACTACTGGATTACCGGCAGGGTTGACGACGTAATGAATGTCTCCGGACATCGGATTGGCACAGCAGAGGTAGAAAGCGCTTTAGTCTTGCACCCGCGTGTCGCAGAAGCCGCTGTAGTTGGGGTTCATCACAACGTTAAGGGTGAGGCGATTTACGCCTACGTTACGCTTATGGCTGGCGACAATTCAGACAGACTGGTGTTGCAAAAAGAGTTAATGGACATGGTTAAAACAGAAATTAGCGCCATAGCCAGGCCTGAAGTCATTCAATGGGCGCCAGGATTACCGAAAACAAGGTCGGGGAAAATTATGCGCAGAATTTTACGCAAAATTGCAGCCAATGAGCTAGACAGCCTAGGCGATATTTCGACCTTAGCAGACCCCTCAGTTGTAGACGATTTGGTTGCGAACCGCGTGCAGTCATAACAAAGCAATGTGCGTTAAGAGCCCAAGAGGGACCAACCTTTGGTTCCTGACAGCGAGATACGCAACTTAAAATAGGGCTGATTTTGAAATAAAAATAGGTCAACAAAAACCGGCTTACGCCGGTTCTGTTTTCTGCTCAAGAAGAAATTACTCTTCTGATGTAGCCTGCTCTTGATAGTTAGGCAGTTCTTTAATCGACAGCTTTATTCTTCCACGCTGATCTACATCTAAAACAACCACATCAACTTCTTCGCCTTCAGTCAAATAGTCACTAACATTCTCAACACGCTCCTCAGCGATTTGAGAAATGTGCAGTAAGCCATCTTTGCCCGGCAAAATATTGACGAAAGCACCAAAGTCTACAATCCGCTCAACTTTACCGTGATAGATACGGCCAACTTCAGCTTCTGCAGTAATTTCCTGAATACGGTTAACAGCAGCGTCTTTAGCCGCACTGTCTTCAGCATAAATTCTTACGCTGCCGTCATCATTGATGTCCACTTCAGCACCGGTTTCTTCAACGATAGAGCGAATAGTCGCGCCGCCCTTACCAATGATGTCGCGAATCTTGTCTGGGTGAACATTCAAAGTCACCATAGCTGGTGCATTGTCCGACAGCTCTTCTCGCGAAACACTGATGACCTTGTTCATCTCATCAAGAATATGAATTCGAGCTTCATATGCTTGAGACATCGCAGCTTCCATAATCTCTTCGGTTATACCGTCGATCTTAATATCCATCTGCAATGCAGTCACACCTGCCGCTGTACCCGCTACTTTAAAGTCCATATCACCAAGGTGATCTTCATCACCCAAAATGTCTGTCAATACTGCGTAACGATTACCCTCTTTGACAAGGCCCATGGCTACACCAGCGATAGGCGCTTTCATAGGTACACCAGCGTCCATCAGTGCTAGCGAAGTGCCACAGACACTGGCCATAGAGCTCGATCCGTTTGACTCTGTAATTTCAGACACCACGCGGATGGTATATGGAAAATCTTCAGCATTCGGCAGAGAAGCAGTGACGCCTCTACGAGCCAGTTTGCCATGACCAATTTCTCGACGCTTAGGTCCACTCATAAAGCCAGCTTCACCCACACTGTAAGGGGGAAAGTTATAATGCAGCATAAAGGTATCTTTATAAGATCCTTCTAGCGCATCAATCATCGCTGCATCACGCAACGTGCCGAGCGTTGCCACTACAAGCGCTTGCGTTTCGCCACGGGTAAACAGCGCCGAACCGTGTGCTTTCGGCAGAACGCCAACTTCTACTTCAATAGGGCGCACCGTACGTAAGTCGCGGCCATCAATACGAGGCTCGCCATTAAGTACGCGCTGTCGCACCAAATCTTTCTCCACCTTGCCGAACATATCAGACACATTATCTTTTACGTATGTAGCTTCTTCACCACCAGCAAGTTCTTCAACAACGCTTCGTCTAATTTCGCCAACTTTTGCTTGGCGATCCATCTTGTCGCTAATGCGGTAGGCCTCGCCAAGATCCGTTTTGATAGAATCGCTAACCTTAGATAAGAGGGCTTCGTCTTTTTCTTCCGCCTCCCAATTCCAAGATGGCTTTCCTGCTTCAGTCGCGAACTCGGCAACAGCTGTAATAATAGTTTGCATTTCCTGGTGAGCAAATAAAACCGCGCCTAACATTTCGTCTTCAGTTAGCTCTTTTGCTTCGGACTCAACCATCAACACTGCGCCGTTAGTACCGGCAACCACCATGTTAAGCATAGATTCTTTAAGCACGTCATACCCTGGGTTCAGAATATAATTACCATCAATGTAACCCACGCGGGCCGCACCAATTGGTCCCTTAAATGGAATCCCTGAAATAGACAGGGCTGCAGAAGTACCAATCATTGCCGCTATATCCGGGTCTTGGTTCTTGTCCGTTGAAATAACAGTGCAAACTACCTGAACTTCGTTCATGAATCCTTTCGGGAACAAAGGTCTGATAGGCCTGTCAATTAAGCGGCAAGTCAGTGTTTCCTTTTCGCTAGGGCGCCCTTCGCGACGGAAGAAACCGCCGGGAATTTTGCCTGCGGCATAAGTTTTTTCTTGATAATTTACAGTCAGGGGAAAAAAGTCCTGGCCGGGCCGAGCACTTCTTGCGCCAACAACGGTGGTTAAAACCACGGTTTGACCGATGGTTACAACCACTGATCCAGTGGCTTGCTTAGCGATCTTATTGGTCTCCATAGTGACCAGTTGATCACCAAACTGAAATTGTTTGGTAATTGGGTTCAAATTGATTCCTCCAATCGGAATTGCTTGTTTATAACGTTGCATTTTCTTTCAAGTTCTGTGTGTCTTTTTGATATCTTAACGATATACCTTTCGCGCGACTTCCGGCAAAAAGTCCAGATGCCACAAAGCTCTATGACTATCTACGCAATTCAAGGCGCTTAATCAAATCACTATAACGAGCTACATCTTTTCTCTTTAGGTAATCTAGAAGCTTTCTTCTCTGATTAACCATTCTGATTAAACCACGTCTAGAATGGTGATCTTTCTGGTGATCTTTGAAGTGCCCTTGCAAGGTATTGATGTTGTGAGTCAACAACGCAACCTGCACTTCCGGGGAACCGGTGTCACCTTCTTCGAGTTGATATTCTTTTACGATATCTGCTTTTACTAAGGCAGTTAATGCCATCTCTTGTCTCCTTTAATACGCAAAAAAATACCGTGTGAACCGCGCATATTTACAGTCCATACTTTAAACATCCCTGTAGACATTGCTAGCTAAAGACCACTAATCTTCGCGGCGCTATCCGACCGTCTAAAAGAACTTCTCCAACACCGAGAAAGACATCATCTTCCCCAGCAATTTCTATTAATTGCACCCAACCTTCCGTTGGTGCCTTAGCCACCTGAACAGGCTGGCCCTGCAACAGATAGTGAGCCGTATCACTAACCATCCTCACTCTAGGCCAATCTTGCACCGAGCTTTCAATAGGCTTTAACAAGCGGTCTAAAGACTCATTATCTTCACAATATTCCAGCCTCTCAAAACTCACGGCTTCTGTTTCTATATACGGCCCTGCCGCAAGCCGCCGCAACCCAATAACATGACCGCCGCAGCCTAGCGCATGACCCAACTCTTCCGCGATGGTCCGAACATAGGTTCCCTTGCTGCAATGTACTTTTAGTTCTAATTCATCACCTTCAAATTTGACCAACTCATTGCTGAATACTGTCACGGTCCGAGCCTTTCTCTCTACCTCTATACCTTGTCTAGCCAACTTATATAACGGTTGGCCTTGATGCTTAAGGGCAGAATACATTGAGGGAATTTGCTCAATTTGCCCGCGCAACTTTTCCAGCGCCTTTTCAACGGCAGCGACAGTCACATGGGAAGCGTCTGTTCCACCAGTCACTTCGCCATCGGAGTCGCCAGTTGCTGTGGTAACTCCCAATTTTATTCGTGCCCAATATTTCTTTTCCGAATCTAAGAGAAACTGGGAAAACTTAGTCGCTTCACCAAAGCAAAGAGGCAAAACGCCTGTGGCTAACGGATCTAAACTTCCGGTGTGTCCAACTTTTTGAGCACCAAATAAACGCTTAGCATGCTGCACTACATCGTTCGATGTAATGCCTGTAGGCTTATCTACAACGAGCACACCATTAACCGGTCTACCCCGCCTCCGCTTAACCATTACACTTTCTCAATGTCAAAAGCATCCTGATCATCAACTTCGCCGTTCGTTCCTCGACTTTCGTCTTGAGCAACGGCTTTACCAATGAGTTTCTCTATGCGAGGCCCTCTCTCGACAAGTTCATCGTAATGAAAGCGTGTTCGAGGTGTCATGCGCATCGTATGCCGCTTGGCTAACTCCGAACGGAAGAACCCAGCGGCCTTATTCAACACCGCAATAAGTTCGCTCTTATCCTCAACTGTCTCTGCTTGCAGCGAAGAGACATAAATCTCTGCATAAGACAGATCTTTACTGACCTTTACGTCATTAACACTCACGAAAGATCCAACGCGAGGGTCTCGCATGTCCCGCTGAAGTATTCGTGCAACTTCGTCACGCACAAAGTCCGCTACTCTTAAATCACGAGACATTTAGAAATTTACTTTCATACTGGTTCACAAATGAACGGGCATATTGAATCTGAATTAAAATCAAACTCAAAGCTCTCGCGCTATTTCCTTGGTATCGAATACTTCGATCAAGTCGCCTGAATGAACGTCATTATAGTTACGTACACCGATACCACACTCGGTACCGTTGCGAACTTCGGCAACGTCATCTTTAAAGCGGCGTAGCGACTCCAACTCCCCTTGATAAATTACGACATTGTCGCGCAACACGCGTATTGATTTATTACGAAAAATTGTTCCTTCCGTAACCATACAACCGGCGATTTGCCCATAAC
>CAJWNY010000047.1 GCA_913043815.1 uncultured Gammaproteobacteria bacterium
GAATAACGCTCCCCAGCTGTTATTTATGTGTCGTCGACGGACGCCCACGTCACACCAATTTATAAGTCTTGTTACTTCCTTTAGTTCGCACATAGTTCGCACATTAACTGGATTTGCGTTTGATCACTGGTCAATGGGTTTTTAGGCGACATGCGTACTCTAAACGAAGAATGCATGTATTGTTAACTTGCTATGCGTAGAGTTGTAAATAGGTGGGCGTATGGCCCTTCAATAAGACCGCGAACTGTTATTTATAGGCGATGATACCGCGGGCGCTGATGAGGTGATTATCGTTAATTATTATTCGCGTAAGTCTCACCTGAATACGATTTACAGCTTAGCCCATCAAAACGTGATTATGCATCTTAGGTCCGAGCTGGTGTCTCGAGTTCTTTATCAATAGTTCGATGATCTGTTGGTGCCAGCCACTACAAAATTCATTATCGAAATCGCTTTGTGTAGTGCCTGTTTGGTCTAAGTGCTGAGGCTTTGTCCTGATTTTCCCTGCACGCATCTAGCATGCAAATTTATGTCGCTGGTACTTATCCCGCGATAGGTGTGATAAAACTAAGTCATAAAAGGTAGGGGGAAAATATGAGTCAGTTAGATCTAATTGTGCGCGGTGGCCGGGTTATTGATGGCACCGGCGTTGGAGAGTTTACCGGTGATATTGGCGTACGCGATGGCAGAATTGTCGAAATTAGCGCCAATGGACCCATCACTACACAGGCCAAGCAAACGGTGACCGCAGATGGCGCGATTGTTGCCCCCGGCTTCGTTGATATTCACACCCATTACGATGGCCAAGCCACTTGGTCTAACCGCATGTCGCCGTCTAGCCATCATGGTGTGACTAGTGTTGTGATGGGTAACTGTGGTGTGGGGTTTGCGCCAGTTCGGCCGACTGATCACGACTTATTGATTGAGTTGATGGAAGGGGTAGAAGACATTCCCGGTGTGGCGCTGAACGAGGGTTTGAGCTGGGACTGGGAAAGCTTTCCTGACTATATGGATTATTTATCTAAACGCCAGTTTGATATGGATGTGGGTGCCCAGATACCTCACGCGGCCCTGCGTGTGTATGTTATGGGTCAGCGCGGCGCTGATCGTGAACCGGCTACGCCTGAAGATATAGCCCAGATGCGTCAACTCACTGTGGAGGCAATGGCTGCCGGAGCGTTAGGCTTTACCAGTTCACGCACGCTTAATCACCGTACCTCTCGTGGTGAGCCCACGCCCACCTTGCAAGCTGAAGTTGACGAATTGTTGGGTATGGCCAGCGCTTTGAAAACGGCAGGGCGCGGGGTTATGGAAATGATATCGGACTTTGACGACCTAGAGGGTGAATTTTCGATGCTCAAGCAGATGGTCGACACGTCGGGCAGACCTATGTCTATTTCCCTGGCTCAGGGATTGAGTCCTCATGGTTGGCGCAAAATATTGGATAAAATTGAGCAAGCCAGCGATAGTGGCTTGGTGATGCGTGGCCAAGTTGCGCCCCGCCCAATTGGCATATTGTTGGGTTTGAGCGCCACGCTAGCGCCGTTTACTACGCGGCCTTCCTTTACTGAATTGGGTCAGTTGCCTTTGGCTGAGCGATGTTTAGCCCTTGCTGATCCGGCCCGTAAAGCAAGGATTTTGGCTGAAGAAACGGGTCGTGGTTTTGCGCGTCTTTATCACTTAATGGATGAAGGACGTAAAATTTGGCTTATGACCGATCCGCCTAACTATGAGCCAGACCCCAAGGACAGCTTACACGCTCAGGCTACCCAGCGAGGCCTAGAGCCTTGGTCCTATATTTATGATGTGCTGTTGCAAGATAACGGCCTTAGTCTGCTGTATACGCCTTTTGCTAATTATGCCGAAGACAATTTGGATTGCTGCCGAGACATGATCCTGCACAAAGACACCGTAATGGGGTTGGGCGACGGTGGTGCGCACGTTGGCACTATTTGCGATGCCAGTTTTATTACCACGCTGATTACTCATTGGGGCCGTGACCGCACTAGAGGCGAGGGCATAGACCTGTCTACGCTGATTAAGTGCCAAACCCAAGATACCGCCAGAGCCGTAGAATTATTCGACCGAGGCACGTTGCAAGTGGGTATGAAGGCAGACATCAATATTATCGACTTTGACAACCTTCACGCGGGCTTGCCGAAAATAGTCAACGACCTGCCTGCGGGTGGTGCGCGCCTGCAACAAGAGGCCCGTGGCTATGAGACCACGATAGTGGCTGGTGAAGTCACTTATATACGTGGCGAAGCCACGGACGCGCTGCCAGGTCGCTTGATTCGTAAATGATGGACTACCGTGCTTGTAGGTCCAAATCTAAAAGACACTGAGAGGTAGTCATTAGCTATGGATGGCCCGCTTAAACATATTAGAGTTTTAGATTTAACTATTGCCCGGGCCGGCCCCATGGCTGTGCGCCTGCTTGCTGATTGGGGCGCGGATGTCATTAAAATAGAACCGCCGCCGCATAAGGATCCCCAAGGCAGTTCTGTCACGGGTGGACGGCGCGGTTCTGACGAGCAGAATCTGCATCGCAATAAACGCTCATTAGCCATCGATCTTAAATCCGCCGAAGGTAAAATCCTGTTTCATAAGCTCGCTGTTGACGCAGACGTTGTGGTGGAAAATTTTCGCAGCGATGTGAAGTATCGTCTTGGCGTAGATTACGAAACTCTTAAAACCATTAATAGCAAAATCATTTACGCCAGTATTTCTGGCTTTGGTCAAAATGGTCCGTACAGCAATAGGCCTGGGGTAGATCAAATTATTCAGGGCATGAGTGGTCTTATGTCCGTTACCGGCGAGCCGGGTCAGGGTCCAATGCGAGTGGGTGTGGCTATTTCTGACACTTCTGCTGGTATGTTCTTGGGGCAGGGTATATTGCTTGCTCTGCTGCATCGAGAGCGTACGGGCGATGGGCAGTGGGTCCATACGTCACTGCTCGAGTCCATGATGTCGAAGTTAGATTTTCAAGGCGCGCGCTATACCATGAATGGTGAAGTGCCAGGTCAGCAGGGCAACGACCATCCCACTCAGGTGCCTATGGGTACTTTTACCGCCAAAGACGGGCACGTGAATATAGCCGCCTTTGGTTCGCAAATGTGGCAGAGATTTTGTGATGCGCTAAGTGCTAAAGCCTTATTTGACCATCCAGATTATGCCAGCGTAAGTGCTCGAACTCGGCATAGAGAGCAGATCAAAGTAGATATGAGTTTACTTACCCAACAGTTCTCGGTGGTAGATTTAGTCAACCGCTTAAACGACGCAGGTGTTCCCTGTGGACCCATTAACACCATCGCGGACGGGTTTGAAGATGTGCAGGTTAAACACTTGGCCATGGCGGTTAACGCGCCGCACTCTGAAATGGGAGATTTAGCGCTAGTGCGATCACCGATCAATTTATCTAGTTTTCCGCATCCGTCGCAATTAGATCATGGTGCGCCAGATCCTGGGGCGGATTCTCGCTCGGTTCTAGAATCGTTAGGTGTAAGTGATGATGAAATTCTACGGTTAGAGCAGCAAGGAATTATTGGGCAATGAAACTAAAAGCTAGTTTGGGTTACGCCGTAGGTGACTTAGGCATCAACTTGTACTTTATTTCCATGCTCACCTTTTTGTTGTATTTTTATACCGACGTTTTGGGTATCAGCGCCGCCGCCGCCGCCGGGGTTTTCTTAGTGGCGAGGTTAGTTGATGCGGTCACCGACCCGTTGATGGGCGCTATAGCCGAGCGAACCCGCACTCGTTGGGGTCGTCTGCGTCCCTACCTTTTGTTTGGCGCAATTCCATTAGGTGTCATTACCGTTGCCACCTTTACCGTTCCGGATTTAGATGAAAGCGGTAAGGTGATTTGGGCGTATGTCACTTATACCTTGTTTGGTATTTTATATACGGTTGTGACTATTCCTTATTCAGCGCTAACGGCATCTTTAACTGATGACTATCAAGAGCGCACCAATCTGTCTACCTTTCGTATGGGGTTTGCTTTTGCCGGCGCCGTCATTGTTACGGTGGGGGTTGTCGAATGGGTGAAAATATTTGCGACTCCTGCTGAGGGCTACGTAGGAGTCATGACCATTTTTGCAGTTGTGGCAACGCTGTTGTTGTTGGTTACTTTTTTTAATACTCGCGAGGTTGTTCAGCCACCGGCAGACGAGAAGTTGTCATTAAGCGACAGTTTTCGGGCGGTTTTTTATAATCCGCCGTTAATAATTGTCATTGCTTTATTTACGCTAGGAATGCTGAGTTTTACCGTTAGACAAACAGTGACCGTATATTACTTTTCCTACAATTTGGGAAGGCCTGATCTGATTAGCACTTTTTTTGGTGCCACTTTGGCGACCATGTTTGTCGGCTTAGTTTTTGTGCCTAAATTAGCGGAGCGTTTCAGTAAGGCGGGGGCCATTCAAATAGGTGCGCTGTTTACCGTGCTAGCCAGTATCGGCTTTTACTTCACGTCAGTAGATGCTCCTATGTGGGTGATTTTCTGGGGTTGTCTTGTCGCTTTAGGCGGTGCGCCAATCGCTGTATTGGGCTGGGCAATGATTCCGGACACCGTAGATTATGCCCAATGGCGTTTTGGTAAACGTGCAGATGGCGCAGTTTATTCTATGTCCAGTTTTTTTCAAAAGTTGGCCAAGGCGTTGGGTGGTGCAGGTGTTGCCTTAGCTTTAGCTGCGGTGGGTTATGTGGCCAAACAACGCCAGTCCGCTGAAACCCTGGAGATGATTTTGAACTTGATGACTATTGTGCCAATAGCCTTGATGGCGATAATGATTTTACTCGCGCGCTTGTATGAGTTAGACGGCGAGACTCATACGCGAATCCGTGATGAGCTGGCGCAGCGTTATGCCTCTCCAGCGCCCGGCGCATATAGCGGCGACGGGGCCTCAGATTCAAGTCTATAGACGGGAAATGCTATTTTAAAATTGCTTCGGTCACAGTCCTGTTTCGTGGGGCTAGACAGCCGCTAGCGCAACCATTCAAGAAATAAAATTTTCATGGCCATCGCCACCGCAATAGGTTGGTCAAACATTAGGTGGTGGTAGGTCCCTGGTACGGTAATGCTAGGCATCTTACCGTTGGTCATTGCTATCATTTGTTGACCGTATAATGCGCCCTCATCCTCACTTTGCTCCCCGAGCATAAGGCCGGTTTTGCAGCTTATATTTCGGAATTTTTCTTCTTGATCGCTGCCCATTTCGATATAGTCGAATATGCCAGGGTCAAATTTCCAGGTCCAACCACCGTCTACTTCTTTTAAGCCATAGTTTCCCAGATGCCTAAGCACCTCCGGATGCACACCGGGTTGTTCAGGAATAAAGCGAAAGCGACCTAGTGCGGTGTCTTTGTCTTTATATACGCGAAGCTTGCGACCGGCTTCCACGCCTTCGCGCTCAACGCGCCTACCCCACTCTATGTAGTCTGCTTCTGGCGCTACGGTGAAATCCATAAACAGCACGCCGGTCATCTGTTCGCCAAAGTAATGGGCGGCTTCCAATGCAGCAAAGCCACCAAAACTGTGTCCTACAACAATCGGTTTAGGCCCAAGTTCAGCAGCCTGACAAACTGCCCATACTTCTTTGGCAAAAACCCCGCCACTGTAGCGCTCACGCCAGCCACTGTTGCCATTACCTGACAGATCTAGGGCTGCAATGCGGAAGTTGTCCGCTAAAAAGGGCGCCGTAAAACGCCACCATTCCATATGGGCGTTACTGCCATGGATTAACACTATGCCCGGCTTACCGATTTCGCCCCAAGTGGTGTAGGCAATGTCTACGCCATCTACCTTGACCGTTGCGTATTCTGAGGGTTCCGCTATTGCGGTGTTATACCAAAAGGGTAATTCGGACATGGGTACTACCTATAAAGCTAAAAGTTGCGAAAAAAAAAGAGGGCAACGGTAGCACGCTCGAGGTCAAATTTATAAGTGCTGGCGAGCCTTAATTTGGCTTTTTTAGTGAATGTCCTGCGAAAGAACATGAACCAAGGCGGAAAGTTTCTTTTTATATTTGCTTGGTTCTGTTTAGCTTGTGACCACATTTTATTTAGGTTTATGCCCATGCATTTCGACACTGAGTCCACCGATATTACTTGCCCTTATTGCGGTGAATCTTATGAGTTGGTGGTGGACACCAGTGCTGGCGAGCAAAACTATATTGAAGATTGTTTTGTTTGCTGCGCGCCGATCAATTTCACTATTCAAATTGACGGTCAAGGTAATTTCAACGTGCTGGCTAGGCACGAAAACGACTGTTAATCGCTTGTTAGAGGACGGTAATGTGGCCGTAAAAGAGCAGGAAACTGTGTCTAGAGTGTTGTTGGGTTTAGCAGAGAACGCCTGATTTAAACTCTCTTTACCGAGCCGAGTATAGGTGAAGTAGGGCCGGGCGGCCTCGAACCGATTTGTTATAAACACTGATAACACGTTATAACCTCTCTTAAGAAGAACATTATTAGGAGAGGGGAATGGATTACTTTTTAGGCGATATCACTGTCATAGACGCAGCTACGTTTTTGGCTGGCCCCGGCGCTGCTACCATAATGGCGGATTACGGCGCTACAGTGATTAAAATTGAGCCACCTACTGGCGACGGTTACCGCGGTTTGGTGGGTAGCTATCCAGTGCCCTATCACTGGCAGTTAACCGCGCGCAATAAACAGAGTTTGGCATTAGACCTTAGTCGTGATGCAGGCCAGCAGCTAATGCACAAACTAATTGCTGGTGCTGACGTGATGACTACCAACTTTTTGGAGAATCAGTTAAGTCGCTATCAGCTGGAATATGATCGCCTGAAAGAAATTAACCCGCGCCTGATTTTTGCCCACATCAACGGCTACGGTGATCGGGGGCCAGAAAGCCAGCGGCGGGCGTTTGACGTGACCGCTTGGTGGGCGCGCTCAGGAATGATGGAATTTATTCGAGAACCGGGCCAAACCCCGCTTTCACCGGCTCCGGGCATGGGCGATCACTCAACAGCCACAGCATTATTTGCTGCCATTATGAGTGGCTTATATCGTCGCGAGAAAACCGGGCAGGGCGGTAAAGTGTCTACCTCGCTAGCGGCTAATGGCGTGTGGGCTAACGGCATGGCTTTGCAGGGCGTCATTGCAGGTAATGATCTAGCAACCCATAGGCAGGAAACTGGCTGGATTAACCCTTTTGCGGGTTGCTATGAAACGGCAGACGGACGCTACATTGTGTTGACTATAATCAATACTGACCGTGAGTATCCAAAACTATGTGCTGCGTTGGGCACTGAAACTTGGTTGTCTGACCCGCGATTTCAATCAGTGCGTATGGCTATGCGCAACCGAGTGGAATTTAAGGCAGCCATTGCTACGGCGTTTAGCAAGTTAACCTATGTGGATGCCAGCAATCTTTTGGATGCTCAGGGAATTACTTATGGGCCTGTGCAAACGATGAGTGAAGTACTAGAAGATAAGCAGCTGCGAGCCAGTGGTATAATTGTTGAAACAGGGGATGCTGGGGACGACTATAAATTGACCATTGGCAGTCCCATCAATATTGCAGGTGAAACTAAAAAGGTACCCAAGCGTGCGCCGGAGATTGGTGCGGATAGTTTGGCGGTATTGCGTAGCTTCGACCTAGACGAGACTTACATTCAAGAGTTGCTAACCCAAGGGGTGGTGATGGATGGCATGGGGGTGTCTGACTAGCACTGTTTGGCCGTGCACCTATTCCTGCTTTTTGTCTGCGCCTCCAAGACCTACTTTAAAAAAGCACGTCTAAGGCTGGATAGCTAGTCCGTCCAGTTTTTTCAGTTTTCTTCTTCGTCTTTTTTTGTCTGCCCACCAGGGTTCTTGCTCGCCTTTTTGCTTCTGCTTACAAACAAATATTGCGAGCGATTGGTTTTCTGACCCTGTGTAATTTTTGTGCTACATCGTAGAGACTTTGTTTAGGCTCGGCACTGCTTCGCAGTGCCCTGACCTTCAGCATAGGTTTCCACCGCCCGCCATACTCTCAGCACATTGCCGCTAAGTATTTTTTCTACGTTTGCTTCGCTGTAACCGCGCTCTAACAAACCATCTATTAGATTAGGGTAGGTGCTAACATCTTTTAACCCTTCGGGTAGCGAGTCGCCTACGCCGTCGTAGTCTGAGCCAATTCCTACGGCATCAATTCCTGCTAGTTCTACCACTCGGTCGATGTGATTTAACACGTCGTTGGTGGTGGCAAAAGGGTAGGGGTTGTCTTTTTTGTATTGTTCAGCAAAAGTTTTAACGGCGGGGTTGTCTTGGGTTATTCCTTCGCTGGCAATGTACTCAGCTGCGGCTTTGCGCCGTTGCTTGGAATAAATTTGGGCCTCGCTGGTTAAAAAATTAGTGCCAAAGTTTATCTGAATCACGCCCTTGGCTGCGCCCAAAGTTTTCACCATATCGTCGCTCATATTGCGCGCAAACCCTGGGGTGTAGTGGCGCAGTGATGAATGAGAGGCTATGACCGGTGCCTTGCTGAGTTGTATGACCTGCGCAAAGGCGGCGTCGGTTATGTGAGAGACATCTATCATCACACCGAGGTCATTCATGCGGGTGATCAGTTCTTTTCCATACGGTGAGAGCCCCATCCAAGCCTCGTTTGCGTCGTAGGAAGAATCAGAGATTTTGTTTGACTTGCTGTGAGCCAAGGTAATGTAGCGAATGCCTCTGTCGAAGAAGTGCGCCAATGCTTCTTCTGATTGAGCTACCGGTCCGCCGTTTTCCATGCCTAATGGTAGGGAGATGAGGTTGTTCTCGAAATGGTTTTGTAGGTCGTCGCTGCATGTGGCAATGGCGAATTTGTTCGGAGCTGATTCAGCCAGGTTTTCTATGTCGTCGATAAGCTCGTTGGCTAGGGCAAAAGCGCCGCCGGCTTCGTCTATGCTGGCGGGGGTGTAAATAGACATGAATGGAGCGTTCAAACCGCCATTAATGGCTCTTGGATAGTCAAAGTCTCCGCTCTCCGTAGCAAGGCTGACATCTGCCCAAGCCAGTTTTAGACGATAGGGCACGTCAATGTGGGTGTCGATAATCATTAAAGATTGCGCCAGTTCTAAGCCGGTTTTTGGCGGTTCGGTGCAGGCACTTAAGCCTGTAATGCACACGGCCAAACCAATGTGATTGAGTGTTTTGATCAGTGGGCGTAGTGCAGGCTGTTTGGAGATAAAGCCAGCTAGAACGTCAGATAAAACCTTGTTTGCGACTTTTAAAGTTGCTTTTTTGTACATGACTGATCCTCTACTTAATGTCGATTCATAATGTACTACAGTCTACTGTTTGTGCAGCAAAAGTGCTTTAGCTTGAGTAGACTATGACCATTCGCAGCTATTTTTCTGAGTTGGCTCCTTAGGCGCTTGGATGTTGGTACTGTGGGTCTGTGTGGAATACGTTTGTTGTTATAAGCGCTCCATTTTTTATAAGTGCTAAAGAGAGAGGCAAATTATGCTGAGCTTTCACGATCCAAGAGGGGAGAAATCCCAAACTGAAGAAGCCTACGAACTCAGCTGTGATTTGGCTGTCAACGAAGGCCGGGGTATTACACTAGGTTTGTTGGCGAATGGTTTTCCAGATTCGGAAAACTTTTTGCGTCACATTGGTGACGTTTTTAAAGAAAAATTACCGGGCCTTGAAATCAAGGTTTGGAATAAGGGCAACGCTTCGATCGCGGCGCCAGAGAGCATGCTGGAAGACATTCGCAAAAGCTGTCAGGCGGTTGTCGCCGCCTATGGGCACTGAGGCAGTTGTACTACCGGCACCGTGCGTGACGGCATTAATACAGCTCGGCTAGGCATCCCCTCGGTGTCGCTAGTGACAGAAGACTTTTGGCCTCAGGGTAATTTTATTGCCCAAGCGTTGGGCATGCCCTCATTCCCAAGAGTTCAACTCCCTCACCCATTAGCGGGCACCGGCAGCGCGCATTTGCGCAGCGTGGCCGAGACGATGGTGGCAGCGATTATTGATGGTCTTAAAAATGACTGAACTGATGCAAGCAGCGGATGAACGCGCTGCCCTAGAAATGTTACACGAGGCAGGCTGCACAGATGGATTGCCAGTGATTATTCCAACCCCGGAACGGGTCGAAGCCTTGGTTTTGGCAATGGGATTGGATGCAGATTTACAGCTGGGCACCATGGGTCCTGGTAATGGCGCGGCAACTGTAGGGAAGGTGGCCACTGCGGCGGTTATGGCAGGTTGTTTGCCCGACCACATGCCTATTGTTTTGGGCGCGGTGAATGCGGTACTTGATCCGCTTTTTGATTTGTCTGAAATGCAATCCACTACTCACTGCACAGCCCCGCTAATTTTGGTTAACGGCCCAGGTAGGCACAGTTGTGGCCCAGTGGCCTCGGGTTTTGGTGCTTTGGGTCCTGGGCATAGAGCCAATGCGAGCATTGGTCGTGCGTTACGTCTTTGCATGATTAACATTGGTGGTGCGCGCCCGGGAGAGTCGGACATGGCGCTGTTGGGTCATCCCGGCAAGTTCACCTATTGCTTAGCAGAGGACGAAGAGCATTCGCCTTTTGCGCCAATGCATACAGATTTAGGGTTTGCGCCAGAGGATACTGTGGTCACGGTGATTGGGGCAGAAGCTCCGCACTCTGTCATGTACAGTGGCGACGCTGACGATCCTACGGATGCGAACAAACTGTTAGAGGTATTGGCAATCGGACTGGCGAATATGGCCACCAATAACGCGGTATTAACCGGTGGTGGGGCAGTGGTGGTGCTTAACCCAGAGCATGCAAAAATTTTGCATGACAACGGTTTAGACCGGCAAACAATTATTACCAAGCTTTGGGAGTTGACCCATTATCCAACTAAGCAGTTGGCTTATTTTTCTGCCAACTTTGCCGCCCGCATTAAAAGCGATACTTATCAGTGCTTTACCAAGCCAAAAGATATTTTGCTGCTCATGGCAGGAGGCAGCGGGCTGTACTCTATGGTCATGCCCAGTTGGTGCGCCGGAGCAAACCGCAATCAATATGTCAGCAAAAAAGCTGACGTGGAACAATTTTGTGAAGTGCCGGGGCTGGTAGCCTTATTAGATTAAGGGCAGAAAAAGCGCCAACGACAATAAATGTATCTGTGGATCATACGGAGTAGCCAATGACCATTATTAAGCAAGAAGACCTTATTCAAAGCATCGCAGATGCGCTGCAGTTTATTTCTTACTATCACCCAACTGATTTTATTCGAGCCATGCGTGGTGCTTGGGAGCGAGAAGAGTCTCCGGCAGCGAAAGGCGCGCTGACGCAAGTGCTGGTGAATTCGCGCATGTGTGCGCTGGGTAAACGACCTATTTGCCAGGACACTGGGATTGTTAACGTGCTGATGTCTGTGGGTATGGACGTGCAATGGGATTCTGAGCTGTCTTTGGATGACATGATTAATGAAGGAGTTCGCCGGGGTTATACACATCCAGACAACGTTTTACGTGGCTCTGTATTGGTTGAACCAGACGGCGCGCGGACCAACACTAAGGACAATACTCCAGCGGTAATTCATACCAAAATTGTGCCTGGCGATAAGTTAGAAATTGAAGTGGCGGCGAAGGGCGGCGGCAGTGAAGCTAAGGCTAAATTTGCCATGCTTAACCCTTCAGATTCCGTGGTGGACTGGATTCTCAGCGTTGTGCCCACAATGGGAGCAGGTTGGTGTCCGCCTGGTATTCTTGGTGTGGGTATTGGCGGTACACCAGAAAAAGCTATGTTGATGGCCAAAGAATCTTTGATGGAAACTTTGGATATGCACGAACTGCAGGAGCGGGGCGCATCTAATCATCTAGAAGAAATGCGTATGGAGTTGTTTGAGAGGGTTAATGGCCTGGGTATTGGTGCTCAAGGTTTAGGCGGCTTAACAACCGTGTTAGATGTGAAGGTAAAAGACTACCCAACTCATGCAGCGAACAAACCGGTGGCAATTATTCCAAATTGTTCAGCTACTCGGCACATTCATTTCACCTTAGACGGTTCAGGCCCGGCAGAATTTACGCCGCCAGATATGGCGGAGTGGCCCGAGATTGAATTTGAATTAGGCAGTGATGTTAGAAAAGTAAACCTAGATACGCTGACCCCTGAAGAAACTCACACTTGGAAATCTGGGGACACATTGTTGCTGTCGGGCAAAATGCTTACCGGGCGAGATGCTGCGCACAAGAAGTTGGTGGACATGATTGATCGCGGAGAACCGTTGCCCGTAGATTTCACCAATCGAATTATTTACTACGTTGGACCAGTAGACCCGGTACGCGACGAAGTGGTTGGTCCGGCGGGACCAACCACTGCAACACGCATGGATAAGTTTACGCGCACCATGTTAGAAAAAGCCGGTCTGGCCGGCATGATTGGGAAGGCAGAGCGAGGGCAAATTGCTATAGATGCCATTCGCGATAACAAGGCAGTGTCTATGATCGCTGTGGGTGGTGCTGCGTATTTGGTGGCTAAGGCCATTACAAAATCCTCATTGTTGGCCTTTCCAGAGTTAGGTATGGAGGCGATTTACGAATTTGAAGTGAAAGATATGCCAGTGACGGTGAGCGTGGATTCCACGGGTGAGTCTGTGCACATTGAAGGACCAAAGATTTGGTCAAAGAAAATTGCAGAAAAGATTGCGGTAAAACAGGTGTAACTTTATTGCAAATTCTGAACAACCTCTTGAAAGTGTTTATTTTCAAAAGGGCGTTGGGCCTGCTTTAATCTTATCTCGAAACGCTAATTAACCCTTAGCGTCCAGATACTTCTCAGCGTCTAACGCTGCCATACAACCAAAACCCGCACTGGTAATGGCCTGACGATATATGTGGTCTGCAACGTCGCCAGCAGCAAACACACCGGGTATGGTCGTGGCTGTTGCATTACCTGCCAATCCACTGATTATGCTGATGTAGCCGTTTTCCATACTCACTTGATCTTTAAACAAGTCTGTATTTGGAATGTGACCAATAGCGATAAACACGCCGGTTAAATCAATACTTTGCTCCGAGCCGTCGTTGCCCTTTAAACGCATGCCGGTAACGCCCGTGTCATCGCCTAACACTTCTGCTAGTTGGTGATTCCAGACTGGGATAATGTTCTTCTTATCGAACAAGCGATCTTGGAGGATTTTTTCTGAGCGCAATGCGTCGCGGCGATGCACTAAGTAAACAGTTTTTGCGATATTGGCCAGATAAAGGGCTTCTTCCACTGCTGTGTTACCACCGCCTATTACGGCAACGTCTTGGTTTCTGTAAAAGAAACCATCGCAAGTAGCGCACGCGCTGACGCCTTTGCCTTTAAAAGCTTCCTCGCTCTCTAAACCTAAATATTGGGCAGAGGCGCCTGTGCAAATAATGAGGGCTTCGCAGGTATATGTGGCTTGGTCACCAATCAGTTTGTGCAGATAGCCGTCTTTGCTAAGTTGCGTGGTGTGAACATGATCAGATATGGTGATGGCGTCAAAACGCTCTACATGGGCCGCCATTTCCAGCATCAGTTCCGGGCCTTGCAGTTCAGCATGACCGCCGGGCCAGTTTTCAACTTCAGTAGTAGTGGTCAGCTGACCGCCCACTTCTATGCCAGTGATGAGTGCTGGCTTGAGGTTTGCTCGCGCTGCGTAAAGGGCTGCTGTGTAGCCTGCAGGGCCAGAACCCAAAACGATAAGTTTGTGATGCTGCGTATCAGCCATATGTATCCCGTGGCAAATTGGTAAAGAAAATTTCTACAAGTGCGGTTTAGTCTATTCGTTCATTCTAGACAATATGGATGACGAGGTAACCATGTGCGTTGCGGAAATTGCAATAAATTTACTTGATGCGGCTTTTTTTTGGCGGGCTTAGCGATAGTCAGCAGTTGCTGCGGCTGATTTTAGGTAAAATGGTCTATACTAAAATGAGAATCACAAGTGAGAGCGCTATGACAAATATGCGATTTGGTGCCTTCGTTGCACCCCACCATCCTATTGGTGAGCATCCAACTCTACAGTTTCAACGCGACCTAGATTTCGCGGAGCATTTAGACAAGCTGGGGTTTGATGAATTTTGGTGCGGCGAACACCATTCAACCGGTTGGGAAATGATTGCTAGTCCAGAAATGTTTCTCGCCGCCGCCGGCCAGCGTACTCACCGCATCAAGTTAGGTACGGGCGTTATTTCACTGCCCTACCACCACCCGTTTAATGTGGCTCAGCGCATAGTGCAGTTAGACCATATGACTCAAGGCCGTGCCATATTTGGTTCTGGTCCTGGAGCGCTGCCATCGGACGCGCATACACTAGGTATCGACCCAATGCTTCAGCGCGATCGCCAAGACGAAGCGATTGGTGTGATTCAAAAACTTTTGCGCGGCGACGAGCGTTTCAGCCTCAAGTCTGACTGGTTTGAACTTAACGATGCGGCGCTGCAACTGCTGCCGCTACAAAAAGACTTGCCGCTGGTTGTGGCTTCCATGATCAGCCCATCCGGTATGACCTTGGCTGGTAAATACGGTACAGGTGTACTGTCTATTGGCTCTACAACAACGGCAGGTTTACAAGCGCTCTCCACCCAGTGGGCGTTTGCAGAAGATGCAGCGGCTAAGTTCGGTAACACGGTTAATCGCGACAATTGGCGTGTGGTGATGAATTGGCATATTGCTGAGACGAGAGAGAAGGCTAAAGATCAGGCGAAAAATGGTCTGTTCCGGTGGCACAATGAATATACCGTGGGAACACTGATGCGCCCCGGTGCGGACGCTTACAGTTCACCTGATGAAGCAATAGAAGTGGCATCTCAGGCAGGCAGTGGCTCCATTATTGGTACGCCTGATGATTTGATTGCGGCGCTGCGAGAGATGATTCAGTTGACGGGCGGGTATGGAACCGTAGTGGGCTTTGTGCATGACTGGGCCAACCGCCAAGACACTTTTGAAAGCTGGGATATGGTTGCTCGTTATGTCATTCCAGAGATCAATGGCATGTTAGATCAATACCGTGAGTCGCAAAAATTCGTCATTGAAAACCGCGGTGTATTTGACCGAGCGGGCGAAGCGGTCATGGCAAAGATCATGGGTAACGAGCGGGCAGTTGCGGCAATGGCTGAAGAAGCCAATGCTCAAAGCGCAATACCCGCGCATCATGCGCCTGAGCTAAAGAAGCGTTAAAACTGCAGAAGAAAAACGCTCAATAGCTGGGCAAGGCAAGTCGAACTATTAGGCTTGTTCTGCTCTCCTGTTTTTTTGCCAATTAATCGTCAGACGAGTGCGGGTTAAGTCTGCGGAGAAAGCCAGTTCAGATCAGTTGCTCACGCTTCATGGTCAGAATGTCATCTTCGCTGTAACCCAGTTCAGTCAAGATATCCTGAGTGTCTGCGCCCAACGTAGGCGGTGGCGATTGCACCGTTGGCGGAGCAGGGTAAGCCATATGGCTTGCGCTAACTACTCGTACCTTGTCTTCGCCACCCGGGCGATCTATCTCAGTAAATGTTAACCGGTGGTCAAACTGTGCTTGCGCTGCTGCCTCGGCTAAATTCTGAATAGACGAAACTGGCAAGCCTGCCTGGTTGAATACCTGCAGCCAATGGGCCGTAGTTTGCCCAGCAATAATAGGGTGCAAAATAGCGTTAATCTCATCTGTACACTTTAATCGAGTGCTGGGATCTGAATATTTTACGTAATCTTTTTCATGCCCAAGCACTTTAAATAGTTTCTCAACCTGGGATTCTTTCATGGCAATGATTTGCACGTAACCGTCCAAACTTTCAAAAACGTTAGAGGTGGGCTGTTTGGTTGGTGACTGATTACCAAGCAGTTCAGGCAGCACGCCACTGACCGTATAAGCCGTCATCTGCGGCGCTTGCATCATCATGGCGGTATCTAGCATAGAAATGTCGATACGTTGGCCCTCCCCCGTCACGTGGCGACGAAACAGCGCGGCCGTAATAGAAAACGCTGCGTTGAGGGACGTGCTCATGTCCACTGAGAAATAACCAGAACGGACCGGCCCCGTTTCTGGGTAGCCACTGATGCTCATCATGCCTGAAAAGGCCTGAATAGCGCCGTCAAAAGCTGGCTGGGTTGCTCTAGGGCCTTCCTGACCAAAACCAGAAATAGAGGCGTAAACGATATCGGGCTTAACCGCTTTAATCGCTTCATAACCAAAGCCGAGGCGCTCAATGGTGCCAGGCTTAAAGTTCTCTACTACGGCATCTGCTTGACTCACCAGTTTAAAGATCACCTCTCTAGCATTTGGGTGCTTTAGGTCTATGGCCAAGCTGCGTTTACCCAAATTGCAGGTTAAAAACGAGGGCGACATACCGTCGCTGGAGGCAGACATAAGACCTCGGGTCATGTCTCCGGTAACTGGTTGTTCAATTTTGATTACCAGAGCACCAATTTGCGCCAGTTGCTGAGTAGCAAAAGGCCCGGCCAGCACCTGGGTGAAATCAAGAATACGCAGGCCGGTTAATGCTTGGGGTGCTTTTTGTTCTGAAGTCATATTTAGCGCTCTACTAGTTCAAAGATCCACAGCGAACCGTTGGTCACGTCATCAACAGAGACGACTACTCCGGCAGTATATTTACGGCTCAGTTCTGACAGCACTGAAGGCAAACTAGGATCATTTTTGATCCGCACCAAGTTCCGCTCATAAAGTTTGCCGTCAACTCGCAAGATGGCGCGTCCGTCTTTTTCAGCATAGATGGGCCATTGCTTCCAAATTTTGCCGTAGTTGGTTCGCATATATCCAGATGGTATAAATATACGGCCGTCGTGTTCCATGATCCAAGTGGTTCTTGAACTCACAGGTTCAAGTAGTTGAAACTCCACCGTGTCTTTGTCCTTAACAAAGGTCCAATTTGGTTCTTCGCTAACTAATTCGCCAGTGCTGAAAGCACCACCTTGAAATACTTCCCAAGGCCCATCCGCAAACTTCATGCCATATAAAAATAGTGCCACGCAGATTCCGATGAGAATGATCAGTTTGAAAATGACGGCGATAAACGACTTGATAAAATACACGCCCCGCTCCTGTGTAGACAGTTTTCAGAGGTCAGTGTACACAAAATTTTACGCAAAAAGCCGCAACTTAACGCAGCCTAAAGTCATGTGAGAGCAAATTACGATCACGCTAAAAGCTAATTGAAAGCAATCGTGAGAGAGGGCAGGTTATAGCCTTGCTCAGTTATGGTCAGGACGCGGGCAGAGCATATTGGGGGTTGTTTGCTCAACCTTTCTGCAATCTGCGTAAGGCCTGTGGCTTAGATAAAGGTAAATTTTGCCAAAAAAATAGCTGCCAAAAACCACGCGCCCAGTGTTATTTCGGTGCGCTTACCGGTACATAGTTTAACGGCCACGTAGGTGATAAAACCTAAGGCGATGCCGTTTGCAATGGAGAACGTTAACGGGATTAAAATAATGGTCACCAACGCGGGGAGCACCTCGGTGGTATCTGACCATTGAAGGGTTTCCATGCCGCCTAACATTAAGATAGCCACATATATGAGCGCGCCGGCAGTTGCATAGGCAGGGACCAATGCTGCGAGCGGCGAAAAGAACATGGCGAGAAGAAACAGTGTACCCACTACGACGGCGGTAAGTCCTGTGCGACCGCCTGCTTCCACACCGGCGGAGCTTTCCACATAGCTTGTCACGGGTGCACAGCCAAAAAAAGCGCCCATGACACTAGAACTACTGTCGGCCTTAAGCGCCCGATCCAGATTTTCAGCGTCGCCTTTTTCATCAATCAAGCCGGCACGACTGGCGACTCCTAAAAGGGTACCAGCGGTATCAAATAAGTTAACGAATAGAAACGCAATGATGACGCTGGCCATTGCCACATCAAAGGCACCAAGAATATCTAGCTGCATAAAGGTAGGGGCTAGGCTGGGAGGCGCGGAAACTAAACCATTAAACTGCACAAGGCCTAGAATTGCGGCGATGATAGTCGTGCCCAGAATGCCGATGATAATGGCGCCGGGAATTTTACGCATGGACAAAATAGCGATTGATAAAAAGCTGGCAGCCGCGAGAAAGGTTTCAGGTTTGGTCAGGTCGCCCAAGGACAGATAGGTGGCATCACTCGCTACGATAATGCCGCCGGTCTTAAGACCAATAAAGCCCACAAACAGGCCCACACCTACACCCATAGCAATACGCATATTGAAGGGGATGCTGTCTAGCATCCAGCGTCGCATACGCGTGACGCTCATGATGACAAATAAAATACCTGCCAGGAACACAGCTCCTAAGGCTACCTGCCAGCTGTACCCCATTTCACCGACAACGGTATAGGTGAAAAACGCATTTAGTCCCATACCCGGCGCCATACCCACTGGCCAATTGGCATACAGTCCCATGGCGTAGCAAGCCAGAGCAGCAGCTAAACAGGTGCCCACGAAACTAGCACCTTGATCCATGCCGCTGGCAGCCATCATTTGCGGGTTAACGAAAATAATATAGACCATTGTGATAAACGTGGTCATGCCGGCAACCACCTCGGTACTTACTGTGGTGCCATGGGCCTGCAGTTTAAATATTCTATCCAGCAATGCGTTCATCGAAGTGATTCCCTAATGGGTAGTGGGTTACGGCCAGATACCGAACTTGCTGATTTTTTGCCGGCTCAGTGTAAGAGCGTAATCATACCGGCAAAATCGCGTCTGGCGAATGCATCGCTTAAAAGATAGTCAGAGTTAGATAAAGTATTTGGCGCTTTATGGTTCATTAATTATTGTCAGATCACCCTTTAAAAAGTTAGTATTCCCCGCCTAAACTCGCCGCAACGGTGCGTTTTTCGTTTGCAAGGCACTTAATGCCTCATTGCAGGCCAAGATAACCTCTCGCAACGCATAACTTTAAAAAGGCACTGGTATGATTTCTTCGCGTATTTTGCTCTCCACTCTATCGGCGGCAATTGCTGCATCTCTCTCCAGTGGGGTTTTAGCTGAAAACTCCACACTTGTTTTTGAAGAGGTGTTGGTCACTGCGGAAAAACGCAGCGAGAGCCTTCAAGATTTATCTCAAGCTATTTCTGTTCTCGATGGCGATGATCTAGATAACCAGCAGATAAGCTCATTCGTTGATCTTAGCGCCATTGCTCCGGGCGTGAACATCGCTAAGAACGAAGGGTTCAAAACAGTGATTACCATTCGTGGCGTAGGTAACGAAGCCAACCAGAACGCCATTGCGAATCCTTCGGTGTCTTATCACTTGGATGGTATTTATGTGGCCTCACCGTTCGCTCTGCAAACCGACTTTTTAGATTTGGAGCGCATTGAAGTTTTACGTGGCCCTCAGGGTACGTTGTTTGGGCAGAACTCCACCGGTGGTGCGATTAATGTCATTACCCAGGCGCCAACAGTGGACGACACTTTCGGCAAAGCAGATCTAACAGTTGGTGATTACGGTTTGGTAAAAGCCCGCGCAGCTTACAACCTGCCGTTGTCCGATACTTTGGCCGTGCGCGCATCATTTATTTCCAATGACCGCGATGGCTTCACTGATAACCTGACGTTGGGTCAGGATCTTGACGATGCCAACAGCACGTCCGCTCGTGTCCGAGTACTTTACGAGCCACGCGATAATTTTCGTGCCAACTTCACTGCACAAATTTTTGACGAAGACCGTAATGGTGCAGCGCAAAAGGGCTTACTAGACCCAACGCCAGATGCGCGCGAACTGCGCCAAGATTCTCGCGCTGACTATGAGCTAACTTCCGAACTGTATAGCGTGGTTTTGGAATGGGACTTTGAAGCATTTTCATTAAAGTCGCTGACCAGCTACCAAAACGACGACGTTTTGATTAACCGAGACAATGACCGTAACGACCTAGCTGTACTTGCACCGTTCGCCCAACTTCCTAGCGTATACGTGCCAGAGACCAACAAGCAGAAGACGGTTACTCAAGAGATTAATTTGATATCAGGCAATCCTCTGTTTGGAAAAATGGACTGGGTAGCGGGTGTATTCTATTTAGATACAGAAGTAGAAATCAGCATTCGCGAACTATTGGACTTTAACTTCAATGGCTCCTTTGACCCGTTTACCCTTGCGCAGGTGTTTGCCTTTGATGACACCGCTGAGATTGGCTTTATTTCCGACTCCAAGCCAGAGCGTGATTCAACCTCAATTTATGGTCAAGGTACTTGGAACTTCAATGACGAATGGCGCGCGGTATTTGGGATGCGCTACACAGAAGACGAAGTCTACAGTGCAGTGACTAACTTTTATGGTCGAACAGGCACAGATATTATTGAAATGGACAGTGAGAAGGTCACTGGACGTTTTGTTGTAGAGCATGATTTTAACGACAGCACTATGGGCTTTGCATCATACACGCGTGGCTTTAAGCCTGGCGGTTCTAACCTTACTTATGGACTTGAAGCCGTTGTTGCGCCAGTAGTCGTGCTACCAACATTTGATGAAGAAATTGTTGATGCTTATGAGTTAGGTCTGAAGACCGATTTGGCAGATGGTCGCGTGCGGTTAAATGTAGCGGCCTTTTATTACAATTATGAGGGGTTGCAATACCAGGCTACCGACCCGGAAGTATTCCAAGGTGGTGTGGGTAATATTCCAGAGTCAGAAATTTTTGGTGCAGAGCTAGAGTTGTCTGCGTTCTTATCCGACTCAGTGATCTTAGATGTTCGAGTGGCATGGTTAGATACCGAAATTACGGGTAATCACCTGGCGCTAGACAACGTGCAGTCAGAGGCCGCGGGTAATGCTTTGATTGGTCAGGGGTTTAATCTATTTAGTGACGACATTCAGATAGCACGTTCGGCTGCAGTGCAAAACGTTAATGGTAACGAGCTTGCTAAGACGCCAAAGTTTACCGGTAATATTGCACTTAACTGGAATACCAATATCAATGCGGGCGAATTGAACAGCAGCTTGCAGTACACCTATAGAGGTGAGTTTAAGCATCGTATCTTTAATAACGCAGTGACTGATATTGTGCCTAGCTACGATATAATCAACCTGGTTGTCGGTTTCCGTCCAGAAGGTAAAAATTGGAGCGTTGAGTTGATTGCTAAAAACCTAACGGATGAAGCGGGTATTAATGCGCGCTTTACCGACGTGTTTGGCGTAGGCGCAACAGGCGATGAGTTGATTGGCCCGCGTCAGTTTATGGCTCGTTTTGCTATAGATTTCTAAAGCTGAAAAATTGGTTTAAGTCGCTAGTTTTAGGCAATAAGCCTAAATGCGAGCTTTAAGCGGCTGGCAAAAAATGAAAAACCCGGGCGTTAATTGGTCCGGGTTTTTTATTGGCTGGATTACTGGTAGATAGGCCCTAATTACTTTCACTCTTGAGCAAGACACATGCTAGTGGGGCTCTGGTTAGGCTAACATTCTAGCTCAATACAAGTTTCAACTGCGGATTCATAATCAATGGAAAAACGTTACATTCAAGCGCAACAACTGCTCGAAGACTCCTTTGGTCTGGCTTGGGAGGTCTTTGAAAGCGGCTATCGCCCAAACTACATAGTCGGCGTATGGCGTGGAGGAGCGCCGATAGGCATAGCGGTACAAGAATTTCTCGATGTGCTAGGCATTGAATCAGACCACATTGCTATCCGCACCTCCTCCTACACTGGCATTGGTGAGCGCAGTAAAAAGGTTAAGGTGCATGGTCTTAGTTATATCATTCGCCAACTTGAGTCCGAGGATTCTCTTCTGATTGTGGATGATGTGCACGATACCGGCCTTTCTATCCAGCAGGCGGTAGACGACTTAATGAAAGCCTGTAAGAAGAACACGCCCGAGATTCGGGTAGCGACTCCCTACTACAAGCCGAAAAATAACAAAACCGGCAGCCCGCCTGATTATTACCTTCATGAAACAGACGAGTGGTTGGTGTTTCCCCACGAATTGCACGGCCTCAGCGCGGAAGAAATTCGCCAGCATAAGCCAGAGCTTGCAAAGTTAATCGATAAGATGGCTCCGCTGATCTAAGCCATCAATAGAACGCTTTAGTTAGAGATAAAGCGGCTTTTTGAGTCGCTATTCAATAACTCTGTCGGAGGTGGCGGACAGAGCGGCTCTTAGCAGCTATTAAGCGGCTCACACGAGCCAGGGTGGGGCTGTTGTTAACGCTCCGTTCCAGGAATTGGGGAGGCAATTGGGTGAATAGGCTTCGGTGCTCTATGTTCAAGTCAGCGCGGCTAAGTTGCTCCGGCATGTAAATATAAAAAAAGTGCCGCGTATACGCGAGTCTAATTGACAGGGTGGCTGAGAAAGGTAACATACGCGGCCTCGAGAGAGTGCTGATACTCGGGTGTTTAGCTCAGTTGGTAGAGCGACGGCCTTACAAGCCGTAGGTCACAGGTTCGACCCCTGTAACACCCACCAAGTCCTGTTAGCTACAATTGTGTAGTTAGCTTGGTCGCTGCGGAGCGGTAGTTCAGCTGGTTAGAATACCGGCCTGTCACGCCGGGGGTCGCGGGTTCGAATCCCGTCCGCTCCGCCATTTTTATCTTTATTTATCAACGATTTAGATTAACAGTAGGGCCTTGATGCAAATTTTGGCGCACTTGTTCCGCACTTATTAGTAACTAGCCTATCTTAGCGAGTTCCGCATTATCCTTATCTTCGTTATCGATCCATCTTGCGTAAACTGAATAAAATACTTGTACTGAATGACCGAGTTGTTTGGATAACCAAATAGGGTCAGCCCCGCTTGTTAAACCAATTGATGCGTACGTGTGCCTCCAAGGGTAAGGACCTGTTCGGTGGCGAACGCCTGTGCCTATATGCGCCTCTCGAAATTTCTTATTAAGGTGATACCCGCTTTTATATTCTCGGCCATATTGGTTGATGAACATTGCCCCTTTCTTGAAACGAGAGGGTAGTGAGTTTATTGCTCTCTGCAAGATTGCTGGTAAA
>CAJWNY010000048.1 GCA_913043815.1 uncultured Gammaproteobacteria bacterium
TGGTACCCGGACCCGGACTTGAACCGGGACGGCCGTTAAGCCGAGGGATTTTAAGTCCCTTGTGTCTACCAATTCCACCACCCGGGCACACGAGTGCATCTTACCGAAGAATTAATCATATTGTGATTCTTTCATGCAAATTTATTACAATTTTCTTATTGAGCTGTGGGCCAGAAGGTAAATTGGCCAGGGAGCACGTAGACCAGTGCAGCAGCCAGCACGAAGCCCGTTAAAATACCGGTGAAGAAGAGGATTAGGTTGGCGAACTGTAACCCTCCGTCTGGCGACTTGCTCAACCTGGGCAGAGTTTGCAAACTTACATAAAAAGAAATAGTCATGAGTCCTGATAACGATACCAGCATTAACGCATAGGCATTTGGTAGGGCTGTTTTACCTGATGCCAAGGCACACACAGTGGTAAAAGCCATACCGCCAATGACCGCGAGTTTGTGGACTCCTTGCCAGTGTAGGGACATAGCAAGGGCATAAGCGCCTTTGTCTAATTGCTTTATAGCGATTCGATGGACCATTGTAGCGGCAAATACTAACGCCCCTAAATAGCCACATAATAAGCAGATAAAAGTTGCCATTGCGTAGGCTTCGCTCAGATGGTACATCGGACTTCTCAACTAAATTTATTGATGACGAGGCTACGTGGTTAGTGGTCGCGGGGTCGTCAAATAGGTTGAGTTTTGCAAGTAAATAACCGAGCAGAAATCGATTTTCGGCCTACGTTTTTAGACACAGCCTATTCAACTAAAATATTCTAGCAACAAAAAAATACAGACGAGTAAAAAACCATTCGATCGAGAAGAGCGGAATAAGATCAGGGTAACGCTTCAAACAACCTCTGCTTATATACCGTTTTGCGCTCAACAACCTTCGTCCGGTAAAAATCTGGGCGCTTTTGATGCAACGCAGCAGGGCTCTCCGTTAACTGATTTTTTGTCAGTTGCTAAATCAATGAATCCTAGCGGGCACTGATTAAGAGAGCGTAAATCCCCAGCGATATTGGCTGGCATCTAGTCGAAATGCGGGCTTTACACTCGGCGTCCAAGAATCGTCGCCACCAACCCCCATATGATAGCCGTCGATATAGACATATAGGCCCTCTTCCGGCGCTAGGTCGTGAGTATGTCGGGCCGCCGCCAGTTGTGCCTGACCATATTCGGTGATGCTGAAATTAAATTGGCCGGCGACATGAATGTTACCTAACGTCATTGCGCTGACATCGCAGCGCAAGCCGTTTTCTGACGGAAATATGTAGTTTGTATGCATGGACTTAATCGACTGTTGCCAAGTGCGAAAGTCTGCGCTTGCTAATCGATCAGGATAGTTTTCGTGAGGTCCACGACCAAACCACGTTACCTCCTCGACGATTTCTGCTGCGCGAAAGTCTGCGCCCACTCTGGGCAATGGCGGCATATCGCCATCGACATTTACAGTCACAGAAACAGTCATTTCACCGTTTAACGTGAATTTGTGCTGCCAACAAGTTTTGATTTGTAGCTTGCCCTTATAATAATGGCCATGATCCACCTCAAGTAAGCCGGCGTGATGCTCAACTCGGACTCCCAAGCAGCGATGTTGTAAATTGAAAATTCCCGCGTGCTGCCATCGTGCAAGCCATGAATATTTATCTGAATGATCAGCCTGGCTGGCACCTATATCGTTATCTAGTGGCGCGCGAAAAAAATTATCTTGCAAAGGCCCCATTAGTTGCTCTACTCCGTTCTTAGTCCAGTGGTCGATCAAACCGCTGTCGCGGTTCAAATGCCAAATGCTTGCCCCTGCGAATACTTGATAACCGTTAGCGGAGTCTCTGATCTCCGCATGCTTGGGTAATGACAAGGATGAAACATTAAGCTGAGACGGCGTGGCAAATTGCCAACGCGCTACCTCGTGGCCTGCATCAGACCACGCGGTTTGATTTACCTGAGTAATCCACACATTCAACCAACAAGGTTCTGTCACTTTAGGAAACGCATCTTCCAAATAAACCTTTTCCGCAGTTCTGGGGCCCAAATTCAGCGCAAGGCAGCGCTCACCGAAGACTTGGTTTTGTGTGACAAACTCCCAGTGCAAGCGTTCATTATCACAGGCTCTAAATAGGTGTTCGCTGGCGATGGTTACCGTAACCCCTGGGTTGCTACTGTGTAAGTGCGCGGTAAACGGCTGCTGACAGCGTTTGGCTTCAAACAATGTCGGGTGCGGAGTTCGATCAGGAAAGACCAAGCCATTGATACAAAATTGGCGATCGTTAAATTCGTCACCAAAGTCGCCGCCATAGGCCCAGTAGGACGCGCCATCGGCTGTAGTTTTATTTAAGCCTTGATCAACCCAATCCCAGATAAACCCACCTTGCACTCGCCGGTGCTCGCGGAACATTTCCCAATAATCGGAAAAGTTACCTAAGCTGTTGCCCATTGCGTGGGCATACTCGCAGAGAATAATTGGTCGTTCTTCATTGGCAAAGCCCACCCATTTATTTAGGGATGGCTTATGCCCCAAGTCTCGATGTTGCAGAGTCTCAGTGTCAGTTCTGGCATACATTGGACATATGATGTCCGTTGCATAGGTATCTGATCCACCGCCCTCATATTGAATGGGGCGCGAGGAGTCTACGCGCTTAGTCCATTGATACATGGCGTCATGCACGGCACCGTAACCGGACTCGTTGCCTAAGGACCAGAGAATAATGCAGGCGTGATTAAAGTCGCGAGAAACCATTCTTGTCATTCGCTCTAAGAAGGCGTTAGCCCACACAGGATCATTGGCCAGCCGACCCATTGGCGTTACACCATGGGTTTCTATATTGGCTTCATCCACCACATAAAGGCCAAGCCGGTCACATAACCGGTAGAGTCCAGGTTGATGGGGATAATGTGAGCAGCGCACTGCATTGAAATTGTTCTGTTTCATCAATCGCAGGTCTTGTTCAACCAGCGCTAGGCTTTCCGTATGTCCTGTTGCGGGGTCATGCTCATGCTTATTAACCCCTCGGACCAAAAGCGGCGCACCGTTAACGCAGAGTTGCCCAGAAATAATCTCAACCGAGCGAAACCCCAAGTCATAGGCCTCCGTCTCAATAGGTTGCTGCTTTGGCTTTAATAGCGTCACTGTAACCCGATAGAGGTGAGGGCATTCGGCGGTCCATTGCTTGGGACGCTGTACGGGTATGGACAGGTGGCAGCGATCTGTATAAGCGCCTTTTTCATCTATATGAGGCGTTCCTACAGGGTAGCTTTCTCTCAACAGGGCTGGCTTGGATAAATCTTCAGCATCATATAAAGCCACCGTAACTGAATAGCCTTGCGCATTCTCTGTCTGAATATCAAGTTTCAGCAGGCCATCTTCATACCGATTGTCCAAACTGGCTGTGGCACGCAAGTCAGTCATTCTCGACTGAGGTTTTGCTAACAAACGTACTGAGCGATATATACCGCTCAAATTCCACATGTCTTGGTCTTCCATATAGCTACCATCACAGTGCCGCATGACTAAAACGCTGAGGGTATTTTGCCCTGCAATAATTAGGCGACTTAAATCGAATTCTGCGGGTAGGCGGCTGTCTTGGGAGTATCCAACCCACTGCTCATTGCACCAAAGGTGAAAAGCGCTATCCACACCTTCGAATACCACGCGAATTTGTTCTTCACTTGACCATGTGGATGGAATTGAAAAATTGCGCTGGTAGCAACCGGTTGGGTTTGCATCTGGCACAATAGGCGGGTTACAGGGGAACGGATACTGCACGTTGGTGTAAATAGGGTGATCGAACCCTTGCAATTGCCAATTCCCGGGTACTGTCATTTCGACCATCTTTGGCAACGGAGCAGGCCAAGCGTCTGGCACAGCCTCTACACTTTCAAACAAAGCGAATTGCCAAGTACCATCTAACGATAAAACAGCATCACTTACGGCATCATTTTTAGCCGCATCTTCGTCGCGCCAACTGGCGAGCGGGGTATGAGCAGACATTCTATGTTGCGACGTTATATCTGGTGTTTGCCAAGCACGTTGAGTTTTAAAGTTCATAACAAATACCAAAATTGCCCATTGCAGCTAGCGCCAGTAAAAGCGGCTGATAAATGAAAGATGCCCCAAACGAAGCGGCCCAATCAGACAAATATAACAACTCTGAACCACACTTGGCATGCCTGTGCTTAAAAATTGCTGGGCAGTGTCCGATGAACTGGGGCAGGCCTGCATGCGGCACAATAGATTTCCGGTTAGGATTAACGGAGCGCGCTACTGCGGAAATTAATTATCACTAAAGCCTTCACTTTAACTACGATCCTAATTAAAACCTAAACTAGAATTTTAACAATCCTGAAGAGTGTTCATGACCGACCAGACGAAATATCCATCCCTAAAAAACAAAACGGTTTTTATTACTGGCGGCGCAACCGGTATTGGCGCCGCTATGGTTAGAGCATTTAGTGAGCAAGGGGCAAAGGTCGCCTTTGTTGATTTAGCGGGTGACGCGGCGCTTAAATTAGCGACAAACATTGAACAAAGAACCGGCGAGCGTCCTTGGTTTAGGCAACTGGACATCACCAACACTACTACCCTGCAATCTGCTATTCGTGACGCAACATCAGTGTTGGGACGCTTACACACCCTGGTCAACAACGCGGCCAACGATATGCGCCACGCGCCAGTTGATGTAACACCTGAGAGTTGGCGCAACACTATGGCAATCAATTTGGACGCTACCTTTTTTGCAGCGCAAACCGCCGCTGAACTAATGGCTAAAAAAGACAGCGAGCAAGGTGGTTCAATCATTAATTTTAGTTCTATCAATGCGCTCCTTGGTCCAACCAACATGCCGGGGTATGTGGCGGCTAAGGCTGCGATTATCGGTCTGACCAAATCTTTGGCCAAAGAGTTCGGCGGTTCTAACGTTCGCGTTAATGCAATTTTACCCGGTTGGGTGGTCACTCAAAAACAACTAGAGACTTGGTTAACGCCAGACGCAGAAGCCGCATGGATGGAACAGGTGGCGTTAAAGAAACGCCTACTACCGACCGATGTCGCTAACTTGGCTTTATTTTTGGCTGCTGATGACAGCACTATGATCACCGGCCAAAGTCTGACAATTGACGGTGGTAGAACATAAACTAAGAAAACTTCTCTCTTTTGATTGCTTGCGCTTTCTAGTGAAGGCCCGTGCTTGAGAACACTCACTTTTTAAGATAACCAACAGCGCGTTTGCTGTGAGTAAAGAACGTATTCTTTTTATGTTCCCCTTTTACTCTCAGATAGAGTTCTAAAGCATCATCAATAGTGGGGAGTAGGGAATTGATATTCTGACTAGGGGTACTGCGAAGTAGACGAGCAGCTGGTATCTCTGCTTCTCTAAGTCTTAGATTGATCAAGTAATCATCCAAACGAGACACCAATTTCCGGGATACATAACGCGCCTGAGAAAGTGATTTAGTTCTTAGACTTTGGATGAAACGAGGTTTGAAATAATGATGTCTTAGTTCTGTAGGTACAGACTTAGAGAAGTAGTACACGCCACGCTTAGTGTAGGAGTACTTAAGTTGGAAAGTGTCTAACATTTTGTCTACCGCCCTTGTGCATGTTTCGGAAAACATGAGCAATTTCAAGGGCTTTAGAGTATTTAAAGTAGAAGAGTGGTACCCAGAGAGAGACTCGAACTCTCACGCCGCAAGGCACTAGAACCTAAATCTAGCATGTCTACCAATTCCATCACCTGGGCAGTAAACGGGATGTTACGTGCCTTCTAATCCAGTAGCAACAAATTGCAGAACTTTTAATAGATAAATCTATTTGCCCCAGCTTTTTCCCTAGCTGTCCAAGCTATTGGCATGCCGAACATCTTGGCCCTTGACTTGATAGATCACGTATTCACTAATGTTCTTGGCATGGTCACCAATGCGCTCCAGTGCCCGGGAAGCCCAAATAAGGCTGACATAATCTTCTACTTTATTCGGGTTATTTTCCATTTGTTTAATGCAGTTGCGTACCAGTTTCTTGTAAGCCATATCAATATCGTGATCGTCTTCAATTACCCGCAGAGCATTTTCTACATCTAATCTCGCGAAGGCGTCCAGCGCGCGCTTTAACATCTTAATTACGCCGTTATGAATACCTTTAAATCCATTGTAGTGGTCGACTAGTATGTCTGCGTCCAATAAGTCTAGGGCCATCTTCGCAATGCGATCGGCTTCGTCGCCAATGCGCTCTAAATCAGTTATAACTTTCATAACGCTTACCACCGTGCGCAAGTCGCCGGCAGTAGGTTGACGTTTGGCGATAATAGACACGCACTGGTCGTCTAACTCTACCTCAAACTGATTGAGCCGAGATTCAACCTCACGCACTTGCTCAGCAAGTTCCACATCATGATTAACCAGAGCTGTGCACGCATCATTGACTTGGGTTTCCACAAGGCCACCCATTTCCATGAGTAAATCTCTTATGGTTTGTAGATCGTTATCGTACTGCTCTGATATGTGCTTATGCATTGTCGTTACCCGTATCGCCCCGTGATGTAATCTTCGGTCTGCTTAGACTTAGGATTTCTAAATATAGTATCTGTTTCGCCAAACTCAACCATTTCACCAATATAGAGAAACGCGGTGTAGTCGGAAACTCGCGCAGCTTGCTGCATGTTATGAGTCACGATAGCAATGGTGTAGTCGTCTTTCAGTTGATGAATCAACTCTTCAATCTTAAGCGTGGAAATTGGATCTAGTGCCGAAGCAGGTTCGTCGAGTAGCAGTACAGTAGGTTTGATCGCAATAGCGCGTGCAATCACCAAACGCTGCTGCTGTCCGCCAGAGAGCCCCAGTGCGCTGTCTTTGAGTCGATCCTTGACTTCGTCCCAAAGCGCCGCACTCTTTAATGCCCACTCAACGCGCTCATCTATAATAGCTTTAGATTTTTCCCCTTGAATGCGCAGGCCGTAGGCAACGTTTTCGTAAACACTCTTAGGAAATGGGTTAGGGCGCTGAAAAACCATGCCAATTTTTCTGCGCAGATCGGCAACGTCTACGCGAGTGTCATGAATATCATACCCTTGGAAATTGATGCTGCCGGTAATTGTCACATCATCAATGAGGTCATTCATTCTATTGAAGCAGCGCAGCAGAGTAGATTTACCACAGCCTGAAGGTCCAATAAATGCGGTTACTTTTTTAGTCGCGATACCGAGGTTTATATCTATTAACGCCTGCTTATCACCATAGTGTAGCGACAGGTTCTTAACCTCTAAGCTGGTTTCAAGGCCCGTCGGAGCCTCTGTTTCGTTGCCAGTTGCAGGTGATGCGGATGATCCCTGAGTATCGGGTTGTGACATTGATGATTCACTCATAAGTTAACTTTCCACACCGCGGTAGAGGCGTTCTAGCCGTCCACGCAGAGTGATAGCAGTTAGATTCAGCCCCACAATAAGTGTGACCAGTAAAAGGGCAGTGGCATAGACCAAGGGTCTAGCCGCCTCGACATTTGGGCTTTGGAAGCCAACGTCATAAATATGGAAACCTAGGTGCATAAATTTTCGGTCTAGGTGCAGGTACGGAAAACTGCCATCTATAGGTAACGTAGGCGCCAACTTGACTACGCCCACTAACATAAGAGGTGCAACTTCGCCGGCTGCTCGTGCCACAGCCAAAATTACGCCCGTCAATATTGCCGGGCTTGCCATGGGCAATATGACTTTGAACAGTGTTTCTGCTTGGGTTGCACCTAGCGCCATGCTGCCTTCGCGTAATGAGCGGGGGATTCGCGTAAGTCCTTCCTCGGTGGAAACAATTACTACCGGCACTGTCAGCAATGCCAATGTCAAAGACGCCCAGACAAGCCCAGGCGTGCCGAACGTGGGCGCTGGCAAAGACTCTGGGAAGAACAGCTGGTCTAAATTGCCGCCCAAAAAGTAGACAAAAAAACCTAGCCCAAATACTCCATAAACAATGGACGGAACACCAGCCAAGTTATTTACTGCGATCCGGATGATGCGCACCATAAGTCCTTGTTTTGCGTACTCACGCAGATATACGGCGGCTATCACGCCAAAGGGTGTGACGATTAACGACATCAACAAAACCATCAGCACGGTCCCAAAAATAGCCGGAAAAACACCGCCTTCAGTATTTGCTTCACGAGGATCTTCTGACAAAAAGCGCCATAGGTTACTGAAGTATTGCCCTGTCTTTTGCCACGCGCTCATTGCATTGGGCTGCCAAGCGTGAAGAATATCCGCTACGCGCACATGAATTTTTATATTCTGGGCTGTGGTGATAACCAATTCATCTTGATCTAGGTCCTTATATAAACTACGCAGTTGCTTCTCACTAGCCGAGTACTCTGCCGCCAAGCCAGATTGTTCATCGCTTATCTCTTGCAGTCGCTCAGTATCATCACTTTCTTTTAGCAATAGTCCGCGCTCTTCCAAACGCAACCGCTCTAGCCGATTGTTTATATTATTTAGGATGCCGCCTTCTAAACCGCTAATTTGATCACGAATTTTATTCGCTGCGGCAATACTTTGATCCAGCGCCGGCACCAAACCCTCACCGTTAATGGGCGTTGCGGGATCTTCTCCGCGCACCAGTGTGGTAGGCACGCCATAGGCATTTCCCCACTCTATACGTTCGAGGACCATGACATTGTTCGGCGTGGTTCTTTGGCTAATTTGATCTATAAAGACCCATCTAAAATCAGGTGCACTGATTTTTCGGTTGCCCGTCTTGACCAACCAACGATCCATAATTTCTGCGTTAGGCTGCACCCATTGCGGATTACCACCGGACTCTAGAAACTGCTCAACCGATACTTGGTCTAGCTCAACAAACTCGCCGTACACTTGTTGCACCTGAGCTGTTTCGCTTGTGTAGGTAATTAAATCTACATCTGCCGGCCAAAAATGCGCCAGCCCTTTCACTGCAATAAGCAGCAGAATGCCGATTACCGCGGAGATACTCAGCCCTACGGCTGCCGCATTCATCCAAATCCAGGGCTCACCAGAAGCAAACCAATTACGGAAAAAAGAATTAGATTTAGCCATTTTAGAGACTTCCATAGCGCGCACGCAGTCGTTGGCGCACAACTTCCGCTAGGGTGTTGAGTGCAAATGTGAACATAAATAAAACCAGTGCTGCTAAAAACAGAATGCGATAGTGGCTGCTGTCTACCTCAGCCTCGGGCAATTCCACAGCAATGTTTGCGGCAAATGTGCGCATGCCTTCAAAGATATTCAGGTCCATAAGCGGCGTGTTGCCTGTAGCCATAAGTACAATCATGGTTTCACCAACAGCGCGGCCCATGCCAATCATCACTGCTGAGAAAATGCCGGGGCTAGCGGTAAGCAAAACAACTTTGACCAATGTCTGCCATGGTGTGGCACCCAGGGCCAGCGAGCCGCGCACCAAGTGTGTGGGTACCGCATACACGGCATCTTCTGCAATTGAGAAGATAGTTGGAATAACGGCTAAGCCCATGACAATACCTACGACCAATGCATTACGTTGGTCGTAATTAAGGCCCAAGACATCTCTAAACCACGCTCGGCTATCGCCGCCAAAGAATTGTTCTTCAAAGAAGGGCCCCGCATCAAAAGCCAGGTAAATCGTAATGACAATAAGCGGCGTAACAATTAAACCGTACCACCCAGCAAATCGAGCGGTGAATTTCTCTGGAAATTTTGACCACAGTAATGCAAAGAGAAATAACCCTGCGGGCAGGACAAAGAAAATACTCAAAACACTGGAGAGCTTTTCTTCAATGATCGGTGCCAACCACAGGCCACCGATGAAACCTAGTATTACCGTCGGTAGGGCCGCCATAATTTCAATACTGGGCTTGACCCAAGCGCGCATTGCTGGCGCCATAAAGTAGGCGGTATAGATCGCGCCCATAATGGCGATGGGCACAGCAAAAATAAGTGCATAGAACGCTGCTTTGAGAGTACCAAAGGCCAGCGGTGTTAACGAAAACTTTGGTTCAAAGTCGTTGTCGGCAGAAGACGATTGCCAGCTGTACAGGGGCTCTTCATAACCCTCATACCATACCTTGCCCCACAAACTGCTCATGGAGATCTCTGGATGCTCATTCTCTAAATGGAAGGTTTGCATCATTGTAGGGTTTTGCGCAGACACTAAAAGGTTTGATCTAGGCGATATAGCAATGACAGCGTCAGGGTTAAGACCTGCGGCAAAATCTGCAAGTACGCGCCCCGAGGTTGGGTAAAGGAGTGTTAAGTCGCCCTGACCATCTACCGCCATAAAGCCTTTTCGTCGCGGCTCAGTAACTATGCGAACGCTGGGGCGGTCTACCTCAAACTGCCGCATAGGCTCCAGTTGCGTGCCGTCTTTGCTGACAAAAATACCCCATTGGGTAATGACCCCAGCATCGTCTGCCACGACCAAAGAATATCGACCTAAAAGGGCAGTGACTGCTGTTACCTCATTACCGTTGGTGGCTAGCGAGCCTTGGTAAAGACGGGTTATTTTGTTGTTCGGTTTGATGCCTATGACGTCTAAATCACCGGACGCACTGACCGCATAAAGCCATTGATTTCTAGGCCCAAGGAAAAGCGAGGTCACATCAACTAGTGATGACACAGAAACTTCAGTGGCCTTAGGCAGTGGGTATCCGGCTTCAATTTTTTCGAAGTAGCGCAGATTAACGGTTGTGCCCACGTTACTGGCAATGACCAGTTCATCGTCTAACCACTGTGCATCAAATGACTGAATATCGCCCATGTTCTGGGTTTTTTTAGAGAACGGGAATTCCAATTTTGGGGTTAGGCGCCGCGTGCCATCGTCAAAGTCGACAATATATTGCGTGCTTACAAATAGCAGGCGGTTTTGCTCATCGAGGAGGGCATAGGTGTCTACCGTCGGATACACACGCTGGGCGCTCTTAATATTTAAGCCAAGGTTGTACGCCGCGATAGGCTGACCTGACTCGGCGTTATAAAATTCTAATATGCCCTGTGAACTAATTCTTAAAATGGATTCGCCGTTTTCGCTGACATCAACTAACAAGGGCTGCCGTTCAACCACTGCAAAGTCGAGGTGGCTGTCTATGCTTGCAGGCAGCAAGATTGGTGCAACCACCCAGAGAAGGTAGGCAAATATCGTGGTGATAGCGCCGATTACTGCGGCGCCCCCCAGACCAACCACCCATTGGGTTGCCTTGTTAGACCAGTAGCGGCTACGCGACAGTCGGCCAGTCTGAACTAAATCATCCATAGATTTTGCTTACCTAACTAAAAACTAATACAGCGTGCTTACAGAAGCTTACGTAATTCTCGCTCAGCTACTTGGGGGGAAACAGGCACATAACCATCTTTTTGCACAATAGCCTGTCCTTCTTTAGATAACACTAGAGTAAGGAATTCTCGCTCAATTGGCGAGAGAGGCTGGCCGGGTTTTTTGTTTACATACACATATAAGTATCTGGCAAGCGCGTACTCACCTGAGGCAGCATTGGCCTTGGTTGCTGCCACTGCGTCGCCACCATCTGCTGCAATAGAAAGCGCTTTAACACCTGATGTAATGTAGCCAATACCCGAATACCCAACGCCGTTGAGCGATGACGCCACCGCCTGTACAACGGACGCAGAACCAGGCTGCTCGTTGACACTGTTTTTATAGTCTCCTGAACATAGGGCTACTTTTTTAAAGTAACCGTATGTGCCAGAAACTGAGTTACGACCATAAACCTGAATAGGTCGGTCGTTCCAGCTGCCTTTTAAGCCGAGGTCGCCCCAGCTATCAAGACTGTCTGAACCACCACAACGACGAGTGGTAGAGAAGATCGCATCCACTTGTTCAATTGTCATGCTGTCTATTGGGCTGTCCTTGTGTACGTACACTGCCAAAGCATCAATGGCCACACGAATTGCTGTTGGCTTATAGCCGTGACGGGTTTCGAAGGCTTCAATTTCCTTGTCCTTCATTGCACGGCTCATTGGACCAAAGTTAGCGGTGCCCTCGGTAAGTGCGGGGGGCGCGGTGGAGGAACCAGCCGCTTGTACCTGAATATTTACACTAGGGTAGTTACGCTTGAACCCTTCAGTCCAAAGGGTCATCAAGTTAGCCAGTGTATCTGAGCCTATGCTTGATAAATTACCGGATATGCCTGATGCCTGCTGGTATTCCGCCAGCTCAAGCACCTCGTCGTTTTTTGCATCGGCAGTTTGTTCTTCAACATCAACGGTCTGGATGTCGACGGCGGTCATGGCTACCGGCGCCTGCGCTGCCGAGGGCTGTTTTTTGATCGGCGCTTCAGAGCCCCCGCAACCAATAACCGCTAGACCTAATCCCAACATTGCTAATGCACGCAAACTGTTAGATGTCATTAGTTTCATTATTTATCCTATTCAGTGGTTTGATAATCATAAGATTTGTTTGAGAAATACAATTAAGCACCCGTTACAGCCGTGTCTGCATGCTTAAAGTCGCAATAAAATTTGCTGCCGACATTAATTTTGCTTTGAATTTTTAGTGCAGAACCATGGCGGCGGAGAATGTGTTTGACGATTGCCAGGCCCAGGCCAGTGCCACCCCTAGATCGCGAATCTGACATATCCACGCGATAAAACCGTTCTGTTAATCGGTGTAAATGCTCTTCAGCGATACCGAAGCCCTGATCGGCTACTTGAAGCCGTGCACCGCCTTCAATGTCTACCCAAGAAATTTCAATCGCTTTACCAGCCGGGCTATAGCGAATAGCATTGGTTAGAAGATTTACGCACACCGAATGCAACTCTTTGGTTAGACCATTAATGACCATTGAGGACTCACAGTGAACAGTAATTTGGTTTTCGGTCGTCTGCAGCCCTTGCACCTCCAAGTAAGCATTTTGCAACATGGAGCCAACCTCAATAGGCACTTCCATGTCTATCAGCGCGCTCGATTCCAATTGGGTGAGTAGCAAAAGGTCATCCACCAACGACTGCATTCGCCTCATTGGTGAATCTAACTTCGCTATCAACGATAAGCGCAAATCATCAGGTTGCTCCTTATCGGTCATGGTTTCTAAGTAACCGTTGACAACGGTCAATGGCGTGCGTAGTTCATGCGAAACGTTAGCGACAAAATTCTGGCGCATAGTCAGCAATCTATTCAGCGCGGTGATGTCCCGAACTAAAACCACTTTACGTTCAATGCCCACATCAAATCTGCGCGCTTCCATAATCTGCTCTTGGTCGAAGGGCGAAGTGAATTCCAATGGATCACTAAAACTTGATGCATTTAAGAACGCCACAAAGTCGGGGTTTCTAACGATTGTCGAAAGACCCAAACCAATGTCACGATCATTCAAGCGCAGTAGCTTTTTTGCCGAGCTATTCAGGCTGTCTATTTCACCATTGGGCCCGAGGATAATCACCGCGTCTGGAATGACTTCGGCAAGGTCATATATTTGCCGTAGCCTAGACGCGATGTCTTTGGTTCTTTCACGCTCTTTGTGAATCACACGATAGGGTTCATAGGCCAATTCAAACCAACCGTCCAAACCATTTTTAGGCGGCTTTAAAGGTCGCTCGGTCCACTTTTGCACCTTCTTAAATTCTCTGTTTTGCAGAGCAATCCAAATGATCGCCGCAACAAACAAACTCCAGCCGAGGTATCCAGTAACGACACCGACTAGTGCGGTTGCGACCAATAAACTTATAAAAATTTTCTTGGATTGTGGATGGTTCATAGCGCTAGATTTACCTAGGTTTTGTTAGCCGCACTTACAGAGCAAAGAGCTTGCTCTGTAAATATGACATTTTGATGACACTTGATTGCCAAAAGACGATTTTTCATGACTCGAGTGTTGAACGAATTTCAGTGTTTAAAGCTAATATCAAGCATCAAACGTTTGAACGATTCTTCTGTACCAAAATCGACGTTGCGGTCGTTGAGGAATAACGAACTGCTTAGGCTGATTTTTTTGTTCAGTGCATAGCCTGTTTTCAGAATATGTCCTTCGCCATCAGTGCCGCCACCGAGGAAATCAGAGTCAGAAAATGCCGCGAGTACCGAATCTGCTTCAAGATCCCTATATTCCCAGCCAAAGCTCCATTTATTAGCTTTCACTTTAGCGCCTACGGAATAGCCGGTGTCGTAGTCGTCCGCATCTAGATTCTGCACATAATCTGCGAAGAGGGTGATCTTACCCGGTTCTATCGGAATGCCAATTTCAGCGAACCCTTCGATGTTTTGGAAGCCATAGAGATAACCGCCGTTAGCGTCCAAGCGGTTTTCGTTAGCAGCAACGCCAAATAGCGAATCTGCGCCCTCACTTGCGGTAATGTTGTAGTAACCCAGGCCAAATAGAACGCTCACGTTGTTTTCCAGCTTGAATGTTGAACCTACTTGGCCACCTAGCAATATTAGGTCAGCGTCGCCTTTGTTTTCGTCGACCCAGGAGCCTAACCCGGTAACAAACAGGCTGCCTTTTTTGTAGCTAGCGGTTACGCCCTCGGGTCTGACATCGCCGTCCCACAAAAGCCCTGTACCGCCCACTCTTTTAAGTGGGTTTTTGAACTTACCTGCTTGCACTGAAATATCAGAGTTCGGCACGTTCCAATTCACATAGGCCAGGTCGAGGTTAATCTGTTTCGACGACGACACCGCTCCCAAAGACTGATTGGCAGAGGTAGGATCACTGCTGCCACTGGCTAAACCAAAGCCCACTGACACACCTTCATTAATTGGCGCTACAAGGGCAACGCGATTCCGCAGGCGGCTTCTATGTCTATCAGCTTGGCCGTCAATATCAAAGGATTCCTGTCTGAAGCGGAAGTCGCCTTTAAATTTTATGCGCTCCAGCGCTTTTGTTTGAGCTGCGCCCCTAGCTGATACGACAGGTCTAGAGGAAGTAATAATTTGTGATTTTTCGCTCTCAAGCGCATCTAATCGCGCTGTAAGTTCCATCAACTGTGCCTGCAAGGCTTGAATTGTTGCTGCCTGTTGAACATATGCTGTGTCTATATCTGCTCGGGATACTCCAGTCGCACTCGATATAAGCAGCAGCGCTGCTATCGCTCCTAATTTCATATTTGGTTCCTAGTAAAAGTGAAGTCCGACGATATTGCATATTTAATGTTACAGTTTTATGAAGCTATGACGCTTTATTATCAATATTCGCAAATAGGCTTTGAGGCATGTTTTGCTGCGAGAAAAGCAAAAAAGGCCGAGGAGGGCATTACGCCTCTTCGACCTTTTCTATCAGCAGTTTATTGACCCTTTGAGAGCGGCTATTCGCACCAGTTATTTAAGTCGATAAAACGCCAGTCGTTCTCCTACCTCGCTTGACCGTCGCCTCTCAAGTACAGAGGGTGAGTAGGGGATATGAAGGGATAGAGTTTTAGACTTCCATCGGCTTCAGTAGCTTGGGCCATTGCTCCATAGTGCTCTCAATGGCCTCACCGATGGCCTCAACGGTCCAAGGCGCATCCATGGCATCTTTTTCAGCTAATACCTGAGATTGCCAAGAAAGCAGAGAGGTACGGTTACCGGTCACACAGAACTGCCGGCCAGTGACCTTTGCGGCATCATCCGTACACAACCAAGCAATAGTAGGTGCAACTTTTTCTGGAGCCATACGGTCCGCTAGTTCAGGGGTGTCAGGCATTAGATCTTCGGTCATACGCGACAAAGCAGCAGGTGCCAATACGTTTACGGTGATACCGTACTTCATACCTTCGAGCGCCAAAACGCGCATAAAGCCAGCCACACCTGCTTTAGCTGCGCCATAGTTTGCCTGACCAAAGTTACCAATCAGACCAGAAGTTGAACTGGTCATAATGATGCGGCCACCTTCGCCTTGGGACATCATTTGCTGCCAAGCGTGCTTGGTAGCAAGGTAGCTGCCACGTAAATGCACGTCGATTACCGCATCCCACTCAGCGTCTGTCATGTTCTTAAAGGAGCGGTCGCGAAGAATGCCAGCGTTGTTAATGAGAATGTCTAACCGGCCGAAATTATCTACAGCAGATTTCACCATAGATTCAGCAGCGCCATCGTCGGTAACCGAGCCGTAGTTGGCGGCTGCTTGGCCGCCTGCGGCTTTGATTTCGTCAACCACTGTATCGGCCATTGAGCTGCCACTACCGGTGCCATCTCTTGAACCACCTAAATCGTTAACGATTACCGCAGCGCCCTCATGAGCGAGCAACATCGCGTGGGCGCGACCCAATCCGCCGCCAGCGCCGGTTACGATGGCAACCTTGCCTGTTAATTTACCCATTTTCGTTCCCCTCGTTAGTTTTGAAGAAATAATGCTATTAACGTTGATTCTGATTCTTGTGAGTACAAATATAACTGTCTCAGCAAAAATTCGAAAGCGGCTTACTTCCACTTTCGCCACAGCTCCTACATTAGTAAGAGCGTGGCATATCTAAGACATGCTCCGCCACGTAGCTAAGAATTAAGTTCGTTGAAATTGGTGCTATTTGATAAAGGCGCGTTTCGCGGAATTTACGCTCTATGTGGTACTCCTTTGCAAACGCAAAACCGCCATGAGTCTGCATACACACATCCCCAGCCGCCCAAGAAGCCTCTGACGCGAGCATTTTAGCCATATTAGCCTCAGCGCCACAGGGCAACCCAAGATCAAACATTTGCGCGGCTTTCTCAACCATCAGTGCTGCCGCTTCAACTTGGGTATAGGCTCTAGCAATTGGAAACTGCACACCCTGGTTGGCGCCTATGGGTCTATTAAATACCACACGTTCGGTGGCGTAGGCAGAGGCTTTGTCTATAAAGTAGCGCCCATCGCCAACGCATTCCGCAGCAATTAAAACGCGCTCCGCGTTCATGCCATCTAAGATGACCTTAAAGCCTTTACCTTCTTCACCCAGCAGGTTTTCGGCTGGTATTTCTAAATCGTCAAAAAACAGCTCACAGGAGTGGTGATTAATCATGGATTCAATAGGGCGAATATCTAGACCGTTGCCTTCGGCGGCTTTGACATCAATAAGAAACGTAGACAAACCCTCGGTCTTTTTAGCAACCTTATCCAGATCTGTAGTTCTTGCGAGAAGCACCATTAAATCTGAATGCTCAATACGGCTAATCCAAACCTTTTGGCCGTTAATAACGTACTTGTCGCCAACTTTACGGGCGGTAGTTTTTAAACTGGTCGTATCGCTACCGGTTGTGGGTTCAGTTACACCAAAACTTTGCAGACGTAGTTCACCTTTCGCTATTTTGGGCAAATAGTGTCTTTTTTGCGCCTCGCTACCATGACGCAATACGGAACCCATAACGTACATTTGCGCATGGCAAACGCCGGCGTGAGCCCCTGATCGACATATTTCCTCCATAACCACAGATGCTTCAACCACGCCAAGACCGGAGCCACCGTATTCTTCGGGAATAAGTACGCCAAGAAAACCAGAGGTCGTGAGTTCAGCGACGAAATCGCTAGGATAGCCAGAGCTTCGATCCATATTCAGCCAATAGTCTTCACCATACTTCGCGCATAGTTGCCGCACCGCAACACGAATATGTTCCATATCATCTTGCTTAGCGTTTGATATCTGAGAATCCTCTTTCATAACCCATGCTCTCCATTAGCATAAAAAACGTCGCCTATTGCTTCGCTACTCGAATTAATTTACGGCGTCATAGCTTGTAGTCAGCAGCCTGCAATCTACAGTTTCACTTTGCTGCAAAGCGATCCAGCTGTCCATATTGACAGTGCTAATAGCTGGTGCTGGCGCAGAGCTTGAACGTGGCCTTTAAGCGATTATCGGTTGACCGTGATGTACCCCAGGTGGGATGCTCATTACCTTATTTAGAGATGTCTTTTTTGGGGAGTTTTATGCGAATTTTTAACATCTTGTTGATCTCAGTGGTGGCATTTTCTATTAGCGCCAATGCAGAAGACTACAAGGCGCCGCGTGGACCAGATGGCGTGCACCCAGACCTTAATGGTCTATGGCAAGCAGTGGGCACCGCCCATTACGACATTGAAATGCATACCGCGAGCCATTCGCTGCAGCTACGTGAAGGCCCCCACGGGCCACTACCTGCGGTGAAAACTTTGTATTTAGGCGCTGTGGGCGCTGTGCCTCCCGGTGTTGGCGCAGTAGTTGGAGGTAAAATTCCCTACCTGCCTGAAGCGCTGGCGAAGAAAAACGAAAATAAAGCTAACTGGATTGACCGCGATCCAGAAGTGAAATGTTACCTGCCCGGCATTCCGCGGGCCACCTACATGCCTCAGCCCTTTCAAATTTTTCAGAGCGCAGACTCGGTTTTTATGGCTTACCAGTATGCTGGTGCGGTACGCGAAGTTTATATGAATAACCCTGGTGAGGCGCCAGTGGATAGCTGGATGGGATGGTCTGCGGGCAAGTGGGAAGGCGAGACCCTTGTGGTGGAGGTCACTGGTCAATACGACTCGACTTGGTTTGATCGTGCGGGCAACCATCACAGTGACCAAATGAGAGTCATAGAGCGATATACCCCTATGAGTCCATACCATTTAATGTATGAAGCAACTATTGAAGACCCATTAACATTCTCTGAGCCATGGACAATAAAAATGCCGCTTTATCGCCGCATGGAAAAAAATGCGCAGATGATGGAATTTCGCTGTGTAGAGTTTGTTGAAGAGCTAATGTTTGGCGAATGGCGCAGGAAGCCTTTGCCGCGTTAGAGCCCTCAGCGTTCTGAAAAACCTCTAGTAAGACAGCACAAGTTGTCTAGCATTAGCCATCGCGAAAAGACTTGTAGTCAGACGAGATGCTCTAGCTGGAGCCGAAAAGAAAAAGAAGCAGAACAGAAAACGACTTGGTGCTTTTGCTTTAATTTTAGTTCATTGAACTTTTGATCTAGTGAGGTGTTTCGTGTTTATTCCTAGTAACAAAGTCATGCCCTTGGTAATTGGTGTGTGCGCGTTTGCGTTTGTGCAAACGACTACCGCTAAATCGGCCGAGCAAATACTGGATTTAAGTGGCACCTATGACGTTGCCACGTTAACCCCCCTTGAGCGACCGAAAGCATATGGCAATGAGCTGTACCTAACCCGTGAAGATGCAGAAAAGATTCGCGCCGCTGACTTCGCACGTAAAGCAGAAAACAATGAGTTAAGCGACCCAAATAGAAAAGCGCCACCAACAGGTGGGGATGGTTCGGCTGGCGCTGCGGGTAATGTAGGTGGTTACAATGCGTTTTGGATTGATAACGGCAGTGACTCGTTTGAGGTTAATGGCAGGTTCAGAACCTCAATTTTAACCGCGCCAGCGAATGGCCGTCGTCCAGCACTGACTCAAATGGGACAAAATTCCAGAACAGAGAGGGTAAGAAACTATCGTCCAAATCAAGGTTCGGCCTGGTGGGTTGAGGAGAATCGTCAGGGCCCATACGATAATATGGAGCTACGTCCATTGGCCGAGAGATGTATTCTTGGTTTTGGCCCAGTCGCGGGTCCGCCCATGATTCCCGCCCTTTACAACAATGTGAAGCGCATCGTTCAAACTGAAGAACACGTGATGATTTTGGCAGAAATGGTTCATGACGCTAGGATCATTAGACTCAATTCAGAGCACCGCCCCAGTCACATCAAGACTTGGATGGGGGATTCAGTTGGCCATTGGGATGGCGACACCTTGGAGGTTGATACCACTAACTTTACTACTAAACCGGCTCTATACGGTGCAACAGAAAACCTACATGTCGTAGAGAGATTCAAAAAAAAACCTGACGGCACCCTGCATTATAGTTTTGTTGTTAACGACTCTGCCGTTTGGCAAACTCCCTGGAGCGGCGATTATCCTTGGCCTAAGACCCGCGACAAAGTTTATGAATATGCCTGTCATGAAGGTAACTACGCCTTGGGCAATATTATGCGAGGCGCTCGTTTACTGGAGCAAGATGCAGAACAATAGGAAAAGCTTAAAAATTAAGCTAAACAAATCAGGTTAACTAATTGAGTCGGGGCGACAGTTTTAGGGTTACCAAAAAAACCGAATTTGATTAGTGTTTGAACTGATGGCAGAACACTTATACATTGGCGGTCATTAGTATCGATAGGCTTGCTTGATTTAAAAAGCACTTTAGAGAACAATTTTAAAAATTGTATTCACATCTCGATTTATCTGGTTTAACGAAGGTAGTTTTATTAAATTAGATCTAATAGTCGAGCTGGCAACGATGACCGGTAAAAGAGGAAGAGATCAGAACATGAAAATTAATCGTTTACTCTACACAATCGTCGCACTGGGCAGTGCTTCGTTATTGCTTGGTTCAGTTCAAGTGGGTGCCCATCATGCATTTGGCGCAGAGTTCGACCCTAATCGACCGCTCATTCTTAGAGGTCCAGTGGTTAAAGTTGAATGGGTTAACCCTCACGCCTGGATTCATATGGAACACACAACTGAAGCTGGCGACAAAGAAGTTTGGATGGTTGAAGGCGGCACGCCGAACACTTTGCTACGCAGAGGAATAAATAAGCGCTCGCTGGTACCTGGCACATTAATTGTTGTTGACGGTTATCAATCTAAGGATCGCTCCAAGCGCGCAAATGGCCGTGATGTAACGTTGGAGGATGGCAGAAAAGTCTTTATGGGTTCTTCAGGCACCGGTGCACCGCGAGACGGCAAAGATGCTAGCGAACGGTAAAGTAAGACCACAAATCAAAAAAGCCGAGCTTGCCTCGGCTTTCTCGTGCATGCAGGTTTTTACTACCAAGAACTCTTACCGGCGTAGGTTTAAAAAGTACCCTATGCACAAGTGTCGACCCTACCAATCAAAAGCGCTTGGCTGAGAGGCTTAGCATTCGCTAAATACCCAGGGAACCGTCTTTTTTCATAGATCGATAGAGTCGGTTGAAGCCCCAGCCAGCAAGTCCGCTGACGAGAGCCGCTAGGGCAAATATCCACGGCCCAATTCCGGACCACTGCAATCCTTCCCAGCCGGTATACAAAAAGATACCGATAAAAGGAGCGGTCGCACCCCGCAATCCGGTAAGGGTCACGTGCACACCCATATATTGGGACAGTTGATTAGGCGGGGCAAAGTCATTGTGTCCGAGCTGCCAGGCAAGTGTGCCACCGCCGCGAGTAATCCCCATAATAAAGCGCCCCACGTATAGCCAAGTAATAGACCCTAGAATAGCACCAATAAAGGTAAACAATTGTGCCAAAACCCACAGCACGCTTTGCCTTGCGCGAAATTGGGCCACATGAACTCGGTCTAAGTAGATGGCCCACAAGGGTAGCGATACCAAGCTCATTACCATGGGGATCACCATCACGATCATGAGTGAGGTTGTATAGGATGCCTGCATTTGTCGAGTGATTAAAAAAATCAAAGGGGCTTCCATAAGCATATTGCCGAACCCAGCACCAAACATAGCCAGTTGGTAGCGAGCAAAACGTCTGTCTTGCTTTAATATTTGTATGAAACCAAGGCGCTTTTCCTCTTCGTAGCCTTGGCGTTTTTCTTCTAATAATTGCTCGGATTCGCCCTGAACTCTAACCCGACTAAAAAAGAATATGCCGACAATTCCAAGCGCGGCGCCGCTGCCGTAAAGCAAGCCAAGGCTGGTAGGAAAAGCGTCGAGAAAGGGCCCAATGACTGAAGAGATAGCCACTGTGACCAGGCTGTTGATCATTTGGATTTGGCTTGTGGCTTTGGCTCGGTTGTGTCGGGCATAATTGAGACTCCAAACTACGCTGCGCAAAGTCGTGAGTCCCGCAACACAAAGCCGCGAAAAAATCATGCTGCTGACTAGGATAAAGGCACCCATTTCATTAATTGGTGAAACAGCTACCGCCAACACGCAAAGCATCACAACAATTTGAATCCATGTCATGGTGGCCACTTTGCGCCTGCCGCTGGCCAATTTGCTCCAAAACAAACTAGATAAGTTAGCAAACATTGGCGCGGCACTGATTAAAGCTAACGTGAAAGGTTCTACATCATAGACCTTGGCCGCAATAACTCCCACAACACCCCCTTCCAGCAGTACCAATGCTCCTGGCAAGGCAATTTCGCTGATTTTTTCATAGGTGAAACTGCGCTGTATTTCTGGGCTAAAATTGAACCGTCGTTGGCTCAAGGAATTACAACCAAAGATTTAGTCAACGGTTTGGGCCTCTGTTCATTGGATAGGGTTGCCAGCGTTCCAAATCTACTTTGGGCAGAACCGTTGGATTAACGCAACTCATAGGCCAACGCCCACGCAAAACTAAGGCAACCTCGCGGCCGACCCTGCGCCTAGTTTCTGGTCGCATGCGGGTGGTTGCAGATGCCACATGCGGACTAATTAAAACGTTTTCCATGCTCAACAATGGATTGTCTAGGGCCGGGGGTTCTTGCTCCAATACGTCTAACCCTGCACCGGAAATTGCAGCGCACTGTAGGGCATGTATTAACGCAAACTCATCAATAATTGGCCCGCGTGCAGTATTAATGATGATGGCAGTATCTTTCATCCGCGCAAATTCATCGGAGCTAAAACTATGGTGTGTTTCTTCATTGTGTGGAGCGTGCACAG
>CAJWNY010000049.1 GCA_913043815.1 uncultured Gammaproteobacteria bacterium
GGAGAAAATCAGTCCGTTACTTGGGCGCAAGGACCCAGTGCATCGCCGTCAGAGATTGACGATGTTGATAAGCTTCCCAATATCGTATTGATTGTTGTTGATGATCTTGGCTTCAATGACATTACTTACTACGGCGGCGGTATAGGTGGTGGCAGCGTACCGACACCGCAGATTGATTCGATTGCAAAGCAGGGGATTCATTTTACCAATGGGTACACCGGCAACGGAACCTGTGCCCCCTCTCGTGCTGCACTACTCACTGGCCGCTATCCCACGCGAGTCGGATTTGAATTTACACCAGCCTCGCCACAGTTTATGAAGCTGGTGTCTGGAGACAGCTTCAAAGAGGAGAATGCGGAAAACTATCCACCTTCGAGTTCTCTGGGTTTGCCGAGCAGTGAACTGACCTTGCCTGAAGTACTCAAGGAAAAAGGTTATCACTCTTTACTGCTTGGGAAATGGCATCTTGGTGCTGACGAAGGTATGACACCGAATGATCAAGGGTTTGATGAGTTTCTGGGTTTTCTTGGCGGTGGGGCTATGTTTATGGAGGAAGATGATCCAAAGGTTGTTAATTCAAAGCAGGACTTTGATCCGATTGATAAGTATCTTTGGCCCAATCTTAAATACGGCGTGAGGTTTAACAAGGGTGAGCGATTTAAACCTGACTCACACCTAACGGATTATCTAAGTCGAGAAGCCGTCAAGGCAATTGAAGAAAATCGCAACAGACCATTTTTTATGTACCTGGCTTACAATGCGCCACACACGCCACTGCAGTCTGAAAAACGCGACTATGACGCCTTAAGCCACATTGAGGACCATACTGAGCGGACTTATGCCGGGATGATACGTGGGCTCGATCGAGGCATTGGTCAGGTGTTGGCCTCGCTTGAGGAGAATGACCTCTCGGACAATACGATGGTTATATTCACATCCGACAATGGCGGTGCCGGGTACGTCGGTCTTCCCGATCTTAATAAGCCTTACCGTGGTTGGAAAATGACCCTTTTTGAGGGAGGGATTCACACACCGTACTTTATCAAGTGGCCAAAGAAGATTGCAGCTGGCAGCCAATATGATTCGCCGGTGGCGCATATTGATATTTTTTCAACAGTGCTCGCTGCGATAGGCATTGCGCTACCTGATGATCGCATCACCGATGGTAAGGACATTCTTAAGGTGGCGCTTGACCCGGAACAGCCGTCGTTAGACAGGCCGCTCTTTTGGCGGTCAGGTGGCTATAAGGTCGTTCAACAAGACGGATGGAAGCTTCAACTGTTGGAACACAACGGTAAAAACTGGCTCTTTAATCTGAATGACGATCCAACCGAACAGCGAGACCTATCTGCCTCAAATTCTGAGAAGCTCAACGAGCTACGCAAGATACTCTATTCAATCGATGACCAAATGATTAAATCTATGTGGCCCTCGTTAGCTGAAGCGCAGAATCCGATCGATTTTACGATAGATAAAATTCCCGATGGTGAATACGAAACGGTAATCTGGGAAAATTGAAGAGTTTGTGAATCAGCGTAACTACCCTGAGCCTAAAGTTGGATCTAAAAGAGCCAATATAGCCACCAGCGTTTCATCTGGCATACACTTGTAGCAGCTAACAGATTTCTTGCCGTGTTGCTGGTCACGGAATGGGTTAACGGTAGTTGCAGGAATGTGCTCTCGTTGCTGAGCGCGTTTATACACTTGGCCTACATAGCTGAGATAGTCCGCGCGCGCCAAAGGTCGTTTCGGCAGCTAACGCTTCTAACCAGCTAGCTGCGTCATTATAAGTTATAGCGGCCAAAGGCACATCCTCTCTCTTACCAAGGTAGACACTAACAGCTCTTCTGTATTTCGCCATGGTATGCTCTGTAATAGTGCTCGTCTTGCTCTCCCGATATGCCTCATGCGCATCGAGTAGGGACTAAGGACTAAGGACTAAGGACTAAGGACTAAGGACTAAGCATATTCTTCTTTACGCTGCTGCCCGCCTAGCAACTCCTGCGCGGCTCTGTAGGCTATTTGCTCTGACCCCGCGTAACTCGCGAAGATTGCGCTTTGGTCTTCGCGTGGTGACGATGCGAGATCATCTGAGAGAGCATGCGGATATTCCGTAACAGTCTTTAAGACTTGTGCATAGGAAAGCGAGGGCCTAACGCCAACACCAGAATCAAGCGCGTCCCATTGAGCATTGATGTCCCGCACCAGCTTGACAGCTATAGCTAGGTCATGGGTTTGCAGGTTCTGACTGAAAGTACCGGTAGCGTCTAATGCAGCTTCAAGCCTTTTAGGTATGGCACGTTGATACCAGTAAGTGCGGTAACGTAGTTTGAGGCGTTTCATCTTCATAAATATACATGCCGAATAGACAGGTTTGAAGTAATGAAACGCTGCTATGTTTGCCTGTAGGGAGGTTTAGACTAATCGGGCTAGAGTAAAAGTCGACAGGCCCTCCTCCGCATTGAGAGCATGCAAAGAGGGCCTGGCACTTCCCACCTTTACTTCATTTGGCCTTTGAGCAAGTTCATTAATTTGTCACCATAAGGTGGGCGCAAACCCAACATTTCTGCCGGGTTAAATTTAGCCTGCTGATATACTGCCTTGGTATGACTAAAAGAACGGAAACCGTCTTCACCATGGTAAGAACCGGTACCGGAGGGGCCGACGCCCCCAAACGGCAAGTTCTCTTGAGAAATATGCATCAAAACATCATTAAGAGTCACACCGCCAGACGTCGTTTGACCCAAAACTTTATCCACCTCCTTTTGGTCATTACCAAAATAGTAAAGGCCAAGGGGCCGATCGTGATCGTTGACGTAGCTGATCGTTTCGTCCACGTGCTCGTAAGATTTCACCGGCATCACTGGGCCAAAAATTTCTTCCTGCATAACAGCCAAATCTTCCGGCGGATTAATCAATAGAGTCGGCGCAATCTTATTAGTCGGTTGCTGACCAAAATCTTCATTAGCTGGATTAATTTCTACTACTTCCACTCCGGCACCTTTGGCCTCTTCAACGTATTGATTAATACGATCGTAATGGCGGTCGTTAACGATTGACGTGTAGTCTGGATTGTCCACTAACGTTGGGTACATTTTCGCCACGGACTTTTTACTAGATTCCACAAACTCAACCATCCGCTCGGAGGGAACAAACACATAATCTGGCGCCAAACAAATCTGTCCAGCATTTAACATTTTGCCCGCCATTAAAGCATCGGTTGTAGCCGCCATGGGTGCTGTACGAGAAATCACTACAGGCGACTTGCCACCCAGCTCTAATGTTACAGGCACCAAGTTAGCTGCCGCCGCTCGCATCACATGCTTCGCAACAGACGTTGCACCAGTGAACAGCAAGTGGTCAAAGGCAAGACCAGAAAAGTTAGCGCCTGTTTCAGGGCCGCCGGTGATGACTGCAATTTCATCGGCATCAAACTCTTGAGCAATAGCGGCGGCCATTGCTTTAGCGGTTTCCGGAGTGTATTCGCTGGGTTTAATCATGCATCGATTACCGGCAGCTAAAATACCGGCCAGAGGCGTGAAGGTTAAATTCACTGGAAAATTCCAAGGACTGATGACCCCTACAACACCTAAAGGCTGATATTCAACCCAAGCCTTGGCGCCAAGCAAAGCCAATATACCGGGTGTCACTTTGCGCTTTTGCTTTTTTTGCCACCCAGTTAGATGCTTTTGCGCGTGCCTAATGGGGCCAATGGCAGAAGCAATATCAGTAAAAATAGACTGATGTTCACTGCGATGACCAAAATCCGCAGACATAGCTTCAACAAATTCTTTTTGGTTGGTCTTCAAAACATTCACTGCGCGTTCGAGTCGGTCTATACGCAGTTTGCTAGGCACAACACCGTCCGCTAAATAAGCCTGTTTTTGGCGCTGCAAAATATTTTGCATCTGCTCTGCCGACATATCATCTGCTATTGTCCCAGTCTGGGAAATCGATTCACTCATACCACCACCCCTAGTTCATTTAAATTAGTAAGACTAAGCTCTGCACCGAGCAGTAAATCTGTTGAATCAAAAACCGCTAGCTTATCGCAGGAGCATTCGCAGCAACATATTGATCTCGCAAAGTTCGCTTGAGCACCTTGCCCGTAGCATTGCGTGGTAAGGCTTGAATAAATTCAACGCTCGCAGGTACTTTGAACTTTGCCAACTTACTTAAGCAGTGACCTATTACCTCATCTGCCGATAGCTGGACATCAGGCTTAAGCACCAACACAGCTTTACCAGTTTCTCCCCAACGATCATCCGGCACACCGATTATAGCTGCCTCTGCTACTTGCGGTAATTGGTACAGCACGTTTTCAACTTCTGCCGGGTATACGTTTTCACCACCAGAAATATACATATCCTTCCAGCGGTCAACGATGTAAATAAATCCTTCATCGTCAAACCGAGCAGCATCGCCCGTCTTCAACCAGCCATCTACAAATGCTTCTTTTGTCGCTTCAGGCTTGTTCCAATAGCCCGGTGTAATATTTGGCCCACGAATGAGCAATTCACCTACCTCGCCCCAAGGCAACTCTGCGCCTTCGTCATCAACAATCTTAACTTCCGTATGCAGCAACGGCTTACCCGCTGAACCAATTTTGCGCAGCACATCCGCTGCATCTAGAGCAGTACCACCGGGACTGGTTTCAGTCATGCCCCAACCTTGAATTAAGGACACACCTCGGTCGATCCAGCCAGAAAGAATAGCTTCCGCGCACGGAGCGCCGCCCACACCTGCGGTTTGTAAACGACTAAGATCAGTAGCCTCAAAATCAGGATGTTGCATCATGAATTGGTAAGGCGCCGGTACACCAAAGAAATGGGTAACTCCCAAGTTAGCATCGCCAATAATCGTCAGCGCGCGACCAGGCTCAAACTCGCGCATCAGCAAAATTTGCCCACCCGCATGCAGAATAGGGTTGGCGTAGCAGTTCATGCCGCCAGTGTGGAACAGGGGTAAAATCACAAGTTGTACAGAATTGGCATTCACGCCGGCAGGCATTCCAAGATTAATGGCGTTATATAGATTCATGCCAAAGGTAATCATGGCGCCTTTCGGGTGGCCTGTAGTACCCGATGTGTACATGATCATGGCAATATCTTCGTGAATACACTCAATAGCCGTACACTTTTCATCTGCCCCTGCTAAAGCTAATTCGTAACTTGAATTGGAATCTTCAATAGCTAACTCTAATGTCTGCGCAAAGCCACAAAGGTCCTGAAGGGCGGATGCTTGCTGACTAAAAGTCTGATCAAATATCAATACTTGTGGGGTAGAATCATTAAGAATATATTCCAGTTCTGGTACAGTTAAGCGCCAATTTAGGGGAATGCATATAGCTCCAATCTTAGCGCAAGCAAATTCGGCTTCAAAAACTTCAGGACAATTCGGCGTAAGGAGCGCCACCCGATCGCCCTTGGTCACTCCTTGGCTTTGCAACCATGCAGCCAGGCGCTCCGCGCGCTGATCCAGCTGGGAATAGGTCAATTCGCTGTGAGTATCTAAATCGATTATCGCTACTTTGTTGCCGCGCATGTTGGCGTGATAAGCGGTCCAATCGTAATACTTAACGCTCATAGGAGTTCCCTTCTTAAATTAAATTAGGACGACTATACAACAACTTAGAAAATTCGAAACCCAGGAACAAAGCACGGATATAAACTGCATTATTGGAGGCAGGCTGGCGCTACAAAGAAATAGCAAAAATTGACTTCTTCAAGAGTCAGTACTAACTTCACTGCCAAAGACCGCCAGCATTGCCCGCATAGAGAGGCACCAACAATGACGTTTTCTATTACTTACTGCGTGCAGTGAAACTATAAACCACAAGCGGTCAGTTTGGCCGCAAGACTAAAATCTGAGTTCTCTCTCGATGTTGCATTAATTGAATCTGGAGGCGGCGAGTTTGAAGTTCTTCAAAACGACGCGGTGATTTATAGCAAAAAGCAAACTGGCGATTTCCCCGACGAAGATAAGCTCATCGCCCAGATCAAACAAAGATAATCGGCTAACGGCTCGCCATACCACCCGACCGAGCACTTAAAGGCATACGCCCCTAAATACGGTAGATAGAATGAAAGAGCACACGACCACAAAACGTACCCGCGGAGCCTCTACGCCAGCTAAGAACTTTATGCGCCCGAGATTGGTCACCAAAACGCTCTTAACCGTAAGTTTGTGTTGCGCGTTGCTGGCATGTGTAAAAAACCCAGACACAGAAGAATCGCCAAAGACCATAATCAATAACGTCAATATCGTAGATCCAGTAAAAGGTCTACTTGCCCAGCGCCAGGTAGTAGTACAAGAGGATAAAATTGTTTACGTTGGTCCAATCGATAAAACAAAGGCTGTGGACTCTGACACGATTATCGACGCCACCGGACAATTTTTAATGCCCGGCCTTTGGGACATGCACGTACATTTTCTGTATGACGAAGCTCTAACAGATACCATGCCTGAACTGTTTCTACGCTACGGCGTTACCAGCGTCAGAGACACTGGGGGCGATGTAAAAAAACTCTCTGCGCTGCGCGAAGCGCTCAAAGACGCCCCTGCGCCACGCATCTATTTTTCTGGTCCTTTATTAGATGGTGAGTTCGTAGTTTATGACGGCACTGACCCAAGCCGCCCGCCACTTGGCGTCAGAGTTCTTAATGCGGAATCGGCGATGAACACGGTGAGTGCCCTCAAAACCGCGGGTGCTGATTTTATAAAAATTTATGAGCTTGTAGCTCCCGCCACATACAACAGTCTTGTGGCTGCCGCTAAAGAATTCGATATGCCCATTGCTTCCCACGTCCCGCTAATGATGACTGCGGATGTAGCTGGTCCAGCAGCAGGCTCGATGGAACACCTACGAAACATTGAATTGGCTTGCGCTGCGAACTGGCAAGAATTGCTTACGCAACGCCAAGCAGCAATAACGGGGTTTACTGAAGGACTAGGCTACGCATTGCGCAGTGGTCTTCATACTGCCCAACGAGTTCCAGCAATTAATGCCTATGACGAGACGCGCTGCAATGAGGTACTAGATACGCTGACGAATACTATTCAGGTACCTACCCTGCGCCTAAATACTGTACTGATGCTCAAGCCGTTTGAGCGGCCAGATTGGCCAAGTGCCGCAACTGCCCTGCCACAAAAAGTGCTGGAGAACTGGCAAGCGAGAATTACCATGCTCGAAGCCAACAGACTAACCATTGACCATACATTTGCCAATTGGAGTCAGTTTCTAATTGCCAGATTATTAGAGAGAGGCGTACCCATTGGCGCTGGTACTGACACACCCATCGGCCTTGGCATTCCTGGCTACAGCCTGCACACAGAACTGGAGTTACTGGTAGCTGGCGGTATGAGTACGAAACAGGCCATTTATTCAGCCACAGTGACCCCTGCCAAATTCTTGGGATTAGAAGAAACTATGGGCCAAATCAAAGCAGGTATGGCAGCAGACTTAATATTGCTAAGCGAAAATCCATTGGAAAATATTGAGCACAGCAGATCGATCATCAATGTGATGTCTAGAGGCTCATGGGTTGACTGACGTCACTACAGGTCTTATCACCCTACTCTTTAAGGCGGGGTAGCCTGCTGGTTGGTACGTAACAATGATCGCGCGGCGCTGGGCATTCGAATGATTGGGTTGAGAGCCGTGGATAATATGCGGATCGAAAAACACTACTGATCCGGCCGGCGCTTCTACTAAAATTTGGTCCTTTTCAGAAAAAGCGCTGGGGTTAGTGAAAAAGCCCTGCAACTGAGAGCCATCATCACTACCGGGTAGACGCCCATTTTTGTGGCTGCCCTGAATCACTCGCAGACAACCATTTGATGCATCCGCTTCGTCAAGCAACACCATCACATTGGGCAACTGATCTACATGATCACAATCATGAATCCAATAGGGCGAGTCCTGATGCCAACGAAAGCCAGAACCCTCTTTCGCAGGCTTTAGATTCAATTTAACTGTCCATAACGCCAATTGATCTGCGCCAATTATCTGCTGCATAGGTTCAGTCAAACGTGAGTCATCAATCAAAATGTCGAACTGCTCGTTCAGTTCATTCACAGGTTCAATCACCCGGACAGTATATTTTTCTGTGCCGTGCTCAAATTGTATGGTGATAAAGTCTATGTCCGTGAAACGATTGCCGTCTATTACATAGGGATGAATTTTACGATCTCGAGAAGTACCATGACGAATCAACCCAACTGCGTCTTCTTGTGCTTGCTGCGCAGCTGACCGAAGCGCGAATAAGTCAGGTCCAGAAAAAACTCTATCTCTTATTAAAAAACCTTTTTCTTTGTAGTGCGACAATTCACCGTTAGTCAGAAAAAAAGACACCAAAGACCTCCGCAAAAAAACCTGAATAGCAAAAACCGTGTAATTATAGCTTAGCCTTCCCTCTGTAAGTGCTAAATTAAGAAAGTTAGCCTTCGATCGGCTTTTTAGGGTATTTTCTTAAGATCAAACAAGTACTCAGTGGCGAGGAGAGATTTTATGAGCGAAGCGACTATCATTGCAGTGGTTAATGTAAAAAACCAAGTATCCAAAGAGGAATGGCAGGTACGACAGGATTTAGCCGCCGCCTACAGATTGGTCGCGCACTATGGCTGGGATGACATGGTCTTCACTCACCTTTCCGCACGGGTCCCTGGCCCACAAGAACATTTTTTGCTCAACCCGTATGGTTTTCAGTTCAGCGAAGTTACCGCCTCTAATTTGGTCAAAGTAGACCTCGACGGAAATATCGTTTTGAACAACGGTTACGAGGTAAATGCCGCTGGTTTCACCATTCACAGCGCCGTTCATATGGCACGCGAAGATGCCCACGCGGTAATGCATCTGCATACGGACCATGGCGTTGCTGTAGCAACCATGCAGGAAGGCCTCCTGCCTATTACGCAGCACGCTCTCTTTGTTTTTCACGACCTTGCTTATCATGACTGGGAGGGCGTTGCGCTCGATCTAGACGAGCGCGAGCGCGTGGTTGCCGATTTGGGCACCAAAAACATTATGTTATTACGTAATCACGGAACTTTGGCCGCCGGTGGCAGCGTCTCTTCGTGTTTTATGCGCCTGTACTACCTTGAACGCGCTTGTAAAATTCAAGTTAATGCAATGCAAGGAACGTTGAATATGCCCAATCAAGGCGCTATCGACATGATGGAGGGCACCTTCAACAACCCCAACTCTTGGGAAGGACTAAGCAAGGTTGCATGGCCCTCCATGTTACGCTTAGCCGACCGCCTCGACCCTAGCTACGCAGAATAACTGCGACTCAACTACCCAAAGTCTAATTAAGTCTAAGCACACTGCTATCTTGATGCGACTTGTACTGGCCTGTACAACCAAGACGGGCTAACGATGAAAACCGCACGCTATTTTCACTAGTGAGAAGGCGTCACAAAAAAAGCGCTAAAAAATTTATGGCAGGCGGGCGCTTGAACCTTAGGTGAAGCTCTTGCCCCATGCCGCCCAGACCGGCATCATCAAGTACGCAGAGGAAGTGATAAATCTAATTAATGCAGGGTCATATAAGTTATGGCGTCGTTAGGTTTCTAACATTCCAAAAACATCAGAAAAATAGCAACGCAGTCTAGCTTATGCAGAAGTGTAAGCTGATCATGTAATGGGACAAGGATAACTAGATCGTGAGCGCAACTTCAGACCAACGCCTATTCTTATACGCTCTCATATTACTTGGCCTAATCCTTTTTGGGTTTTTTCTGCTCTCAGCCACGGGTTTATTGGCACTGGCCTTAACCTCCGATCGCAGCTATATCTCCTGGGTGATATTTGCCCTCTACGGCTTGGCAACACTACATTGGTTATCAAGAGCATGGGCCCTCACCGAAGAACATAAGCATTGCGAGGCAATAGACCAAGCAGTTGCCCAAGGCAGTGCCTCTACCCCGCAGGGCATCCAAGAACAAAGCTACGTGGGCGATTTCCTCGCTAGCCTGCAACAGCAAAGCCACACCAGTTCTGATTCGACCCGCCTCTTAATAGACACACTGGGGGATCAACTCAACAACACCCATGCGCCCGGTCATTTTATTGCAGACCTGCTACTAAAGCTGGGGCTTACAGGCACGGTCATTGGCTTTATCTTAATGCTGTTGCCCATCGGACAAATTGAAGAGTTCGACCCTTCACTTATGCAGCAATTGCTTTCGGCTATGAGCGGCGGCATGGCCGTGGCTTTGTACACTACGTTAGCGGGCCTCGTAACCAGCACACTGCTTAGGATGCAGTATTATTTACTCGACTCCTCACTCGCAGACCTTGTCAATAAATTAGCTGTGCTTAGTCAGCTAAAACTGAATCAGACCCCGACAAGCAGCTTAAGTAACTGAGGCCGCTACAGTGCGTCACCGTATATTCAGACAAAACACCGAGCAGGACGTTTTTACCGACTTGCTGTTTAACACTCTCCTCGGATTTGCCTTCATGTTTGCCATTGCATTCATGCTCATCAGCACGCCGGAAAAAGCTGGTGACATTGAGAGCAAAGCAGAGATCTTGATCACCATTAGATGGGCGGATAAGCACCCCGACGATGTAGACGCATTAGTGGAAGATCCTCAAGGTGGCTTAGTTTGGTATCACAACCGCGACACTGGCCTTATGCATTTAGACCGCGACGACCGTGGCGTGTTTGCCGATAACATCACGATTAATGGCGTTAAGATATCTAATCCGATCAATCAAGAAACCGTCACGGTGCGCGCGGTCCAACCTGGTGAGTACGTGGTCAACCTACTGCACTATAAGTCTAACTACAGTGAGCCTCTGCCAGTAACGGTAAAAATCGAAAAGCTTAACCCAAGTGTGAGCATGGTTTATTACGGTACCCACCAGCTAACCGGCAGCGGCGATGAGAAAACTGCCGTGCGTTTCACTCTAGATGCATTGGGAGCAGTAGAAAGCACCAGTCAACGACCGAAAAAGCTCATTACCCGTGCTGTTAAGGATAAATCCTGATGGGGATATCAATTACTCTATCTTTGGCTTACGCGTTAGTTGCGGCGCTCTTACTGTTACTGTGCGTTGGCACAAAACTATCCCACCTCGTGAAAGGCTCGATGATTGTGATCGTCTCAGCATTTTATATTTTGACCTGGATTGCTTACCGCGACAGTCTAGGCTGGGCGACTCAAGCCAGCATGCCGGAGTCCTTTAGGATTTTGTGGATTACCATTGAAGACCCAGACAAAAGGAGCAAAGAACCCGGCGCGATTTTCTTTTGGCTGCGCGTTACAGACGAGGCTGGAATACCTGCGGGGGATCCTCGGGCCTATAAAATGCCCTGGAGCATAGAACTGGCTGAAAAAGCACAGACCGCCCTAGACAAAATGGACGAGGGCGAACAGCTCAACGGACGCCGCTCCAACAATATCCTCACTGACCAAAATAATTCTGACCTTGCGGAAGACGGTTACGAGCAGGGCGAGACGCCCTCTGGCGAAGATGGCTTTAGCCCAACCTTTGAGTTCATTGAGATTCCACCTCCCTCACTACCGAAGAAAGCAACTAGCTAAGATTGGCTAACGCTAAATAGCTGCATCTGGCCGCTTGCGTCCCTATTTACCTTCGCGACCTTTCAGCCAAAGCAAACAAGCACAGGCAGAGACATCTGGGCTAAGACCTTTAGGACTCAAACCACTCCTGCATTTCTTTAAGTCCCCAATCTGCTGAGCAATTCCATCGCTAAACTGAACGGTTGCTAACAGACAGCTTTTTATCAGAGACAAAAAAAACCGCAAATCCTTTAAAGATTTACGGCTCTTAATTTAACCCGCTAGGCAAAAACCAAAATCGGATTAAGCATTCTGCAGACTGCCTAGTTGACCAGCCATGTCAGTTGAGGCAACTCAACCTCCCCTGCTGCATAGAGTCTATCTTGTTCTGCCCGCGCTCTAACGTACGCGTGAACCTGAGTAGAATCTTTCTCGGTAATGGTGTCACCGAATCCAGCCATGCCACGTGCCGACAGTAGTCCTTCAAGCACAATCTCATTAAAGATCTCGTGGGTACCTTCGCTCATACGACGCATATCTGGAATAGACCCTCCAGAACGCGCAGCCAAACCATGACAAACAGCACAGACTTCGTTGTAAACAATTTCACCAGCAGCAATATCTGTTACCGAAGCATTAACAACTTGCGCAGGAATGCTGCGGTCACGCACTGAAGGCACAGGAATTGATTCCGTACCACCCAAGCTGAATACCAACAAACGTCCGTAGTTGTTGTAGGTCAATGATGCGTGTTCAGCGACTGGGGGCAAGGGCTCGCCGCCAAACAAATCACCACCACCGCTACCGGTTAAGATAGACAGATATTGAACCCCATCCAGCTCAAAAGTAATGGGTGGCGCAAGCATTGAGGTATAGGTATTAAACTCCCAGACCACTTCACCTGTATCTTTATCATAAGCTTTCAGCATGCCCAGAGCATCGCCTTGGAAGACTAGACCACCCGCTGAGGACAACACCCCTCCGTTCCAGTAGTGAGGGATTTCTACCGACCACTTGTCTTTGCCCGTAAGCGGATCGAAGGCTTTCAGGTAACCCTTAGGTGTGGGCTGGTCGGCAATGTTATCAATAAACATTTTAGTCACACGACCAAACTCAATACCTGTATTCCAACGTCCCGGCTCGTGCTTGAGAACACCAGTTTTCTTAAGCTGCTCAGATACACCATAAATCAACGGATTATCCTGAGCTGGGATATAAACAACACCAGCGTCCACGTCCACTGACATCGCCTGCCAGTTGTGTGCGCCCAAAGGCCCAGGTAGTACCCACTTCGCTTTTTCGGTGTAGTCCATATCTGGATTTTCGACCGGGCGTCCTGTTTCCATATCAACATGCGACGCCCAATTGACAGTGGCGTAAGGATTCGCTCGCAATAACTCGCCATCGCTGCGATCGATAACATAAAAGAATCCGTTCTTAGGCGCTTGCAGCAAAACCTTGCGCATTTCGCCGTCTACTTCCATATCGGCCAGTGCAATATCCTGCACTGCTGTGTAGTCCCAGTTATCGCCGGGGGTGGTCTGGTAGTACCACTTCATCTTGCCGGTATCTGCGTCCAACGCAACAATTGAAGATAGGAATAGATTATCTCCACCACCGGGGGAGCGAATAATCCGCGTCCAAGGAGAACCGTTGCCCACGCCGATATAAAGGCTGTTGAAATCGGGATCATATACGATGGAGTTCCAAACGGTGCCGCCACCCCCAAACTCCCACCAGTTACCACCCTTCCAGGTCTTCGCAGCAACTTCCATTTCTGGGTGTTCAAACGGCAATGATGGATCACCAGGAACCGTATAAAAGCGCCACATTTGGTCGCCTGTTTCCGCGTCGTATGCAGTTACGTAACCGCGCACGCCAAATTCAGCGCCGCCATTACCAATAAAGACTTTGCCGTTAGCTACACGAGGTGCGCCTGTAACGGTATAAAAGCGGGTACGGTCAATGATGGTGTCCACTTCCCAAACTTCTTGCCCAGTGGCTGCATCAAGAGCGATCAAGCGACCGTCAAGACTACCTACATAAACGCGACCCTTGTACACTGCCACACCACGGTTAACCACGTCACAGCAGGCTTTACGCGCTACTTCACCGGGCACTTTCGGATCGTACATCCACAACTCTTCACCAGTCCTTGCATCAATAGCGTAGACGCGGCTCCAAGAGCTTGTAAAAAACATAATGCCATCCACCACAATCGGTGTGGCTTCCTGCGCTCGGTTGGTACCCATATCTTTGTACCAAGCCAAACCAAGCCCATCTATGGACTCCCGATTTATCTGAGTCAAAGGCGAATGCCGCTGCTCTTCGTAAGTGCGTCCAAAAGACAACCAGTTGCCTGGCTCGGACTCTGCATTCTTAATTCTTGCGTCATCAATAAACCCTAAAGTAGGTTCAACGGCTGATGACAACTCACTTATTTGTGAACGATCTTGAATATCTGTACTAGCCGTCTCATTATTTATCGCCATATACCCCAAGACGACGACAGCTAAGACACCCACAAGGGCTATAAGTCTGTTCATTACTCTCTCTCTAAGAAAAACTCTTCGAAAACTTACATCAATCCGCCCCCCGTTAACACCAAATAAACAGCGCTGTCCGGAAAAACCTTGAGAATCACAAAAAATTGAGTCGTATCAATGATTTGTCCAAGTTCAAGAAGCTCTATCAGGAGAAAAAACGGTCTATTTCGAGGGATTTGGCTGACCCTTTAAACTACCTTAATCAGCTCTCGAGCCCTTCAACTTTTTAGCGCTCTAGTCAAAAAGCATAAGTTCATCCAGCAACGACTGAATACGCAGCTGCCAGCCGCTTTCATGCATCGGCTCCCATTCTTCTTCAAGCGCGATTTTCACGCAATCGCGGATCGACTCTAAATAGTCTAAGTACATATTTTTGTTTACGCCGTAACCCATCAAGTGATTACCAATCTCCCAGCGAAAATATTGGTCTTCGCCCTGCAAAGAAGGATCCATAGTTAGAGCAAAGGTTTGTTCCAACATTCGTCCTTGCATATGCGGATCGGAATAACCCATCAATATACCGGCCGCAGGACACCGAGCAAAATATTCACGGTAAACGGCTTGGGTAAGGTCTATATCCATTTCGGCAATCCGGCTTAATGAATCTGTTACCTGTTCGGCCGCGCTCATAGCTTTCACACCGGTAGTCCGAATATTTTCCCAAGCGTTTCATAACATCTCATCCGAACCCCACCTTTAGCGTTCCTTATCAACAGCCGAACAACACTCGTCAGGAAGCAATAAAACTGCCAGCCAAACCTAGTTTTTAGCGTACTCGGGCACTGGCTGGTCCGCCAGAAATGCAGAAATCATGGCGTTCACCGCTTCAGGTTGTTCTTGCTGCACCCAATGAGATACACCTTTTAAGTAACGAACAGTAAAGTTGGTCACATATTCGTGGGTAGTCAGCGTCGTAGACTTTGATAATGCTACGTCCTCCTCCCCCCAGACCATTAGCGTGGGAACATCAATAGGCGTTTTTGGACTTACATTGCCGCTGTTTTTACCCGATCTTAATAATCCTCGGTAGTAATTAAGCATAGCTGTTAACGCGCCAGGCGCTGCTGCATTACGTCGATAAACTTCCCCAACTTCTTTAGGAAACCTGCTCTTATCTATCGCCGTATCACGCATCATCTTGCCGATAGCGGAAGCACCATCTTTACCTAATAATTTTTCCGGCAGCTTGGGAATTTGGAAAAACAGCACATACCAACTCTTTTTCAATTGTTCCCAGCCAAATGCATCGGACATAGCCTGAGGGTGCGGCACGTTACATATAATAAGTTTAGCGAGTGGTAATCGCTTACGCAGGGCAAATTGCCAAGCAATCACAGCCCCCCAATCATGGGCGATAAGCACAGTTTCTTTGCAGCCACTAGCTTCAATAAGCCCAGCCACATCTTCAATCAATTCGTCCATACGGTAGGCTTGCACACCTACAGGTCGAGTGGTGTTGCCATAGCCACGAAGGTTTGGCGCCCAAGCGTTGAAACCTAATTCTGCCAGCATTGGTAACTGGAAACGCCAGGAAAAACTGTGTTCGGGAAAACCATGCAAGCACAAAGCTAAACGCTGACCAGCGCCGCACATATCTACTTCAAACTGCAAACCATTAGCAGCTATACGTTCACTGCGAATTCGGCCATCTCGCAAAGCTGGGGGGACAATCTCTAACATAAACTATTCTCAAAGTAGGTTGTGACGATTGAACAAAAGTCCTGAGTGTCGGCGCTATTTCTTACCTGTCACGATCCAAAGCGGATCAGCGTTAGCCGGTGAGCAGTCGATCTGTTCTATTTCTTGAAACCCGGCTTTTTCCAAATAGTAGCGTACAAGATTCACTCGATCCTCTGCCGAGAGACTTTGAAAAGCGGCGATGGCCTTGGTAGGAAATAATCTATGTGACATCGCAATGGCAATTTCAGCGCCCTCTCGCATAGAATTATATACTGACAACAAAACATCTATGGGCCGACGTAAATATTGAATAGAAACCACTATCAGGACCCTATCAAAGCTAGCGCTGGCATAGGACAAAGTCGGTTGTTCGTTTAAGTTTTGCACTGACCATTCAGTGAGTTGGGCGTTAGCCGCCAATTCATCTGCATTCATACCTGAACCAGCCACCCGGCCTAGTGGCAAATCATCAGGCAAGTGAGAGATCCAAGACGACATAAGATCGAGAACATCACTTTGGGCAGGAATGAATGAGCGATAAAATTCGGTGAGTGCTATTAACGTAGCCTCATCGATATGCGCCACCATTCTGGGCGTTTGGTAAAACTCTTCGTCCGGAGCCTCATCTGCACAAACAAACCAGGCATTTGGAAGACCATAATGGGTTTCGCTGTCGGCGCCTGTTAAGCCAGCATCGGTGTTATCACTCATATTCAGCTACTAATCAAAAAACGTGATTAAGCCTGCTTTAGGCCGCTGAAGTCCATTGTTGTTGTTTCAATATTTAGTTGGCCATGCAGACCTGCCGCCCTATGCAGCCCAATTTCCTGCATGGTCGGACTCATCATCATTTTAAGCATTGCCTTACGGGAAGGGTACATAGCGATGGCCACTTCATCCCAAAGGTTCTCCACTTCGCCCAGCATCAACCGACTGACTTCGCCAGAGAAGACCACGCCACCACCAAACTCTTTCAAAAGCTGGGACACCCCAGCGCCATACAATTGATAAGCTTCTTTACCCGAGAGATGGGTTTCGCGCCCGTCTTCATACGCCGCTAGATCTTTAAACTTAAGCAGGTTGACCATGTAGATTGGGCCTTCAGGACCAGGCTGCAAAAAACCATGCATTTGCTCCTCGCTAGGATAAACACTGTTTCTAACTTCCATTTTGTACTCTCCAAAATATCTAACAACTTATTATAACCGGTCTGCGCCCTAGCCATTACGCGCCACCAGATTATTTAATTTGGCCAATAAATATACTCATCGTCATCAGCATAAGGTTCAATTCCAGTTTTATCGATTCTCTGAGGCCCGTCGAAAACGCTAGGCCATGCAGGTGCAGCCTGCTCGGCATTGTGCTCTTCCAGCAAGCTCTCTAACTCTGAAAGTTTACCTGTTTCGGATGTCACCAAATTAGTTTGCTCAGTGGGATCTTGAGACAAGTGAAATAACCATTTCTGTTGTGGTGCGTTAGGGCCTTTATCCGTTTGATTAGCTCGAATCAATTTCCAACCGTTGTGCAATACACTCTGCTGGTGTCCTTCACGCCAAAACAGTGTTCGATGAGGCGGCTCATCTTTTTCTCCTCTGACGTATGGGACTAGGTCAACGCCGTCTAACTTGCGGTCACTGGGTATTTCAGCGTTAGCTGCTACAGCAAAGGTATGAAATATATCCACATGGTGAATGGGATCCGATACAACAACGCCAGGCTGAATTTGTGCGGGCCACTTGGCCATGAAAGGTACATGGACGCCACCCTCAAAATGCGTGAGCTTCCACCCACGAAAGGGTTTGTTTACATCCGGCAAGCCAATGTACCCGGCGGCGCCATTGTCGCTAGTAAAGACAATCAGCGTATTCTCAGCCAGGCCATTGCGCTCCAAGGCCTTTGTCACTTCGCCCACACTGCGATCCAGCGCACGAATCATGCCCGCGTAAACACGCAGGTGATGGTCTTCAATGTGACCAAAAGCGGCGTAGTCCTCGGCGGTAGCCTGCAAAGGGTTATGCACGCCCCACTGAGCCAGATACAAAAAGAACGGACGATTGCGATTATTCTCAATGACCTTTACCGCTTCTCTGGAATAGTAGTCTGTTAAATAGCCGTCGGGGTGAAAATATTCGCCGTCATTGAAGTTAGCTCGGTATCTGGCAGTAGCAGTGACCATTCGGTCAATACCATCTTCAGGCCGTTTCGCGCTGACCACATTCGGGTGGTCCCACTGCTGATACAAGGTACCTGCCATATAAAGAGAATCATCAAAGCCTTGATCTCGAGGACGCATGCCCACTTTATTACCTAAATGCCATTTACCAATATGCGCAGTGTAATAACCGGCTTCTTGCAGTGTTTCAGCAATAGTGATCTCCGAACTGGGCATGCCCAGCTCAGTCATTTCAGGCAGAGCATCGGCTCCCACTGTATCGATGAAGCTAGGCAGCGGCTTGGGTTCTAAGTCCTCCATCCACTGGAAAATTTTTGGTCCTAATTTAAATACAGGAGTGAACTCAAAACCAAAACGCGTTGAATATCGCCCTGTGAGCAAACTCGCCCGTGAGGGCGCGCAAACTGCGTTAGCGGCATAACCATTGGTGAAAGAAACACCCTGCTCGGCCAGGGCGTCTATATTCGGCGTCATGACAGAACCATCACCAGCGCCGCCGTTGTACAGTGATACATCGTTAAAGCCCATGTCGTCGGCCAATATTAAAATTACATTGGGTGGCCGCTGCCCTGCTGGCAATTCCGCAAGATCTGGCCCAAGCGTCCACTGAGTGGGTACATTAGGGCCAATAGGGTCTAGGGTTTCGGCTAAGATAGGCGCACCCCAAACCAACAAATTGATTCGATTCTGCCATGCGCTAAAAGCCAATAGACCTAAGACCGCCACTGTGACCAAAGAAATCTTAAAAAACCTCTGCATCCGCTCTCCAATTTATCGCACACTCGTATCAGAGAAAATCGAGCTCGATAATAATGACATCCATTATGTGGCATGGGAAGATCTAACCAGCGTTTGGTGGGTATCTAGCAGATCTGAGTAAACCGTTCTGCTCCCGCTTTTATCCACAAGAAACTCCTGAAATACTAATCGCTTGCAAATTACGGCCGTAAATCGGCGAAAAGCTCAACAAGAGAGAATCATTATGAATACCGCACCACTCAAATTTAAGGGCGTGCCCGGATCTCCCTACACCAGAAAAATGCTCGCCTATCTGCGCTATCGCCATATTCCTTATCAACTACTAATCGGCGATCAGGCAGCGTCCCTGGGCATGCCCTCCGCAAAGGTGGATTTATTGCCCACATTCTATTTGCCCAATGCCAACGGCGAGATAGAAGCCGTAGTAGATTCAACACCACTGATCAGACGTTTTGAAAACGACTACCAAGGCCGTCAGGCGATACCCAGCAACCCAGTACTGGCTTTTCTAAATTATTTAATAGAAGACTACGGCGATGAATGGCTAACCAAAGCCATGTTCCACTACCGCTGGCATTTCGACGCAGACATTAAAATGGCCGGCACCATACTGCCCCGATGGAGTGGCATACAAAGCTCAGAAGAAAAACTAGTTGCAATGACAGACCACATTGCCGACCGACAAATATCTCGACTATACGTAGTCGGCTCTAACGACATCACAGCGGAGGTTATTGAAAACAGCTACAAACGTTTCCTATCTATTCTAGACGATCTCATTAAAAAGCAGACCTTCGTCTTAGGGCAACGTCCATCATCTGCCGACTTTGGGCTATACGCGCAATTGACACAGCTAGCTAAGTTTGACCCCACACCTGCGCAAATTTGTATGGAGCGGGCCCCTCGCGTGCATGCCTGGACAGATATTGTCGATGACCTTAGCGGTAACGCCGCAGAAGCCAACGACTGGATGAACGTCGCCGACGTGAAAGTGAACCTCGGCCCGCTACTGAGAGAAATAGGTAGAGTCTATGCGCCCGCCTTACTGGCCAATGCGCAAGCGCTGCAGAAAGGTGCAAGCGAAATGGAAACCACTATTGATGGTCAACGCTGGATCCAACCTACCTTTGTTTACCAGGGTAAATGTTTGGCCGCCATTAATCAGGAATATCAAAATTTAGACGCCGATAGCCGCACTCAAATAAATGAAATATTCTCCGGCACTGGCTGCGAGAAGCTTTTATTTCGCTAAAGCAGCAAGGTATGAACGTGTAGTGGACGCGGCATCTGCGCTATTTACGTACTGGCCCACAAACAATCCGACCGCCAACCAAGCTACTGGTGCGACCACCAATGTAACCTGCGGTTTTAGAGACCAACTATGAGACTAGAAACTCGAATACGATCTTTAGGCATGGGTGTCATGGCATCCAACGGCTTTCTGCAATTCAAGCGCAACGGCGCGCGCCTAATGAGAAAAATCAGCGGCCAACCCAGCGAGTTACATTACTTTCATCAAGTAGACGACCCTTACAGCTTTCTTGTGGTTCAGCATTTGCAGTCGTTTGTGGAAGACTACAAATTACCCCTGCGCACCCATTTAGTTAGCAACCACGACCAAGCCTACCAAGGTGATGCAGAGCGCTTCGCGCTTTGGGCCTATAACGACGCAAAAACCATTGCGCCGTTCTATGGAGAAGCGCTGCCGATTCCGAAAATTTCCGAGACCAATAAAAAGCTTAGTCTTCCAAGTAGTGAACAAACCGAAATCGCCAACAATCTACTTGCGCCTTTTGTGGACACACCCGACTTTGCTGAACATGCGAAAGCAATCGGCAGGAACCTTTGGCACGGACATAATCTGGAAATCCCCAAAGACGACTATAAAAGAACCGCAACAGTATTGAAGCAAAATAATAAACTGCTAGAGAAACTCGGCCACTACCGAGGCGGCGCTTTTTATTTTGAAGGGGAATGGTTTTGGGGAGTAGATAGAATTAGCCTGCTACGCGCCCGACTATCCGAGGAAGGCTTTGCAACGTGTCAAACCGACAACGCAGATGCAACCCATCAGCTCATGGCAGAGAAAGTGCTCAAAGTCGCTGCTAACAGTGCAAGCAACGTGACGCTAGAGTACTTCCCCTCACTACGCAGTCCTTACACCGCAATTGGCCACCAGCAAGTGGCAGATCTTATTCGGCGTAGTGGCGTGCAGTTGACACTTCGCCCGGTTATGCCAATGCTCATGCGCGGTATCCCAGCGCCACGAGCAAAGCAGCAATACATTATTATGGACTGCGCGCGTGAAGCACGGGCGAAAAACATAGCCTTTGGCAACTTTGTAGATCCATTTGGCGAACCGGTTAAACGCGCTTTTGCCCTTTATCCGGGTGCACTTAATTTGGATCGCGGTTTGGAATTTATAGGCGAATATCTGGCCGCCTGCTTTGCCCAGGGCATTGATATAGATTCTGAGGACGGACTAAGAACTGTAGTTGAAAATGCCGGCCTAGATTGGCACGAGTTACATATAGAGGCAGCAAAATGCGATTGGCAGAACGTGCTTGAGGAAAACCTACAGGCAATGCTCTGTGCCGGATTGTGGGGTGTTCCGAGTTTCAGGGTCTCAGGCGGCAGCAAAGAAGGCAGTTTTTCATGCTGGGGTCAGGACAGAATTTGGCTCGTAGAACATGAAATCGCCCTTAGATCCTCAAACATTTAGAAACGCAACAAACCATATGAGACCCCAAAAATGAAAAAACTAGCGGTATTTATTGGCACACCCGTGCTTCTGACTATTATTGCCGGAGCCGCACTCTACAACACAGCAAGCGGCCAAGATTTTTTAATTGACCGACTTGCAACGTTGGGCATGAGCAAGCAAGCAATCGACTCAGAGGGACTCAATGTTATCGTTTGTGGCAGCGCCTCCCCTCTGGGTAATGATCCAGACCGCGCCCAAGCCTGCATAGCTGTAGTCACGCCAGAGCATTTCTTTTTGTTCGATATAGGTGACCGCGCGTCTTTCAGAATAGCCGAAGCGCGGCTGCCTACAGGCCGACTAACTGGTATTTTCTTGACCCACTTTCACTCGGACCATATCGCCGATGTGCCCTCGGTGAACATGAATTCCTGGATTCAAGGTCGCGACAGCAAACTCAACGTTTATGGACCCCAAGGCGTGGAAACTGTAATCGGTGGATTTAACATAGCCTACCAATTGGACAAAACTTACAGGACCGCTCACCACGGCGCAGATCTTTTACCTGCAGCAACAGCAGCTATGAATCCAATCACAATAACGCCTGGCATAGCATTTCAGGACGCCAATATTAAGATCACCGCATTTCTTGTAGATCACGCGCCAATCGATCCAGCTATGGGATATCGCGTAGATTACAAAGATCGTTCGGTAGTCATCAGCGGCGATACAGTTTCCACTGACTCGTTGTTTATAGCGGCCAAAGACGCTGACCTGCTGCTCCATGATGCGCTCTCGGAGCCCGCACTAGCCGCCGTCATAGCGGCAATGAAAGCGTCTGGAAACGATAGAACAGCGACCATAGTCAGCGATGTGCACGACTACCATGCGCACTCCACTAATCTTGAAGCGCAAAGTAAAAAAGCCGGCATTAAGCAACTGGCTTTTTACCACATGGTTCCCGTACCCACTATGCCGCTGATAGAAAAAATATTCCAAAGGGGTATCTCTAGCGATGTAATTTTGACTAAAGATCTAATGACTTTTCAAATGCTAGCAGGATCAGAAGAGATCATTATCAC